>NZ_RKSM01000001.1:947839-1263786 GCF_008729015.1 Haloarcula sp. CBA1129
GGGTGGTTGCTGCTGAAAAAAGGCGACGAAGACAAAGATGGAGAAGAGGGTAAACTCAAAGCATGGATGTGTTGGGGGGTTGATGGGGCATCTCTGGAGGAGTTAGTGTCCTGGGCACAAGTCCGTTGGTGCGTAGAACAGTTCCACAGAGATATCAAGCAGAATCTTGGTGCTGACGAGTACCAAGGGCGAACGTGGAAGGGCGTCCATCACCACCTCGCGGTGGTGATGTTAGCTCATGCATTCGTGGTACGGCGACGGCTTGGAACAGGTGAGAACCACTCAGACTTCTCGTCGTTCGAGGAGGTAATTAACCAGATTGTGCGCGAGTCAGCAATCCAAGGGCTGATCGAGGACAAAGGATGTGATAGAGATCGAGCGGAGGAGTTAGCGGAGTACATGCTCCAAAGCTACTCTCCGTGGTAAGCGCCAGACGCGACGAGAGCGCCTGCCGCTGAGCGGCAGCGCTCTCTAACCGACCTCATATCGAGAGTAAACATCCGATTTGAGCGGACAGTATTACACCAGTCGTCGGAGTCACGCCTCAATTGACCAGGCCATTGGTTTCGGCTGCCGCTGATTCCGACTGCTTCTACTTCGAGCCAGTATACTCACAGAGAATCTGGTCGATGATCACGACCTGTACCGTTGAACCTCGGAAGTACTGATAGGACAGCTGTCGAACAACCGGTATAAGGCTGTCCGCCGATTCGGCCGCCAGAACCATATCACCTTCGTCCTCCCAGAGCGAGTGTACGAGGAGTTGACAGTCGACGATCCCGACGTTGAAGCCCCACCAGTCGACGCCGCAATTGACGAGGGATGGGCAACAGTTGCGCCGCCGCTTGAGTTTTCGGACCCTCTCGTTTCACGGGCAATGGACGGTGTCCAGCGGTACATCGCAAACGCCGACGACCGACCCGCAGACGAAGTCGAACGAGCCGATGCCGCGCTTGCGGCCCTAGCTGCTCAGCATCTCAGCACGGGGACGGCGACAGAGGTGTACATATACACAACAGATATCGCCGCCGGCGAAGGCGCTGAAGCGGTGCTCACTAGTGAGGGATACGGTGACTCAGTGACGTTCGTGAACGGCTTCCGGTTCGTCGAAGATTTACTCTCGGGCGACAGCTAGTCGATTCTCAACCCCCAGTCGAGATATCCCAACTGTATCTTCGACATCTTGTATTCCGATTGCGGTACGATTGGTTCTGCAGAAAAGATTCAGGGCCTATTTGAGAGGCCGGTGTTCTTCTCCAGAGCCGATCAACAGATATTCTATCTTAGCGAAATTTCCTTGAAACAATGCAGCGTCGAACGCTTCTTGGACTGGCCGCCAGCGCCGGAAGCATCGGTGTCCTCGGGGCTACAGCCAAGGCCGTCGACGAGCCTTCTGCACCACCAGCCACGCACGCCCAGAATCCAGTCGCTTCAACGGGTGAACGGAACGGCCCTGTCGTGGCTACCGACACGACAACAGCCGGAAGCAGGATGTACGGTACCGTTCGACAGTCTGCATCGGTTCTCGACCTCGAAACGACCGGTCGGTACGCCCTCGTCACCAAGTATCAACTTATTCCTGGATCGAACTATCAGGTAGGGACCGAGTGGAAAACTGCCTCGCTGACGGTCGAGCAGATCTGGCAGTCAGGCTCACTCGTCTCTCACTCTGGAGACGTTGTTCCGGCTGACGATGGCAACGCTAGTTCGAACCTTTACTTGGAAACCGACCGCTCAACGAGCCAGTACCGATGGCACCTGACGTTTGACGCCCCAACGGGGAACTCCCACATCTTTCGTTTCGCTACTGTCGTGGACTGGAAAGAGAGACCCCAGGCAGGTGATACCCTCGTTGACGCGATGTTTGGTGCAGGATTTACAAAGGGATTCCTTAGAGCTTCAGAACGAGATCTTGCGACGACACAACTCGTACTGCAGGAAACGAACGAGTGAACCGCCTCGGGGCCAAATGGTCCGAGACCCGAAGCGCCTTATCATCACGGGAGAGCTTCAATCTCTCGAACGGCCCGAGGCACTCGGCCTGCTTCCCCTGTAGAGCCGGAGTCGCTCATCAAAATTCGTGTTGGGTAAACGATACCATATCGTCTCCTCCCCACGATTACCAGTTTGGATTGCCAATTAGATGGCCATTAGACGACGTTGAACGGTAGATGTCTTACCTGTATTAACCGCACAGAGTCAGAATATCTCATCTGGTGGGGAATTCAACAAACCCGTTCACTCGGACGACGGGACGCTCCGCTCGGCGCTATCGCGCGCCTCGCGGCGGTCCATCGTGCCTGCAGTGGCGGGCGCGATCCCGGCCTGCCGCCGGGAGGTGGACGGAAACGGACTTCATCTTCTGTTGTCTGCTCGTGCTTCGATCTAGACAAGCCAATAGCGCGACATTTTTGCGACTCGCTCCGGAAAGTGGCGAGTATCATGTCAACTAACAGAGAAGGTGAAAATCCGATAGAACAGCTTACCAGCGGTCAGGATGCCAAGCGAATCCCTCTCCCAAAATCAAACGAGTACATCGCCGTCTTTCGACTTGACGAGGACAGCAACACCGGATACAAGCTCGTGACCGATGATTACACCGTCATCCGAACGTCGTGGTCCTCCTCGGGGTGCAGTGTATGCAACGAGAACGAAAGCTACAGTCCAACGAGGGGGACTCCACACGACACTGCACAGGAGAAGCGCAAGCAAGCAAACTGCGAACACGCACAGTTCGCAGCAGACGCATTCTCACTTGACGCAGCGGGGTCCTGCGACGACTGTGGCGCGTGGGCGATCTCTCCAAAGTCGATGCCCCATCCAACGGTCTCTGGAGCTACCGCACTAGTTGAGGAGTACTGTGCGGAGTGTGGCGCGCTTCGAGCAACGTGACCTGCTGCGGTCCTCAGTGGTCTACCCAACACAGTCGGCGCAGTCTGGAGAGCTGTTGGGTAGCTGTTTTCTGGGCCCGGAATCCCGGATAGACACACCTCGATTTTGCGTGGCCGCAGGCAGGTGGCGGCCAGACAGGGCCGCCGGGAGGTGAGATATCAGATGGGAAACGTCCAGTGCCCACGTTGTGAGCAGACGTTCAACACCAAGTTCAACCCTGTGAGATTCCGCGCTGGGTCCTTCTATGACCCAGAGCGCGATGAGGAGTACGGGCAGGTCTGTGAGGACCATCACCGAGAACTGACAGACAAGTAATCCGGGGCAGCTACTCCCCAATTTTTTCTGGGACTGGATCTGGGATTGTTCCGAGTTCCATCTTCAACAATCGCTCTGACTCATCAGTCTGCGTGTCCTCTTCGATCAGGAAGGCTTCGACAGTTTCCCGATCGCTGTGATACTGGATTGCTGTCTCGTATCCGTACCGGGTGTTCACGCCAGGTGCTGAACCATGCTTGACACGCACCAGAAACTCGCGATCCTCCCACGTTTTGATTTTCACTGACCGGGGTGCATCGAGTTCTCGGCGGGCTATGTCGATCACTTCGTCGACGACTGGCCCAATCCCTTCAATGCTCGGAATCTGGCGCTGGCTGGATGGCTGTTGCTCTGGAGAAAGGTGTTGCTGTGACATGAGAACGGTGCGATGCACACTTGGCCGGCATCGCTCAAAAAGCCCCGGGTCGGGGTGGGAGCCGACTGGCAGCCAGCGAGGAACAGTCCCATAGCAGTCGTCATGAATACGGCAATTCCACTCATGGGATTTGTAACAAGCAGTTGGTCAATACACACGAGGTAGCTAACAACGAGATTCCGAACTTGTCAGGAACCCAGTTCATTTACCGTGCAAGATATAGAGGCTGTAGTCAGCACGGCAATTCGGTTTGTTTCTGAATCACAACTTCGAATCGATTGCTCAGTGCGTGTAAGTACTTAGCATCTACGCTGGTAAACCTCTCATCCGAAGAGCGGTGGACTTCTATATCACACTATCACGGGCTCTTAAACCCGGGCTTGAGCGAATTTCTGGAATGGTCCGGGGAGAGTGTACAGCATCGCGCTCAGTCGCTTGAGAAGTGGGAGTTGACGAGCAATTCGAGGACAAAGACTCCACGACATAGGGCGAAGCCTGCAACAAAAATCCTGAAGCCGTGCCGAGTATGCTCACGTTGCGTCCTTTGTGTTCGGCCGAAATGGTTTGAGACTAAGGGAACAACGAGGGCATCTATCGTCGAAAGTGCGAGCGGGAGTTCGAGGCAAACCTCTGCCACGACGTACGGTTGGGCGTCGGCGAACCCTAGGAGCACTGTCACTGACCGAGGTGGATCCAGAACGAGCCGACAGCGAGTGCAATGGCCCACTTTGTCGAGAGCACACGGTCTTCCTCGACACTGATTCGCGAAATGGGACGCTCCCACCGGTCTGGGATATCTTGCAATCTTGTGGTCGGTCGATCGTACTGCCTTGGCGAGCGTACGGTCACGATCCACAAATCCTGGAGCGCCAATATTCTGCGACGAACCTACGCAAAGGGCGAACGACGTCCGCGATGAGCATCACAGAGCCGTCCGTCGGTACTGTCAGGTTATAATTCGTTTCGGCTTGACGGAAAATTATAATCTCTATATAACAAAAATAGGATCATGACTCTTTGGCTCCTGTGGGGAGCTAACCTAGACCCATGCCAGTACAATACAACGTGAGCAAACTGAGTAGACGGACAACTCTCAAAGCACTCATTGGTGGGAGCATCGGTGCGAAGGGGCTTCCGGCAGTATTTGACCAGGCCACCGCGGCGACGACGACCAGCGACTGGCCGATGTTCCAGTACGATGCGGCAAACAGCGGCTTTCATCCAGACGCGACGGGGCCAAAACAGGACGTCGGTGTCCGATGGAGTCGCATTATGACTTCGCCCGAGGGACAACCAGAAACGAGCAGATCGATCATTGATCCCGGGCCCGTTATTTCGAACGGAACCGTGTATATCGGCGACTCCGAGGGATATATGTATGCGCTCGATAGGTTGTCGGGCGACCAGCAGTGGGAGTTCAAGACGAACGGCTCGGTAACTTCGACTGCGGCGGTACAGGAAGGGCGGGTATTTTTCCTCGCCGAAGATGACTTCCTCTACGCCGTCGACACGTCGAGCGGAGACGAACTGTGGAAATTCGACTGGGGGCGCGGAGCGACGATGTTTAATTCACCGACCGTCGTCGATGGCAGGGTGTTTTTCGCTAACAGCGATCCGGGAACGCTATTCGCAATCGGTGCCGAGACAGGCGACGAGCAGTGGCGATTCGAAACCAACGGCGCAAATAATTCCACACCTGCAGTTGTCGATGGCACGGTCTATTTCGGGAGCGACGACGGTCACCTCTACGCACTGGACGCGGCGACAGGGACGGAGATCTGGAGTCACCCTATTGGAGCGGAAGTCGCATCACCCACAGTATCGGATGGCCTCGTCTACGTAGGCGGTGGCCAAAGCGTGTACGCCATCACTACTGGAGGCGAGCAAGAGTGGCGGTCGCTGACGGATGATTCAGTGGTGGCGTCCCCCGCAGTCGCCGGCGGTACGGTGTACGTCGGGAGCACCGATGGGAACTTATACGCGTTCGACGACGCGGATGGAGACGAAAGATGGCGGTTCAGCACAAACTTAGACGTTTGGTCGTCGGCAGCAGTGGCCGACGGTGTCGTGTATGTCGGAAGCCTTGACGACACCGTCTATGCAGTCGACGCGGAAGACGGAACCGAACGCTGGAGTTTCACGACCGGCGATTCGGTCTATTCGTCCCCGGCAGTCGTGGACGGAATCGCGTATATCGGAAGCCGTGATGGGAGAGTATATGCGTTCGAATCGGGACAATCCGGAAATCTCGTCCCGTTGGAGGGGCTCGGCAGCGAGCACGCCAAACAGGACTGCCCTGACGGCGAGGACAGCTACTGGCACTGGGTCCTCACCCGTGGCGGACCGACACCGCTCCAGGACGGTGCCAAACTCACGGTCACGTTCGAAGGCGGATTGGAAGAAACCTTCAACGGCTACTTCCCCGGTGCTGGCAGCGGCTCCGTTCACTTCGAAACGAGCCGAGACGGTAGCAACGAGGTTCAGGGAGCCGAGGTCAGCTTCGAGGGCGGAGGGGACCACCCGCTACTGGTCCTGAACCACGGAACATGCCTCAGCCCGGACGAAAATCTACCGTCGGTAATCCCTGAGCAGGAAGAGACGGCCGGCGAACTGGACTACTGGCAGGTCGATTTCGGTGAGGGCGCTAATCCACCGATCCCACCACACTATTGGCCCGACGACGGGATGTGGGCGCTCGGGAATGCTGAGGACGGAGTCACACAGAACGTCTCGGGGAAGCGTAAGCAAACCGACGGTCAGCTCGCTGACGTCGACATTATCGGCGGCGAGTTCGACTTCGATGACGAAGGTGATCCCGAATCGGTGACCGTGACGTTTGAGATCGATGACGACGGCGCGCCCCGCGACCTGCATCTCGCGCTCTTTGCTATGCCCGGTCCCTTCGAAATGGACGAGATCGACGACCAGGTACTGATCAACACGATCAGCGACGAGTTCGAAGGCGGAGAGGAGGGCGAATTGACGATCCCCCTCCAGTAGACGAGGTGAGGATTGAGCCGCCGATCACGTTGCTGTTTTCCGATGAAATTGTGATGTTTGAATTGGGTGCAAAGTGCAAATAGGAAGTGTATCTTGCTGGACTGTTCTAAAGAGAGAATGCGAGAGTGTTATGGTAGGCTGAGTTGCTCTTCGAATATCATCTGGCCGAAGCCGAGACATTCATTCAGGAGATTTTGCCCGAGAGGTGAGTTGTCACGTTGAGTCCCCGCTCTGCATTCGTATGCTGACTATGCGCCCTACATCTTGCACGCTTCGCTCAATCTATCCAAGAATGGGTAGGAACCTTATCGGTCAATTCGCACGCGTACTGACCAGTCAGTTCTGACTCTGCACGGTGAAAACAAGCTGACCCAAGATTCAAATCCGGCGCATCGTCGTCACGACTTCCCGCCCAGTGACCCGCCACTGACACCCGGTCCAGACGGCTTCGATGCGCTCGAAACTCCCATCATTCCGCGGCTCGAACTCGATCTTCCGCTTCGGCCCTCGAACGGGCTCGTACACGAAGCCCTTCGCGTCGGCGACGGTCTCGCTCATGCTTCCACCGCCCGAACGAGATCGTCGACGAGCGACCCGCCGACGTGCGGGCCGATGTCCCATCCACGCTCCGAGGTGTATTCGCACCACTCAGAAAGCGTCTCGAAGGGCGTCGCTGCCAGCTCGACTTTCTCGGCGTCGCCATCAACCGTGACAACAGCCACGGAAACTCGTAGCTATCCCAGTAATGCGCTGCACCCTCGCCGTCGACGCCGAGAAATAGCGGTCGGCCTTGGGTCAGTAGTTCGCGGATGGGAGGTCAGTACAGGGCACCTATTTACCGATAGATTTCTGATACAGTACCAACTCAAATGTCACACCCTCAAAACTGAGGGACATTTCTTGCTCCAGTTGGAAGCCGAGGCTCTCGTAGAACCCACGTGCGACATTGTTCTCGGCACCGGTATCAAGGATCAACCGTTCGTATCCGTCGTGTCGCGCACGCTGTTCAAGCTCGTGGTAGAGAGCACTCCCAACCTCCTGTCCGTGATATTCGGGGTCAACACGCATCCGTGTTAGTTCAGCAGTTTGGGAATCAACGTGAATGAACTCCTCTTTCCACTCGCTTGGTGTTGCGTAAGCACCCATACCGACGATGGTGCCTTCTACAACACCGACAAGAAACTCACCGTCATTGTCAAGGTAGTTGGTTTGGACATCTCGGAGATCTTTATCTGGAATCTCTGGCTCGTACTCTGGTGTTGTGGCCATCGCAACGTCGTTCAACTCGCGGATACGCTCGCCATCACCGGATTGAAACCGACGAACATCGGTGGAGTCGTGTTTCTCAGACATAGATAATATCTAGAATCAAATCGGATTAAAATGACTGATAGAGTCACGGACCGTCTTTCATCTTCCTGTTGGAATCATTCAGTATGCACACGTACTGACCTGCCGTTTCTGCGCCCTGCCGGTGAAAAGATTCATACCACCGTTCAAATCCGGCGCATCGTCGTCACGACCTCCCTGCCAGTCACACGCCACTGACACCCGTTCCAGACAGCCTCGATGCGCTCGAAGCTACCGTCCGACTGCGGCTCAAACTCGATCTTCCGCTTCGGTCCTCGCACGGGCTCGTACACGAAGCCCTTCACGTCGGCGACGGTCTCACTCATGCTTCCACCGCCCGAACAAGATCACCGACCAGCGACCCGCCGACGTGCGGGCCGATGTCCCAGCCACGCTCTGAGCGCGTGTATTCACACCACTCAGAAAGCGTCTCGAAGGGTGTATCGACCAGCTCGACTTTCTCAGCGTCGCCATCAGCTGCGACAACTGCCACGGCGAACTCGTAGTTGTCCCAGTAGTGGGCTGCACCCTCGCCGTCGACGCCCAAGAAGAGCGGTCGGCCCTGGGTGAGTAGTTCGCGGGCGGGTCGGTCAGTACAGGCAGTTATTCCTCACCATGTGAATCCATGTATCGGAGAACAAGCCAAATAGGGATTATATTTGCAAGTATGAGGAATAAGATGCCAGCCACCCAATTCACATTTGAGATATACTCATATACACCACCCATAGCGCCTCTTGTGGCTATTAGGAGAAGTACAAGAAGTGCGAAGATCAAAATAAAGCTAAGTCCCTTTCTTGAGTGCAGATTACCTGTCTCCATATTATAGAAATTTGACCTATTGTCGAATAGTTCTTTGCCTATTTAGTGCGCACGCGTACTGACCAGTCGGTTCTGACTCTTCGCGGTGAAAACAAGCTGACCCAAGATTCAAATCCGGCGCATCGTCGTCACGACTTCCCGCCCAGTCACACGCCACTGACACCCGTTCCAGACGGCCTCGATGCGTTCGAAACTACCATCGCTCCGTGGTTCGAACTCAATCCTCCGCTTGGGACCACGGACAGGTTCATACACGAAGCCCTTCGCCTCGGCGACCGACACCTCGCTCATGCTTCCACCGTCCGCACGAGATCGTCGACGAGCGACCCACCGACGTGCGGCCCAACGTCCCACCCCCGCTCTGAGCGCGTGTATCCGAACCACTCCGAAAGCGTCTCAAAGGGCGTCGCCGCCAGCTCGACCGTCTCGGCGTCGCCATCAGCCGCCACAACAGCGACGGCGAACTCGTAGCTGTCCCAGTAATGCGCTGCACCCTCGCCGTCGACGCCCAAGAAGAGTGGCCGGCCTTGGGTGAGTCGTTCGCGACTGGACGGTCAGTACAGATCACCCACTGATCAGGACCAGTAACCCGGCGACTGCGCAAAGTACGCCTAATCCCCGGAAGAACGTCTTTGTACTGGCGGACGCAGAACCCTCGTTGACAGCCCCAAAGAACCAAAACTGAAGAGTCACTTCGGGCCAAATCGCTCCAGTGAGACCGGCCACGAATAAGAGGACCCCTGCAATGGCCTGCATATCGTGGACTGCTACCCATCAGATAGTATTTTTTGTGGTCATCAATCCGCACGCGTACTGACCAGTCGGTTCTAACTCTTCGCGGTGAAAACAAGCTGCTCCAAAATTCAAATCCGCCGCATCGTCGTCACGACCTCCCGTCCAGTGACCCGCCACTGACAGCCGGTCCAGACGGCCTCGATGCGCTCGAACTCACCATCGCTCACCCACGCTCCGAGCGCGTGTATTCGCACCACTCAGCAAGCGTCTCAAACGGCGTATCAACCAACTCAACTTTCTCGCCGTCGCCATTGGCTGCGACAACAGCGACGGCGAACTCGTAGCTATCCCAGTAATGCGATACGCCGTCGCCGTCGACGCCAAGGAAGAGCGGCCGGCCTTGGGCGAGTAGTTCGCGACTGGGCGGTCAGTACAAGGTATTCATCCAGAACTAGCGGAATAGGTAACGATGCTCAGCTTGGTGTCTGCCTATGTTCTTCATCGTCTCCAAGTAGCCAATAAAGTGCCAAACCCAGTACTGCTTCAAGTGGGCCGAGGAACACTGCCACGAGTAAAAAGAGGAAGTACACGATCATACCGAATATGCTCTCGGTGGAAGGGCTAGTGTCCATATCTACAAGTCCAGTTGTTGGATTATAGAATCTTCGGGGCAATAGATTCGCACACCCACTGACCGGCTGTTTCAGCAGCCAAGTGAGTAAAGAAACCGTATGCACAGCAACTGATAGAGTCTCAAGTGGATCGCAAACGTGGGTCTGCCGGCCGGGCTGAAACAAATGGAAGCGCGGTGTGTCGTGACAGCGCGCGACGCCACTGACAGACTCCCGCTGGTCGTCTGTCGTGTCCTCGTTCGCTGGCGCTCACTCGGACGACGGGGCGCTGCGCTCGGCGCTGTCGCGCGCCTCACGCCGGTCCAATCGTGCCTGCAGTGGCGGGCGCGATCCCCACTGGAGATCGGACAGTTCCTCGGCTGAGTGGCACACTAAATTACGAGTATAATGTCGAATGAAAGGAATATCTATCAGAAGTGTTGCGATTCGAATACAAAGCTCCGGATACAGTGGTGTGTCCTCCAGTTGTTGATCGACGAGCTGAGTTCGGTGCGGCGTCGGCATGGGTCTGCCCCGAGCGTGGGTCTGCCAGCTCTGGCTCAGTTCGGGTGGGAGTATGATCGGCGTGGCCTCGACGTCGACGGGCCGGCGACGTGCGTGGCACAGTGGACTCGCATGACACTCGGTGGGGCTGGCCGACCGTGTGCAGGTCACGATTGGACTTCGGGGAACAAGTTGGCACCTATTTACATTCCAACATATCCTGCTGGGACTGAGTGGGCGGGCTTCTCGCGATCCGAAGTCCGTCGTTCGTCACTGGTCCTTATGTTCTATTCCTTATGTCTCACTGTTTCCAGCGGTCGCCTCGCGACTGAATCTCTGGAGGACAAGATAAAGAGTGTAACTAATCGGGGGGTGTCGGTGAATTATACCCATGCCGTCTTGCGATTTGGACTTTGTTCAGTCAACGGCGGTAATTCACTGGTGGTGATTCAGACCGGGCGAAAACCGCTGCCGTCTTGCGATTTCAGTGATGTAACAGTAGGAATAAAGATAAGTAATAGAATTTGATAGAAACGGGGATAGAAATTCCGGGTGTCCACTCTTACCGGCGGGGTAGAAAGAGTCACAGGCGCAGAACAGCACAAAAGTATTGGATATTCTATATGCAGACGACAGGTTCACAACGGGGACTACATAAACTCAGATACGTCGCGTCCCTCTTCTCTTGACTCAGTTTCGTCCCGCTCTTCAGTCTCGGTTGAGTCTCCCTCTGGATCTGATTCAGTGGGTGATTCACCGCCTTCCTGCTCGGCAGATTCCGTCCCGCCTAAGCTGGGGCCTGGGTCCGACTCAGAGAAGAGTCCTCCAGTGTTGTTGTCGGACTGCTGGTCGTGACTGCCACCGTCGAACTCATCTTCATTATCTGATAGGTCCGGGTGGTCCGTGTCCGGTGACGTAACGGCAGTGTTTGCTGTTGTCTGGTCGAGTAGATCACTCGAATCGTCGTCGCTCAACCCATCCGTCACGTCGACGGTTGGCTCAACTTCGGGGCCACGATCCGGGCCACTATCTCTGGGCTCACCGTCGTCGGTCTCACCAGTTGACCCACGGAATATATCGTCGAGTTGCGCACGAGTGAACGAGAACCAGCTGTCACTCTCGATGTCGGTGTCATCTTTCGTGGGCTCTGGCTCCGAACTGCCCGGCGACTCCGCACCCTGTGCCGGAAGGCTGTCGCGAACGTCGGCCAGTTCGTAGGACCGTCCGAGGACCCACGTCGTCCGAGAGACAGCAACGCACTCACCGGGCTGGAAGTCTCGAAGCAGCCCAGATGTGACCGGTGTTTTGTCCTTCTCTTTGTACGTGTCCCGAGCCTGCGTTCGTGGGTTCTCATCGCGTCCCTGGTGACTCATCGACACCATCTCAGAGCGATCATACTGACGGCTTTCGCCGAGTTCGTCAAGGATGAAGTCCGTCGACTCGCTGTCACCCGGCCCGAAGTACACGCCTTGCGGGCAGTTGCCGACAATCCCAGAGATCGTACTGTACGTGTCCTTGAGTTGGCCGATTGTCTGGACGCCGACCAGTGCCCGTGCTTTGTGTTTCCGGCCCCGAGCCGTGAGGTTCGTCACTTGGGTCAGTGCCAGCAGCGCGTCAATCTCGTCGAGGATGTGGACCGTCGGGTTCGAGGCGTTCATCGCATACCGGATCGACCAGTCTACGAGCAGTTGATACATCGGCCCGAGCGTTTCCAGTTCCGTCGGATTCGAGTCGATGATGAGGACCCGACCCTCTGGATTCTCGATGTATTCTTGCAGGGAGAACTCCCCATACTCTCCGAAGTCGCCAGTGAAGACAGGATCGACGTTCTCCTTGATTGTCTGGTAGACGTTCTGTGCGCCTTTTCCCTTGTCAGGGTCAATGTGGCCCGAGTCCAGTCGGTCGAACTCGTCAAGCGATTTCTTGAGCGCGATATGGCCCTCGTTGAGTAGCGAGACGATATCGGCGTGACAGAGCGCGTGACGGCGATTGTTCTTTTGTGCGCTGAGATGGAGGTACATTAGCATCTCCGCGAACGTCTGTTTGGCCGGCCGGTGGAACGGGTCATGACCATCGGCTTCGCCGAAGATCGCGCCGGCGACCTCACGGAAATCCGACTCTGAGTCAGCGTCTGTGAAGAGGTTCCAGACTACGTCGCTATCTTCGTGGCGGATGCGCTGAACCTCAAAGCCCAACTCCTCGTAGAACGCTTGGAAGTCCTCGCCGGTATCGTGAGCAACGACTGCTGTGTCGCTGTAGTACGGGAACTGGTAGGCCAACAGTTTCATCATCGACGTCTTCCCGCTTCCAGTCTCGCCCACGACGGCGGTGGAGACATCTTGATCGAGCGTGAACGGGAGTTCTGCGTCTAACAACACGTTCTATTCCAGAATAGTTTGCTATTCGTGCTCTTCAGCCAGCGGCGAGACGCCATCTGATTAACCAACAAATATTTGATGACAGGCGCTCTGTTGGTTAACACGAGGCGCTCTTGTGTAGAACTGTGGAAAGACGCAGTAGCGTCCTTGTAAGCGTATTTTCTCCACCAAGCAGAATCTGTCGGCATGGGCCTTCTCAACGGATTATAAGCTGATTGTGCTCAGCAGCGATCATCGTCATTCCGCAGCTTTGCATAAGAGCGATACGAGGCGACCGCCGACATCTCACGAGCCACCGACGCCGCCGGCGGAGCTCCTGACAGAGATCGTCACCACACTCACCAGTTGTGTTCAGACCAAGTCAAGCACGTCGCACATGACCCCGAAAAGCTCGCGCGGTCCGCCCTGAAGGGGAAGTGGGGTATCAAATCGGCTTGCCCCGATCAACAGTCGGGAAAAGGTTCTTATGCTGGAACCGATTTTTTTATAATAGACGCGACTTGAGGATCCTACGATGATGTTCCAAGAACAACTCCGCTCAATAGAAGAGCGATACGACGTAAGCGAGAGTGAATATGCCCGGGAGCTCGGGCGCACCGTCGCGGACCTGCAAGACTAACGCGGTTATTCTGCCTCTTCGAGGAACGAGACGAATTCCGCTTTTCCGTTACCATCGGTAGTAATGAGTTCGTCGTGCCCAGCACGCGTGACAGATTTAGTAAGGAAGTTCGTACAGAGTTCGGTGTGGAGCTCTCCATAATGCTCGTACGCTTCTGAACGGGTGGAATCTAGGTCGTACTCTGCCAGAACGATCTCAATACCATTTTTCCGCAGCACGGTGTCACACCCCCATTCAGCAAGCAACGAGAATGCTGTCGTATTCCGCCGAACCGTGAGGAGCCGTTTCGACTCGGTAATGTACTCGTTGACCCACGACTTCCAATCGTACTCTTCAGTCGCAAAGTCCGGAAATGAGAACCCGGTTTCGATGCTCTCCAGATACCACTGAGCTATACTGATCGACGTCCGGTGATTCGCATTGGGCAACGCGTGTTTCAGAATAAGCGTAGACATTAGCTGCCCTGCAACATCAACGGCGGTTCCACTCCAATCAACACGTGCGATAGCGTCAGGAATCCGCTCCAACTCGATTTGCTTGTAAATTTCGAGCTTCGCTTCCTCTTCGAGCTCTTTCTCCTCAATGATTTCCTCGAAGATCTGAAGCAACCGAACCGTAATCATCCGGTCCTGTGGCGACATTTCATCAAGCACATCTTCAAACTCGTCGTCAAGATCCCCGACCGTCCCACTCGCCCCACGATTCGTATACAGTACAAAGAACTCCTTAGCGTTCGGATCGTCCCTCGCGCACTCGGAGGACAGTTATCGAACATCAGGCCCGTGAGACGCGCCTCAACGGAGATGATAGTATGGCAGTATCCAATACCACCGACCCAGAACCGACGACAATTGCCGTCGTGACGATTCGAATCCCCTGCGGCGCAGATGGGGACCTCGTCACTGACGCTGAGAAGCGTCTCTCGCGGCCCGAAACTATCGATGGCGTCACGGTTGACGAACTGAATAGTATCGAGCCACAGCTGTCGGCCACGCTCATCACCGTCGAAATTACGGTCCGGTGGGCTACGGCGATTGGCGAGGAGGAGATCAGAGACAGACTGGCTGGTGTCTCAGGACTTGAGTCAGTTAAACGGATTAGTCGGATCACGGGGCAGATTATTCCGACGTGACAGCTGCAGTCGCAGCCGAATCCTCCGACGCACGGAGAGTTTCGAGGAACTCCTCGGCGTCGAGGGCAGCCATACTCCCAGTACCGGCCGATGTGACTGCCTGTCGATAGCGGGGGTCTGCCACGTCGCCAGCTGCGAACACACCATTCACGGCCGTACGCGCTGTCGGTCGACCAGCCTCATCGGGCTGCGTGACTATGTACTCGTCCTCGTCTCGTTCGACGGCAGTCCCGTCGAGGAACTGCGTATTTGGCGTGTGACCGACGGCGTAGAACACACCGCCGATATCGACACGCTCACGGTCGACATCGACGCCCGACTCAGCCTTCTCGATGGGGTAGCCGTCAGGGTGCGAGACGAGCGTAGCACCAGTCACGCCCTCCCCGGCTGACCCGTGAAGCGCCTCGAGCTCGGTGTTCCAACGGAACCGAATGTCCTCGTGGTCTCGGGCGCGATCAGCCATGATCTCCGAGGCTCGCAGTTCTTCGCGGCGGTGAACCACGGTCACTGAGTCGGCGAACTTCGCGAGGAACAACGCTTCCTCCATTGCGCTGTCGCCGCCACCGACGACGAGTACGTCGTCGCCGCGGTGGAACGCACCGTCACAGGTCGCACACGTCGAAAGCCCGTTACCCATCAGTTCGTCCTCGTTCTCCGCGCCGACCCAACGGGCGCTCGCCCCCGTCGCGACGATCAGCGCCCGCGTCCGGAGCGTGTCACCGGACTCCAGTTCGAGTTCGAACGGTTGGTCGTCAAGCTGGGAATTGACGATGCGGCCGTGCTGGAACTCGGCGCCGAACTGCTCGGCCTGCTCCTTGCCGCGCTGAATCAGCTCCATCCCACCGACGCCCTCGGGGAACCCGAGGTAGTTCTCGACGTCGGTCGTCAGCGTCAGCTGGCCGCCCGGCTGGTCGCCCTCGAGCACGAGCGGGTCGAGGTCGGCACGAGCGGCGTAGACCGCCGCCGAGAGCCCGGCAACTCCTGAACCAGCGATGACCAGATCGTGTGTGTCCATGCTCATTTATTCCGTGTACGCCTCGATGAGCGAGCGAAGCTCGTCCTCTCCTTGAAGACCGACGATCTCCTCGACTTGCTCGCCGCCAGCGAACAGGACGAGCGTCGGGACGCCCCGGACGCCATAGGCGGCGGCGAGTTGCTGATTGGCGTCAACGTCGACCTTGGCGACGGCCGCGTCGGTATCCGTGGCCAGATTCTTGACGATCGGTTCGAGCATCTGGCACGGGCCACACCAGTCGGCGTAGAAGTCGGTGAGGACGACGTCGTTCTCGGCGACGATGTCATTGAGTTCGGCTTCGTCATCGACGTAGAGCGGCTCGTTCGCGGGAACGTTGCCAGCGTCGGATGCAGTATCAGTTGCCATCACCTGTCTCTAGGCTCCAGCACCAAATAAGAGTTTGGGTAATACGTACAATACTCCACAATATACTGCTAAGCGTATTACCCGAGTACGCTACTACGCGAGTAATAGCGAAAATCGCTACTGTGCCGACTTGTACGGGTGGAATGGGAGAAGTTAGCTTTCTGCACCGGGAGCCGGAGTATCGGAATGCTCGTACTTGGTTTCGAACTCTTGGATGAGCTGGCCCATCTTCGCGTACCAGTCGTTGAGCATCCGCTGCATGTCATCGGTGATCTTCGACGGGTCCGTCGGCGAGTAGACGTGGTAGTAGCCGCCCTGGTCGTAGTTGATTTGCTCCTTCTTAATGAACCCCGTCTGGAGCAGGCGCTGGACAGCCCGGTACGCAGTCGAGCGCTCCCGATGGACGCGCTCTGCGAGTTCATCAACGGTCAGCGGTTCCTCTGCCTCGACGAGCGCTTGGAAGCACTCCCTGTCAAGGTCCTTGAGCCCGTGGAAGCACTCCAGCAGCCCCTCACACTGCATGTCTCGACGAAGCTGTTCAGACATCGAATCTGGCATTGTTATCACCTCTTCGTAGGAACCACGCCAATAAAAGAGTTGTGTATAGACTTCACAATCTCGCACTATACATGTGCTGCTTATACGTTGCACAGAGAATGGCACCGAGGAGTTGAATTGGTATCGTGATCGAAGAACGTAATCCCGGTTACGACGTCGTTAGCCGACACCACCGTCCAGTTTGGTCATTACGCAACCGACAGACGGCAGCCAGAACGACAGCCGCGCTGACGAGGAATGCCGCTCCGAAGATCAGCGCGGTACTCAGAGTGTTGAGCAGTTCGATTCCATAGACGTTGCCGAGTTTGTTCAACGCAACTGCGATACTCCCCGCAAGCAGCATCGCAGCGAAATACCCCTTGATCTCGTCTTCATCAACAAGGTTCGTCGCCCCTGCCCCAATTCGAGCGCCGAGCGCACTCCCGAGCAACAGGAACCCGACGACGGGCAAAGCCACGGATCCCGACTGGGCGTAGGTGAAGGCCCCAAACGCGCCTGAGATGGTGATCTGGAGGATGTCAGTACCGACGGCGATCGCCGCAGGTACCCCAAGTCCGTACATCATCGCCGGCATCAACAGGAAGCCGCCGCCGACGCCGAGGAACCCGGAGAGAACACCGATGACGAGACCGACGGCGAAGATGATTGTCCCCGAAACGCGGATGCCGCCACGAAGCGACACCATCGGCGGGATGTGAATCGACTGGACACGGTCGGACAGGTCAGTTTCGGCGTCGCCATCGTCGTTGGTCTAGGCGTCACGGAGCGTGAACAATCCGACGGTAGCGAGCAGGCCGACGTACGCGACGTTGATGACGAGGTCGGCCATTCCAGTGGCTTCGAGGAAAAACACGACGTTCTTCCCGGCCTCGATGCCGATAGTCATCGCGACAGTCATGATGGCCGCGAGTTTGTAGTCGACCTGACCGTGGTCGCGGTGGCGGAGCGCACCAATGACGCTCGTCCCGAAGACGAACGCCAGCCCGCTCCCGACAGCGACCGTCGACGGGTACCCCATCACGAGCAGCGCGGGCGTCACGAGGAACGATCCTCCCATTCCGAAGAAGCCGAATAGGGTTCCGATGAGAAGGCCAAAGCCCACGAAGACGCCAGCCATCAGGAGGCTCATCCCGAAAATCTCCATCATCAGTCACCACCTACTGCGTTGAGTACGGTCGATTCAGCGAGTCTAGTGAGTGCGCCGTACCCAAAGTACAGGGAAATCGCTTGCAGAAAGACGACGCCGACCGTCGCTACGCCTTGGGTTGAGCCACTTAGCGGTTCGAGACCGACCATCTCACGACACCTCAAACGGTATTGTGGATTTCATGGAATTCTACTCAACTCTGCGTAGCCGGTTACAGAACTTAACAGCTATGGAACTATAGCACAATACTATTTGGAGCAGTACGCTATACGTTACGGGAATCAAACACCGCGTTTGACAGTATTCATCCAAGCAACGACATACCAGAAATCCCGCTACGGGAATTAGCGGCGCTCCAGCTGGCGCTGGAAAGCGGCTACTACGAACAGCCACGAAAAACCTCACTACGAGAACTGGCCGATCGGACAGCAGTCGCTCGTTCAACGTACGAGGAACACCTTCGAAAGGCAGAGAACAAACTCCTCACGAACGCAGGCCAATTCTTTCGACTCGTCACCGCGACCTCGACGGCAGACCCGTTACAAGTCAGTGACCAGCAGGACCTCGAACACGCGGCAGACTGATTACTGACAGCGGTGACGGCGTCTGCCGTTCCATGACGACCGACTCAGATCGAAGCGGGGGTGTTGGGTTCTCACGGAACAATTCCCGAATACACCACCTGAAACGGGCTACATGACCATCGCGCCCGCCGCGTATGCAAGGGCGAACGAGAGAGCGAACGAACCGGCCCACGCTCCAAGTGTCATGCCGATTTTCCGTGCGTCGACGGCGTCCCACCCGCCGACGGCCACACCACTTCCGATGATCGCACTGACGACGATTTCGTTGAACGAGACTGGCACACCCAGCAAGACGGCCAGCTGTGCGATCAGAAACGAGGGAACGAGCGCGGAGATAGCGCGTCGCGGCCCTAGCGACGAGTAGTCCTGCGCGAGCGACTTGATCATCCGGGGAGCGCCCGTCCACGAACCCGCAAGCATCCCCAAGCCACCACCGACCAGCACCACGACTGTCGATACCATCTCGATCTCCCCGAGGAGTGGAATCAGGGGCCCGACAGCGAGTCCGACCTGGCTACCGCCCGCGGAGAACGCCACGAGCGACCCGAGGGTAAGCAGCACACGCTGCAGCCCACCATGTTTGTCGCGACCGACGTCCCACCAGGCAACGGCAGCGACAGCCACGGCGACACTACCAGTTACGAGGAGCGCCGACACATGGCCGTCGGCTGCCAGTATCTGCTGTCCGGCTTCCCGTAGGGTTCCTGCGGAATTCTCCCCACCGAGAAAACTGAACTCGATGTTCACAAGGACAGCGGTGACGAGGCCGACGAGGACAGGAATACTGTACCGTTCAGGGATGTCAGGCCGGGGGAGGAGACTCGCAATTGCGTACGCGATCCCGCCACCCACGAACGGTGTCAGCACCCAGACCGCCGCGATCTGCTGATACTTCGCCCAGACCGGCGTCCCGCCAAGAGCGAGGCCAACGCCGATGACGGCACCGGTCACGGTGAATGCGGTCGCAATCGGGTACCCGGTGATGATGCCGACCGCCATCAGGCCAGCCCCCAGCACTAACACAAGGATAACGCCAGCCACGGGCATACTCATCCCGCCGACGAGTCCATTCCCGACAGCTTGCGAGACGTTTCCGCCCTGCGTGACAGCGCCGGCGAACCCGAAAACACCGACCAGTAGCGCGGCTCGCATCGTCCCGATTGCGTTTGCCCCGACGGCGGGGGCGAACGGGGTTGCACCGCTCGATCCAGCGCCGATGACCCACGCCATAAACAGACTGGCGAGCGCTGCCCCGATGAAGAGGGCGATGAGAGTGGAGTCCATTGAGAGGGGGAGAAGTTAGTCGCTGCCCGCTGGGGCGGTTTCACGTGACTGACTACGGCTGCGCCAGTAGCCCTGAGCGTACGCGCCGACGAACATCCCGGCGAGTGCCCACAGGACAGTGATGTTGCCGACGCCGAGGCTCGCGTATGCTGCCCCGGGACAGATGCCGGAGAGCCCCCAGCCGACGCCGAAGATGGCGCCGCCGACGAGGACGTTCCGGTCGAACGGCTTCAGCCGTCGCTCGTAGGGATTCCCGGTGAGCGGCGCGGTATCTCGAATCCGGGGGAGCACCGCGAACGCGACCCCGGAGACGATGGCGGCGCCGAACATCACGAACGGCAGGCCGAGGTCGTCAAACTGGAGGAAGTTCAGCACGACCTCCGGGCGCGCCATGTGGCTGAACCCAAGTCCGAACCCGAAGATCAGGCCGCCGACGAAGATTAGCGGCTTGAACAGCGGATGTCGGTCGCTCATGGGCTCACCCCCAGCGCGGCCACGATCTGGGCCGTCCCGATCGCCACGGTCAGGAACGTCACCACGCCGACGAGCGAGGTCTTCGACGCCGAACCGACGCCACAGACGCCGTGGCCCGATGTACAGCCCTTGCCGATCCGAGTGCCGATGCCGACCAGGATACCGCCAACGAATAGCCGCCACGGCTGGACGTCAGTCATCCAGAGCGTGACTCCGGCGACCTCGTACAGCTGGCCGGTCGTTCCGGGTTCGTACAGCGAGCTCGTGACCACTCCAGACTGGAACGTCGCGGCGAAGGCTAGTCCGCCGAGGATAATGCCGGCCGTGAAGACGAGCCGCCAGTCCCGCGAGGCGACGTATTGCTGGAACCGCGACTGGCCGGACACGTACGACAGCGTCGACTCGAGGAACGTGCTCGCCCCTGCTGGGATGCCCGTCCCGAGATAGATGACGACGGTGCCGAGTCCGACAAGTAGCCCACCGACGGCGTACCGGCTGATCCCGTTGGGGAACAGCTCGGCGGCGAGCTGGAGCGGGACTGGATCAGTCACCATTGTCGTCGTTAGTCACCCGCGAGCGACTCCTGGCTCGCCGCGCAGTTGTTGGGGCCGAGTTCGAGCGTGAACGCTTCCTCGTCGTCGACGGCGTTCTGCCCGAGATTCGTCGCGATGATGTCCTCGTAGTTGGCCGGACGGGGCGGCATGTCCGAGAGGATCAGGTCGGCGAATTCGTCCTCGTCCATCGTGAGCGCGTCCATCTCCTCAACGAGCTCGCCGATGGGCGCCGTGTAGGTCCCATCCGCGGCGGGCTCGGCGGCATCGCTGAAGTGCGCGCCCCCGATCAGGGTGTCGTCGGGCAGCGTCAGCACGCGCTCCTGCAGGGACTCGTAGAGCATGCGGGCCGCGTCCGGTGCCCCATCGTCACCCTCCTCGAGGTCAGGGCGGGCGACGCTCTCGATGAACAGCCCGTCACCGGTCGCGAGCAGGCTCCCGTCGACCAGGTACGAGGTCATCCCGGTCGTGTGGCCGGGCGTGTAGACGGCTTCGATGGTGGCGTCGCCGACCTCGAAGGTGTCACCGTCCTCGGCCGTGGTCAGCTCGTCCGCGTACGTGACGCCGCGGTCGACGGCCTCCTCGGGAATGACGCCCTCGACACCCTCGTCGTCGAGGGCACGCACGCCCGAGATGTGGTCGGCGTGGACGTGGGTGTCCAGCGCGTACTGCAGGTCGACGCCAAGTTCGTCGGCGTCCTCTAGGTAGCGGTCGGTGAACGCCCGCAGCGGGTCGATGATCGCGGCTTCGCCGTCATCGTAGAGGAGGTAGCCCAGACAACCCGAGGACGGGCGCTGGTACTGGAGGAGCGTGCCCACGCCGTCGTAGTCGGTGACTTCGACGGTCTCGTAGATGCTCGCCCAGCCATTCATGCCGTCCTCGAGGTGGTTGACGTCGTACCCGCGCTCCGCGAGCGTGCCCGCGACGTACTCGCTGGCGCCGCCCTTCGCGCACAGGACGGTCACTTCCCGGTCGTCGGGAATCTGGTCGAGGACGTCCTCGTCAATGTCGTCCTCGAGGAATTCGAAGTACGGGACGTTGATCGAGATGACGTTCTCGCCGTCGATACGCCACTCCTCGTAATCGGATTGCATGCGTGCGTCGAGGAGGGTAATGTCCTCGCCAGCGTCGATGCGATCCTTCAGCGTTTCTGGCTCGACCGACGCGACTTCGACGTCGGGAGTCGGGAAGTCATCAGCATTCATTTTGTGCAATCACTTCTACCGGCCGGATGTACAAAAGCATTTTCATAGTATTCCCCTAGATGAACAATACTACTCGGAGGCAGATACACCAGATATCCTCAATTCACCCGAATTCGCGGTATTAGGGGTATTATACGGAGTTACTACCCCAACTAGTAGTTTGTAGTAAGCACAAGAATCGACAATCTTTTAGTCGGGTAGGAGGTATTGTGCAATAGCTCCAATACAGGCGGAGCAGATAACCAATGAGTGCTGAATACGACATCGCTGAGACGCTCGACGTGAAAGGTGCATCGTGTCCGATGCCTGTGGTGAAGACGAAAGGCGCCATCGACGACCTCGCCGGCGGCGAGGTCCTCGAGGTGCTGGCCACAGATTCGGGCAGTATGAGCGACATCGACGGCTGGGCCGACGGTACCGAGGGCGTCGAGCTCGTCGACCAAGAGGAAGGCGACGACGTGTACAAACACTACGTGCGCAAGACGGAGTAACGATGAGCACGGACACACCCGACGCGTCGGCCGACGACGCGCCCTCGCGTGCGGAGCTGGCTGCCCGCGTCGACGAACTGGAGGACGCGCTCGCAGAAGCCACCAGTGACGACGACGGCAAGAAGATGAGCATCATCGCGACGAAGGGGACGCTGGACATGGCGTACCCCCCACTCATCCTCGCCAGCACCGCCGCCGCCTTCGGCTACGAGGTAACCGTCTTCCACACGTTCTGGGGGCTCGAAATTCTCCACGAGGAGCGCTCGAAGAACCTCAAGCTCAGCTCCGTCGGCAACCCCAACATGCCCGTGCCGAACGCCGTCGCGGCGCTCCCGGGTATGGACCGCGTGACGACGAAGATGATGGAAAAGAAGATCGCGGATAACGACACCGCCACCATCGAGGAGCTCATCGAGACGAGCCTCGACATGGGTGTGGAGTTCCAAGCCTGTCAGATGACCATCGACCTGATGGACTACGACGAGGATGACTTCTACGACGGTGTCACCACGGGTGTCGGCGCTGCCACCGCCCTCCAAGACATGGCCGACGCCGACATCCAGCTCCTCGTCTAACCTCCGATGAACAAACTCGAGAATCCGATTTCCCAGATTGTCGAGGCCGTCACGGAGTCGGAGGACGTCGAGCCAGTCACACTCGAGCCGCCGCTAGCCGAGGTCGTTGATCCGGATGCAGTAGAAACGTTAGTCGAGGATTCGACGGCGTCTGACCTCGAAATTCGATTCGAGTATCATGGTCATGACATCCTCGTCGACGGCAGTGGTCGTGTACAGGTCGACTGAAGCAGACAGAACTTTTCTTCTGTAGCGGTATCCCTCCGACAGCCACTCCAGCAGCTGCGTTTGATTTCAACGAGCAGGTCCGGAGAGACTGTCGTAGCAGGAGTCAGCAGAAAACAGTGATTGCGTCAGTTCCACTCCGATTCGAGGGCGTCCAGCAGCCGCTCGATCTCAGCGCGAGTGTTGACCGCGTGGACCGACGCGCGGACGGCATTCGGCGTCGGCAAGGCCCGAACGACGATTCCCTCCGACGCGAGTCGGTCAACCGTCTCTTCGGGGTCATCCACATCGATGGTCACGAGTCCCGACTCGGGGTCCGCTGGGCTGAGAAGCCGGTTGTCAGGAAGTCCATCGGCCAGATGGCCGGCCAATTCCTGAATCCGGGTAGCGATACGGTCGACTCCAACTTCGTCTATCGCCTCGATTGCTTCCGCCAAGGCGACGTGTGGGGCCGGGTTGGCCGAGCCGACCTCGAATCGTCGGGCGCCAGCTGCAAACTCGTAGGGATCAGCAGTCGGCGTCTCGACACTTCGGTAACCAACTGTCGTGGGTAGCAGGGAGTCAGCAGCTGTCCGGTCGACATAGAGGAAGCCGCCGCCCCACAGTCCCAGCAGCCACTTGTGCCCGGCCGCCGCGACGGCGTCCGCCCCCCACTCGCTGACATTGAGTGGAAGCTGTCCCGGCACTTGCACGGCGTCGACGAGTGCGAACGCGCCAGCTTCATGAGCGATGTCTACGAGATCGGCAACGGGTAACTGGGTGCCGTGCGTCCAAGTCACGGCACTGAAACAGGCTAGGCGCGCGTCGGCGACGGCCTCGGAAAAGGCGTCGACGTCGACGCGGCCGTTCTCCGTCTCGACGACGCGGACATCGACGCCCTCCTGTTCTAGGCGTTGCCATGGGAGCGTTCCAGCTGGGTGCTCGAGATCGGTTCGCACGACGGTATCGCCGGGCCCCCAGTCGATGGCAGTCGCGACAGCGTTGATGCCCGCAGTCGTGCTCTCCGTGAGCGCGATCTCGTCGGCGTCCGCACTGACGAAGGTGGCGACGCGCTCCCGCACGCGGTCATAGGTGTCGAACGCCACCTCGTACGGGTCGTTTCGCGTGCTCGTTTCGTACTCGTGTGACTGCACGAACTCGTCAGCAGCCTCGACGACGTACCGTGGGCTCGGCCCGTGGGCACCGAAATTCAGATAGACGTCCTCGTGCAAGGCGGGCGTGTCGGCGCGAAGTTCTCTCGGGTTCATCTCGGTGCTGGTGAGTTAGTCCCGATACTGGGCGATCAGTTCGCGAAGCGTCTGTTCGTTCTGGCCGCCTCGGAGCTGTTTCACCGGTTGCCCGTCGACAAACAGGACGAACGTGGGCGTGCTCTGGGCACCGAACACGATGGCAGTTTCGAGATTTGATTCGATGTCGATCGTCAGGATCGTCGCGTCAGTGTCTTCCGCGAGTGTTTCGAGAACCGGCTTCATTCGTGTGCAGGTGCCACACCACTCCGTGTAGAACTCCACGAGTGCGACGCTGCTGTCTTCGACGACCGTTTCGAGGTCGTCGTCTCCGAGCGAAACCACGCGGTCCATCTCCGCTGTCTGTGTTGCCATTACGATACTATACGTGCCGGATGTTTAACAGTCTTGGGCTAACCACACAATACAATTTGGATCGGTAACTCCCCCAGCTACATCAACTGGGAGAACGGCCCAGTCCACAGAGACCGATCAGTGTGACTTCGTGGTAGATTGCGCACGGCCAAGCGCGCCTGCAAGCACCAGCAGGTAGCCCAGCCCATACTGGACATCCGGATCACGTAATCCGCGAAGCAGTCCAACGGCCCCAACCTGCTCGGGGGAGCTCTGCTCCGCTTCTCCGACGCTCTCTAGCAGCGTGTGGATGCCATCACGAATATCGTCGTCCGCGGCCGTCTGCGCGACTTCGCCGACCGCTGCACCGGTACCAGCCAGTGATGTGACCATCTCGTCGTCGAGCGCCGCGGTCGCCAGCGAGCCTACCTCCGCGAGTTCGGCCAATTCGTCGAGCGTCCCGCTTTGCTGGAGCACGACGAGCGTGTCGAGCGCTTCGCGCAGTTCGTCGCCGTTCGCCCCGACTGTCTCGGCCAGTGCCACGGTCTCGTCCGTCGCGAGGCCGTCGGCGGACTCGGCGAGGGTCGATCCCGTGGCCGAGAGCTCGCGGACCATCTCGTCGTCGAGCGCGCTCTCGCCCAGCGAGATCACGTCCAGTAGCTCGTTGACGGCGTCGAGGCGCTCCACGAACTCGGCGACAGCTTCGGGGTTCTGTTCGATTGCCGACTCCAACTCGGACGGGTCAGGGTTCTGCGGTTCAGACATGATCAGAGCAGTCCTCGTGCAGTCAGCCAGTAGGACTCGTTGTACGCCAGCTTCGACCAGTGAAGTTTCTGGGAGGGTGGCGCCGGCGACGGCGGATTCTCATAGTCGAACTCGACGAACGATGCCGCATCCATCCCCGTCTCAATGAAGCACAGCGTCTTCCCGTCATAGGTCGCCGTCGCCGGGCGGCCGCGAATCTCACTGGCGAGGCGCTGGCCGACGACGCCGGCCTGGTAGTGCGCGACGCTGCCCGCGTTCGGGACACCGGTGTCGGCGGTGTCGCCGAGCGCGTAGACGTTCTCAGCAGCCTCGGCTTCCAACGTGTGCTTGTCGACGTCGACCCAGCCGTCGTCTCCAAGCCCCGCCTCCTCGATCAGGTCGACGCCGCTGTGGGGCGGAATCGTCACGAGGAGGTCGTAATCGAGTTCGGTCCCCTCCATCGACGTGATGGTCTCCGCCTCCGCGTCGATCGACTCGGCGTTGAAGAACGTCTCCACTTGGATGTCCCGTTCCTCCATGATTGGGCGAGCCCACTCGGCGATATGGGGGTTGCCGTGGACGCGCTGGATCGGGTACGTGTAGGTGATGTCGACGTCGTCTCGCAGGCCACGCTCGCGGAGCCAGTCGTCGGCCATGAAGACGAACTCCAGTGGCGCCGCCGGACACATGTGGGGGGTCCCGATGACACTCAACACGAGTTCGCCCTCGGTGAACGACAGCAGTTCGTCGCGCAGATCGGTCGCGCCCGACTCGCTGTAGTAGTTGTGACCGCCCTCTGTGAGACCGGGGATCTGGTCGGACTCCAGCGTCGATCCGGTCGCTAGCACGAGGTAATCGTATTCGATGACGTCGTTGCCCTCCATGCTCTCCAGTTGCTGGGACTCGGTGTTGATCTCGGAGACGCGGTCGATCCGGAGATCGACAGCGTCGTCGACGAGGTCCTCGAGCGGGCGGCGGCCATCGTCTAGTTCACGCTGGCCGAACGGCACGTACAGCCAGACCGGTTTGTAGACGTGGTCGTGGTCGTCGTTGACCAGCGTGATGCGGACATCGCCGGCGTCGAGTTCGGGTTCGAGTCGGTCCGCGAGGTCGTTCGCGAGGACGGTGCCACCGGTCCCGCCGCCGACGATGACGACGTGCTCAGTCATGCTTTTTCCACGTAGAACGCGTTGTGGTCGTCGAGCTCTTCGACCGCGATTAGTTCGTTACCGGCCTCCTCGGCCCACTCGGGAACGTCGGTAAGCGACTGGTCGTTGTCGCTCAGAAGTCGGATCACGTCTCCCGACTCTGCGCTCCGAATTTTTCCGATGAGGTCCATCAGCGGACCAGGACAGGTTGCGCCTTTGGCGTCGACAGTATCGTCAGGCTCGATGTCAGTCATAGAGTGCTCACAGGCGATAGTTGGAACTGGAATGTATTAGTATTGTATGGTAGTTCCAAGATTCTGAAAATCCGATGGCTCGAATCAGCCAGTAGGGAGGAATCACGGAATCCCAGATCGAGGGCGTTCACCGCTCGAAGACGAGCGCGTAGTGGTACGGCGGCAGATCGACCCGCTGGTCAAGCTCAAACGCTGCGGCCGGCAGCACGGCATCTTCGGTTTCTTCCGGCGTCATCCGACGTTCCGTCGGAGGTCCCCGAGGTTCAGTTCCGATAGTCGTCGTCTCACGCGGGCGCTCGTGCCAGTTGACGACGACCAAGCTCCCGCCAGGTTCAATCGCTCGGAACGCCTGCTCGACCAATCCTGACTGGTCGTCGACGCCGTGGAACGTGTTTGCCACTACGAGCGTGCTGACCGGTTCCGGAAGAACTTCAGCCAGATTCCGGGCGTCACCGTGACTCGGAACGACGTTCTCGATCCCCTGCCGTTCGGCGAGATTATCGAGTTCATCGAGCAGTGACGCATCCAAGTCGATCGCGTAAACTGGCTCGGGTGCGACAATCCGAGCAGCTGGGAGCGCAAAGTAGCCACTCCCACAGCCAACCTCGGCGACTGACTCGCCTGACTCGACGCCGAGTTTCCGGAGCGTCGCACCGGGTGTCGGCCAGAGTTTGCTCCACCAGTCCCAGTCGGGCTGACCGGTGTTCTGGAACCGATCCATCCCTAGCGGGACCCCGACGTGTCCACTCCTAGCAGGCGATACAGGAGACAGACCCGGATGAGTCCAGTCCCGGCGAGAACGGACCCAAGCAGCGTCAGCACTGTGCCGACAGCTGTCCCGAGTCCAAGCAACCCCCCAAGTGAGGCCAATCCGACAGCCACCAGACCTACCCCAACGACGATTCGGGTTCGTCTGTCAGCTGCACCAATATTGCTCTTCATACCCACAAATATACTATACTACCACCTAAGTCTTTCCCGACGACTGCTCGTCATCGAGACAGTGAACCCGGTCCATCACCGAACCCGTAGCTGCTACCGGTCGATCTGGGACTGCCACCGGGCTGGTAGCTGAGCGTAAACGACGGCGTTGTCGACAAGCACGTCGACCGGGACGTACTCGTCGTGGGCGTGGACGGTATCGGTCCCCAGCGCGAACTCGACGGTCGAGATGCCTGCATTCCGGAGTTTCTTGGCGTCACCACCACCCGTAGCGCTCCGTCTGAAGACGTGATTACCCGTGATCTCCTCCGCGGTCGACGCAACGGCTTCGACGAGTGGGCTGGCAGGATCTTCGGCCGTACCGACGCTCCAAGAGACGTCGGCGATTGTGATACCTTTACAGTCGGCAACGCACTCGCGAATCTCAGCGAGCACATCGGGCGTGTGGACACCTGCGGTCAGTCGCACGTCAACTTCGGCGTACGCAGACTGCGGGACGGTGTTTATCGCGTCCCCACCCTCAAGGACGCCGAGATTGATCGAAGGGTACCAGAACAGATCTCGAACGGTGGCCTCGCCCATCGAGGAGGCGTAGTATTCGACTGATTCCTCGACAATCGGTGCCACGTCATCGTCGATTTCGAGTCTCTGGGTGCCAAACCGTTCACGCATCGTCTCGATGGCGTCGTAGAGTCGGTCGATGGCATTGACGCCGAGTACCGGCCGTGAGCCGTGGGCCCCTTCGCCGCTGGCTTCGAGAGTCAACCAGATGCTGCCCCGGTCTGCGACTGTGACAGAGTGGCGACCCTCCTCGCAGGTCGGCTCGCCGATCACGCACGCGTCAGCGTCGAGCCGTCCAGTATCCAGCAACGCGGGCAACCCGGCGTCACCACCCACTTCCTCGTCGCTCACGAACGCGAACTGGAGGTCGACAGGTGGCTCTGTGTCGGTGGCTGTGACGGCCCGAATTGCGAACAGCATCGACGCCACGGCACCTTTCATGTCGGTCGCGCCGCGGCCGTAGACGCGTTCGTCGACGCGCTCGCCAAGTGGAGCGTATGACCAAGCTTCAGCGTCGAAAGGCACCGTATCGAGGTGGCCACTATATAGCAACGTGTGGTCAGACCCACTCGGAACTCGAACGAGCAGATTCGGCTTTGCTGGATCAGCTGCAAAACGCTCCACTTCGACCGGAAGCGGGCCGAGGAATTGTTCGATCTCGGCGACGATCTCGCACGTCTCGCCTGGCGGGTTCGACGTGTCAATTGCAAGAAGATTCAGGGCAAGCGTGACCAGTTCCTCGCGGTGGGCTCGAACATACTCGGAGGGAGTCACGTCGCTCATTCGCACTCTACCCCGCCGAACACCTTCGCCGCCCGTGGAATCGCGAAGGAAACCACGTCCATCTCATGGCCTTCGCGCTTGGCCTTGATCGCAGTGGGCAGCTCCGTGGTGTCACCGTCGACGACCACGAGCGTATCGCTCATACCTATCGTTTTGGCTGGCTCGAACTAAAGTATTTCGCAGATCATACAATACTGTGGGGAGAGCCGGGGCCGACACCACACGAACCGAGATGAGATCACCACGCGGGCTCCCCGAGCGTCACGCACCGGCCGGATCGGCGACAGCGTCGTCCGTCCGGTCGAACAGCCCTGCGAACAGCTTCCGTTCCGCCGCGCGGAGGTGCTGGGTGAACGTCGACTGGTTGATCCCCATCGTCGCGGCGACCTCCTCGCCGCTGGCGTCGCGCGGCCACTCGAAGAACCCCGCGAAGTAGGCCGTCTGGGCGGCCTCGAGCTGTCGGTCGGTCAGCGACTCCCCGAAGGCCGTCCGGAGCTTCGTCTCGGCGGCCGCGTCGGGCTCTCGCTCGTGCTGGGCGACCAAATCCAAATCCGGGTACGTCGACTGAACGGCCTCGACGATCGACCGAACGTCGTTGGACAGAGCGATATCGACGACGAGGCGGCCCGAACCCTCGGTAACCGTCTGGGACTGGACGGCTGCGCCGTACCGAGCCAGCGTCGTCACGACGGCGTCGTCGAGGGTCAGCCTGACTGCGCACCGCTCGTCGCCGGCGCACAGGACTTCGGACCGTTCGATTCCCGGAGCGTCACGGGCGTGAGCCGCGACGGCGTCCGGTTCGCAGTCCAGCATGGTGACGTAGGCGGCGCAGTCTCCATCTCCGCCGTCCCCGACTCGGTCGAGTTCGACCGTACACTCCAGCGCCGCCGACAGCGAAACCAGCGGATCGTCCGTCCCGTCGAGCCGGAACTCGAGGCGCGTCACCTCGTCGGATGCGAGCGTCCGTCGGTTCTCGGCCGCGTTGATGGCGTCCCCGACAGCCAGTCCGAGTTCGGCGAACACCTCCCGGTCGATGGCCTCGAATGCACCCTCAGTCGCAGCCTCGACGAACAGCGCACCGTAGTCGGCGTCTTGGTACGATAACGGGACGACGCACCCGCGGCCGCTCCATGGTCGTTGACGGGCGCCCAGCTGTCATCGACGAACGCCGGTCGCCGTTCTTCGAGGACCGTTTCCGTGACATCTCGGTAGGTCGACGAGCCGTCGAGATGAGTCTCAGTCCCCTCGGGATTGGTGCCGGCGGTGGCCCGGACGGCAACGCCCCCGTCGACGAGCCGAGGAGTGCCGACCCAAGCGGCGTCGAACAGATGCGAGCCCGTGAACCGGTCACAGAGTACCCGCTCTATTTCGCTCCGGCTCGACGCCGCCACCGTTGTTAGAACGGCTAATCGAGGACGCACAAAAAATCCATCAGCAACGACCGATTCTCCAAGAGACGCTCGCTACCGCTACGCAACCGAGGAGTGAGGCCTAACTAAAGACGAATGGGCGGGTGTTTTTCTCACCTGTTGGGAGGGAGACGTACATCCCTGCTTCTATGGGTCGTTCACCGTCAGGTGTTCGTAAGGTTCCATGCCCAGATAAGATGAACATGGCCTCTTCGTTCCATAGTGGCAGTGATAGGGATGTGGTCGCTTCCCACTTGGAACCTCGTAAAGCGTACAGCCCAGTTTCTCTCCATCTGCCGCCTGCCCGAGTCCCTCCCACCGGTGAACGAGTTGCCCGCCATTATCCCGTTCAACCCACTCAATGCCGTCTTGATGGACAATTCCGATGGTATTCTTGTTTTCATCCTCGTGTGTGGAACTCATATCGTTCTCCAGTACTGCTCTCGACTCCCCCCAAGGCCAACCTTGCTCACCACAAGCTATACTTCCAGCAGTCACTAGTCGGTGCGATGAGCTACCGTACCCGCTAATCTCCAAAAAGCGGATCCGGTACGACGTCGACAGCCAACTGCGTCCCAAACGCGTCGATATTGAGAGATTGCCTCGCGGCATTCACCCAACAGCTCGGCGTGTCTGCCCTCAAAGGATGAGTTCGTCGTCGACAGGGGTATCGTGGTCCGCAATACGATCATCGAGGCCGCCCAGATTTGTTTCGGCCTCCGGATGCCAAACCTCTCCTCAGCGACGTTGGCCAGCTCGCAGGACCGATTCCTGAGGACAATAATCGGGACACTCGATTTCTTCTGATGTGTTTTCGATCTCGGTTTCGAGTATAGTAATCGCTCATCGGTGTTTCGTACAGTTCCACATGGTTGGTTCCCGGCCCGACGGCGTATCGAAGTAATGTCTGAAGAAGTTAGCCGAAGTTCCGCAAGATTCACATCTAGCAAACCCCGCTGTGACAAATACAAACCGATGTTCTAACCATAAGGATCCAATTTTACCCTTTAGTCCTCAATATTACATGCAAAATCATATCCTGTCCCTATATCTGTATAATATATAGTTAAAACTTCGATATACTTTGCTATTCCTTCTTTGATGGTGACGATCTCATCATTCATATCATCTTTTACTGTACCAACTTCCGGATTCTGATCTTGATCTGATTGAGATAATTAGAGTACACTTCGATCACAAGCAGGCCATCACTTGGGCGAGCAGGGTATTCTTATTACACTGAAGAGAGAAGAAAAGTACGGAATGAGGAAACCGTGATGATGGCAGTCTCGAGTGGGTATGTAGTTCATTTTGTGTTGATGAGGAGAAATTTATTGTATACCTACGTAGTGTGTTAACATATGTCGTCACACACCCCAGGAGATGGTGAAACCGAGAGTCAGGAGAGACAAAGATCGGATCAGGGGGTCGGAAAATCGAGTGTGCCAGATAACAAGAAATGGCAGTCGAACGCATGGTATGAGATTCCTGCCGGTCAAGCAATCACTATTTTGGGCATTTTTCTTACGCTCTTCGCTGTTACTGCCACAATTAAGAGCCTGAACTTGCTCGCGGAGGATGTCGGAATCCCGTTTGACGTGTATTTGTACGGGTTCTTTGGGGCAATGGCCAGGTCGCTCCTTGTTTTCGTGACGAATGTAAACCCGGACACAGATAGTGAGGCAGTCGTTAAGCGGTCGTGGATGCAAATCGTACGCTTGGGACTCCGTCTGTTTGGCGCGCTCTGTTTAGGTGCGGGAATCTATCTCGCTAACAACGCGCTGGATAATGCACTCGTATTTACTCTCGATCCACCAGAAGCGTTCTTTTCTGGTCTCGCTTTCCTTGCAGGATTCTACGTAGAGCGTGCCTACCGTATCCTCGGGACGGTCGCCAAGCGATTGCTTAGCTTAACCGACCAAGGCAACGGCAAAGCAGACACATCGACCGGTAATCAAGCATCTCTATCGCTCAATCTACTTCCGGTTTCACAGCGACCTGATGAACCTCGTTGGTACAGTGACACGCGGAGCCTCGGGCTGTTCGTACTGGGGCTGGTACTACTCAGTCTCGGCATTATCGCATCACTTGGTGGAAATATTCTCCCACTTGTGCCGTCTGTCACAGTGCCAGTCCCATCATACGTCTACCTGTATGCATTGTTGGGGTCTCTCGGATATCTTTTCACGACACTATTCAAAGAGTTCGACAGAAATACACTCTCATTAGTCCAGAAAGGAATCCGTATCCCAGCGGCTCTGTTGCTGGCGGCGGGATTCTACATGTTCTCATTCTTATTCATAACCGGTGAAAGTACTGCTACTGGGCTTATTTCCGGTCTGGCGTTTCTGGTGGGACTTTATGTAAACGTGGCGCTCGTCACCTTGGATACGATTGCCTCGCGGGTGTTGTCCAGTTTTAGCAACGACTGAGGTACTGCGAATAAGGTTTCGTGGTCAACCTAACGATATGCTGGTTTCACTCGACACGATGCAAACACAGATAAGGAACTATGCTCGGAGTCACTACCCAAATCAGTGCGGTGTTCAGGCTTTTCAGCACGCTATCAGTACCGATGCACAAACTGAAATTCTATCATGTAGCGGTGTTTCCATCACCAAGATTATAAAATCGAATAATATTGAGTGGCCACATTTTACCATATGGCGCAAAAAGAATTCCATGAGATTGTGCACAAAATAGAAAATGTGAATGATGTGTCAGGCCTTCACCTGCATATATTACAGGTCAATGACGCATTAGGAGAGTTTTCTTTCGAAGATATGGCGAAACATGAAGAAGACCATCTCAAAGATTGGCTTGAAGCGTTCCATGATACAGTGGCAACTGTCGCGGACGATGCGGGGGCGACATCGTACAACTTGACGATCTCCGGTGGAACATCGCCAATAGCGTTTTCTATGACGTTCTCAGAATAAACTGATTTCAATTAAGGTCCGGTCATGGATCTCTCCATATTTACCAAATTGCCGTCGAAACCGATTGGCTCGAGCTTGTGGGTACCAAGACTCCTCGTCATACCGCCTATGGCCCAGAGGTACTGTCCGTCAGTCAACCAAGACGCTGTGAATCACTGTACCATTGATCTTAAGCCAGTTTCTACAAACTGCTCAACCGACAAAATAATGCACATCTCCGTTGGCGAGTAATTCGCATTTGAAAGTAATAGAATTAATGGTAAGTCATAACATACCATTCAATAACAATCGTACGTATATTATATTAGTTCTTTATGGTGTTAGCTAAAATATATAATAAAAAACCATGGTTAATAAAGTGAGTATAGATAATATGTATCAACAACGTTCAACGATACTCAACAAGTACAGAAATGTTGACTGCCCCCCGTTCACAGTAGAGGTGTCTGTCCACACCGCCGATCCCCATTAGAACCTCAACCACTACAGAAGCATTCGATACTAAGATCGCATTGTACGCTCCTAGCCGGAATCTCTTCAGTGACGCGACAAGCTAACAGCGAGTAAGCAAACTGCTATATTGAAAATGCGGTACGAGAGTCGGTTCATAGCGTTTTGGTGAGTTTCTTGATGTTGTTGAGCGCGAAGAGAAGAACGAATTCACGGAACTATCGATACCAGAACCGCGAACGCAGGACTCCGCCCTGCGTTCGCTTGAGCGTCGAGTAGGACATTTCTTCCATCCATCGCTGTGTGTAGCCCTTCGCCCGGATGAGCGCGTTATTTGCGGTTGCCATCAGCTACAAGCCGCTTGAACTCGGCCTCAATTTCGCCTGACGACCAGATCCCCTCTGCTTTCGCGTGCGTCGACAAGTATTGGAACATCCGTTCCCAGTTGCCATGGACCTCGAGTTCGATTTCCGGCGGCCAGACCATCATTTTCGCGTCCCGCCGAACGCAGACGGGGCTATAGATGCCGTGGAAGCCTTCCCAGAGGATCGCCGCAGGATATCACCGAGCAGATCACTGAACGCGTTTTCACCAGCCGGATCGATCGACGCCATGGAGGTACGCGAGGTAATCGACCGACGCGACATCACCTACCTCATTCCACGACCGGTCTACGGCGCTGATCTCGACAATATCGAGAACATCGAGGCTCACCCGCTCGCCGACGTTGCCGTCGAGCGAGCGGTGACCCTCTCCGTGCATCATCGCCTGGCGCCCGATCCCGTCCTTGGTCCCGTTTGTGGGCGCAGTGAGAGGTCTCTTCGCAACGTTGCTGGTCTATATGGGCCCGCGGTAGTCGGGATCTTTTGAGCCGTCAGCTTCGTGGCTTTCACCGGCGGTACGGGTTTCGAGGCCGTCATCGGTATAGTCGGCGTGATTGTGTTCGCATTCCTCTTCACCTTCTGGATCACGCTCTTGGTTGGCATCCTCGCCGGGGCGCTCTACGAACGCTCCCGCTCAGCTGCAGAGTGACGTCTGTAAAGATTCCCGAGGTATCGACCAATGTACGGTCTCAGACGAGGATGTCAACGTTCGGTGTTTCTACCCAACAGCAGCGGCGAGATGGAACGCGGCGAGGAGTGAGAATCCAGCTACGACCGGCAAATCGCTCGGTCGTGATCCCATATGCCGCTGTGTCGCCGCGCGGAGGACCTACCAGCCAGCGATCCACATGAGCAGGTATGGCGCGAACCACGCTCCGAGCCAGCTCGATGCGAGCAAACCGAGCACCCCGATCGAAACGAGTGTGTAACTGACGGCGTAATTCATAATCTGGGCAATCCCGCGGATTTCAGACCGCTTCGTCTAGTACGTGACGACAAGCAGATCGAGCTGACGCAAGGCGCCTCCGTCGGTCGGTATCGCCCCGTCGAAGTCCAGTAGCCACGGCATCGCGAAGTGAATAAGGCCCAGAACTACAGTAAACGTTCCACAGGTGAGAAACCCGGCTGCGAGAAAGCGCTCGGGGAGCATCGGTGGACACACAATTTACCGGGAGAATACTGGAAATGGGGATTCCGTCGGCCTGCCATCGTGGGTAGAGCGTGTGTATCGGGCGATTGGTAGCCCCCTCACCAAAGGTGCGATTGACTATTCGTCTCCTGAATGCCTGTCGTAAAAGTCCGACATCGAGAGCTCTAGTTGATGAACCGCCTACGAGGAACCTGTGGCGCCTCTGCATTGCGACGACTAGTTTCAGCTCACATTGCCCGCGTTTGAACTGGGAGAAGGGGTCGTGAATACGGTTGTGGTCCCGGCGGAAGTTTTTTAATGTGCCAGTTAGTGACAATAATCAGCCATGAAAACCGTTCGCCCAGACGGGACCCGTCGAATCGGCGCACGGGAGGCCGCTCCAATGTGTGCATCCATCCCGCGGAGGTGGTAACTGTGGGAAACTACCGTGCGATAGCGGACGTCGGGCAGACACTCGTCGATCTGCTGGAAGCGCGGATGAGTCGAATCAGTCGTGGTGACGTTGCACTCGCCTCACCTGATGCGCAGGGCGAACGGGGCAATGACTGGCGGTTGACGCTGTATCTCTACGATGTCGCAGAGAGCGACGAACTCCGGAACGCCGACCGGCGGCAACCGGAACCGAACGCCGATACAGTTTCCGAGTCGCCGCTCGTGTTGGATCTCCAGTATCTGCTGACTGCACATCCGTCGAACGGCGCCAGCGCCGGCACGACGGATACGGTCGAGCAACACGAGGTGTTGGGGCAGGCCATGCAGGTCCTCCGGGACAACGCCATCCTGCGTGGTTCCGAGCTTACTGGCTCTCTCGCCGGCGAGGACCAACTCCAGATCTCTATCAAACAGGAGTCGATCGACGCGGTGATGAACGTCTGGAGTACGTTTCCGGACCAGCCCTACCAGCCCTCGGTCGCCTACCTCGTCACGCCGGTGACCATAGAGTCGACCCGAGAGACGCCAGTCCGGCCCGTCGTCGAGCGGGAGATCAGTGAACACGACACCTCTACTGAGGTGGAAGACGGTGAGTGACCCCTTTGAGGTTGCAGAGTTTGGCCGCCAGACGTCGAGGCTCTCGCTTGCGGTCCGTCTAGTTGACCGCTTTACTGCCCGAACCCCCCAGAATCCTCCTCGGGTACGTCTCGAAGGTCGTGACGACACTCCGGTCGAGACTCCAAGCGGGTACTACGTCTTTCTAGATCTCGAGGCCGGAACAGAGACACTCCTAGTCGAGGGCGCAACGGACTACGTCGACAGCCGAGTGACCGGTGTCGAGGTGATCGATCTCGGGGACCCGGACACGACGGTCGAGCCCACGGAACTTGACACGCTCCCCCTAGAGACGGTGTACCTAGCTCCGTCGCCGGCCTACCGGTTCCCGAATGGCACGACGCTCGTCCGTGGGACCGTCTCCGGCCCCGGTGGTGACCCACTCCCGACCGCGCGCCTGAGAGTACAAGACGGAGACACCGTCACCCGCACCGAAGGTGGCCCCGTGACACGGACGGATCAAAATGGGGAGTACGTCCTATTTTTCGACCCAGTGACCGCCGCCGACGTCGTCGACAGCAGTGGGCGTTCCGTCATCGAACTGGACGGCGACCCACCGTCAGTCGTCGTCGACCACACGGTCCATGGGGAGAAGACGATCTCACTCGAAGACGACGACGGTGATTCCATCGTCGAAGAAGGCGCAGTGACCGTCCGGGATATCGGCTACCCCTGAAGGGGGTGGGTGTGGTTCCGCAGGCTCGGTCGGTAGTCCGGGAAGTCCATCCCACCGCCATGGGGGTCTCAGCACCAGATTACACATAAGGAGTGTGGGCTAGCTGCCAGGGCTGTAACGGGGGCCACTCGCGTAGCCGAGCAACGAGCAGTTCACAGGGGCTGCTAGCAGGACCTTTATCAGTCGCATAGAGGTTGAGCGGGTACAGCTCTGACGGTGCGATTCGATACATCGGGGGGTACACTTATTGCATATCACTGTCATAAAATAACTAGTTATGCAACTATTGCCAAGGGCAATGGGTGTCGCCCATGCCTGAGTACCAGACACCGGGCGTGTACGTCGAGGAAGTCGAGCGCGGCGCGAAGTCGATCGAAGGTGTTGGAACGAGCACCGCTGGGTTCCTTGGGCGGACCGAGCGAGGTCCCACGGATCCCCAGTTTGTCACGAGCTACGCGGAGTTCAAGCGGGTGTTCGGCGAACCGTTCGACAACAGCAACCTGGCCTACGCCGTCGATGGGTTCTTCAATAACGGCGGGTCAAACGCGTACGTCGGTCGAATCGTCCCGGAGAAGTGGACCAGCGACACCTCCGCCACAGCCAGTGTGACACTCGACGACGGCAATTCGACGGACACACACGATATAGACGCGGTCGGTCCCGGACCGTGGGGAGCAGATGTCGCGGTCAACGTCGACGACGCGAGCCTCGGTGATGACGCGTTCAAACTCCGAATCGGTTACTGGGAGGACCTCCCGGAGACGACCGACCGAGCGTATTCGAACGAGGCCGAGACCGACGCAGACAAGGGTTTGGTTCAGTTCTACGGCGAACCGGTCGTCGAGGAGGTGTACGACAACCTCTCGACGAACGAGCGGTCGAGCAACTTCGTGGAAAACCGCCTCGGCGGCTCGAACCTCGTGGACGCGACGCAGGAATCCGCTACCCGGCCGGCCAACACCACCACGATTCTGTCCGCCAGTCGTGACTTCGCTATCGACGAAAATGCGAACGCCACTGACGACGAGAATCAGGTCGACCGGGCTGACTTCCAGGGCATAACAACCGCCGGCGAGCGGACGGGACTGCAGGCATTCCAAGAAATCGACGAAATAGCCATGGTCTGCGTGCCCGACGAGAACAGATACGACGGGCTCCGGGGAGACATCATCACTCACTGCCAGACCGAGATGGGAGATCGGGTCGCGATCCTCCAGCCGGGTTCGGGAACCCAGCCGGTAAAGGCCAAGGAGGCAGCGGGCAAGGTCGACACGTCGTACGCGGCCTTTTACTACCCGTGGGTGACGATCCTCGACCCGGCGACGGGGATCGAGAAAGCGGTTCCACCCTGTGGGCACGTTGCGGGTATCTACGCCCGAAGCGACAATCAGCACGGCGTCCACAAGGCGCCGGCCAACGAGGTCGTCCGGGGGATACAATCTCTCGAACTCAACCTCACCAAGGCCGACCAGTCCCAGCTCAATCCCCAGGGCGTCAACTGTATCCGTAGTTTGCGGGGCCGTGGTATCCGCGTCTGGGGCGCCCGAACCCTCTCCAGCAACCCATCCTGGAAGTACCTGAACGTCAGACGGCTCATGCTGTACATAGAGGAGTCAATCGACGAGGGCACCCAGTGGGTCGTCTTCGAGTCGAACGACGAACGAACCTGGGCCAGAGTCAGACAGACGGTCCGGAACTTCCTGACCTCGGTCTGGGACGACGGTGCGCTGATGGGGTCGACGCCCGAGGAGGCGTTCTACGTGAAATGCGATCGGTCGACGATGACCCAGGACGACATCGACAACGGGCGACTCATCTGCGAGATCGGTGTCGCGCCGGTCAAACCAGCCGAGTTCGTCATTTTCAGAATCAGCCAGTGGACCGGCGGCGTGGAGGGAGAGTGATTTTCGATGCCAGATAGATACGGGCCATACAGGAACGTCAGGTACATTCTCGAAATCGATGGTATCGCGATTGCCGGGTTCAGCAGCTGTTCGATACCGGAAAACTCGACGGAGCCGATCGAGTACCGGGAGGGTACCGACCCGCCGACGGTCAGGAAGCTTTGGAGTCTCAACTCCTACGGCAACCTGACCCTCGAGAAGGGAACGACTCAGGACTCGCTCGCGCTGTTCGAGTGGAGAAAGTCTGTCGAGCAGGGACAGGTCGACTCGGCGCGACGGAATATCGCCGTCATCCTCTTGGACGAAGAGGGCGGAACCGGCCCACGATGGGAGTTCAAGAATGCCTGGATCATCAATTATGACGGCCCGGACCTCGACTCGACCGGGAACGAAGTCGCGATTGAATCGCTCGAAATCGCCCACGAGGAGATGGAACGCGTGGCATGACGGACTCAGTTCTGCAGACCGAGTACGAGTTCACGCTCCCGCAGGGGTACACTGACGAGAACGGGGAGGTTCATACAGAGGGCGCGATGCGGCTGGCCACGGCCGCTGACGAGATCAAACCCCAGAACGACCCCCGTGTCAAGTCCAATCCGTCGTATCTGACGGTAATCCTCCTCTCGCGTGTCGTGACGGAACTCGGGACGCTCGACGACGTCACGACGCAGGTGATCGAGAACCTCTACGTGAACGACATGGCATACTTGCAGGACCTCTATGAGCGGATCAACGAACGTAGCGCCAACACCGTCGACGCCGTCTGTCCGGAGTGTAGCGAAGCGTTCGAGGTTGACGTCGAGCGCGAGTCGCCGGTGCAGGTGGAGGCGGGAAATCAGGGGGTCTGATGACGGGCTATCCACCCGACCAGCTTTACGAAGAGATGGCCTTCATCGCCTACCACTTCAACTGGGACCACGACGAGATTCTGGCGATGCCTCACTGGGAGCGCCGACGGTGGTGTGAGGAGATCAGCAATATCAACGAGCGAATCAACGAGGGACAGCGCTGATGCCCCCCGGTGTCCGAGTCGACCCGTACCTCGATTTCAGGTTCTACGTCGAGATTGAGGGCATCGTCGTGGCCGGCTTCTCAGACGTCAGTGGCCTGGAAATCGAGGTCGGCACTGTTGAGTACGAAGAGGGCGGTCGCAACGGCTTCACCCATGAAAAACCGAATCGGACGTCGTACTCGCACCTCGAACTGGAGAAGGGGCTGACTGACTCCCGTGAGTTGATCGACTGGATGGAGAGCGTCGCGGCCGGGCGCATCGATCGAAAGACGGTGTTCGTGTTTTTGCTGGACGCCCGGGGACTCCCGAAATGGGGCTGGCAGTGTGAGGCTGCCTACCCGGTGCGGTATTCGGCCCCCGACCTCCAAGCTGACCAAGGAGCGGTCGCGGTCGAGACGCTGGAGCTCGCCCATCGGGGGCTCTCCAGAATGGAGGTCGTCGGTGGATGACCCCGACTCCCTACCCGGACAGCACCGCCCACTTGCGCGACGAACTGCGACGACTCGACGTGATGCTCCGACTCCACCTGGAGGAGTGGTGGGCGGACGGTGGCGGGGAGTTCAACGGACTGTACATCGCCGACGAGGAAGTCGACCGCTTGCTCGACCTCTCCGGTCGCATCGGTGACGACGGGACGGCCCTGCGGGAGACGGGACCACCGTGCACCGACCGCACCGAGACACTCCGTGCGCATCTCGAGGCTATCACAGAGGAGATTCGACAGCGGGAACGAGCGACGGCTGGCACTGACACCGACCTCCGCCTTCTCGAACTCGCCAGTCGCTTCCACCTCGCGGCCAGCCATCGGGACCCACTGCTGCTCGCGCTCGCCCCGGAACTCGAACGGAAGTACGAGAAAGTGTACGCCTATCTCCAGGACGACGTCACGCGGACCCGTCCGACAGTGGAGTTACTCCTCCGGATGCTCTGCAGTACGGCGGTCGAACGGATGGACGCGCGTGAGGCGTTCACACGCCGGTCGCCGCTTGTTCGCGGTGGACTCGTCAGGTTGTTGGGTGAGGACACTGCCCCACTCCCCTCCCACACTGTCGCGGTCGACGACCGCGTCGTGGAGTACCTGCTCGGGATGGACGACGTCCCAGCCCCACTGGAGGGGGCCGTCTCCGTCGTCCATCCCGAGCAGGGGCTAGAGACGCTTGCACTCGGGGAGACCGTTCGCGACCGACTGGCCGCCCAAGCCGTATCGTCGGAAGACCAGTCGCGACTCGTGTACACTCACGGGCCGCCCGGTTCGGGGGAGAACGATGCCGTCGAGGCAATCTGCGCCGAGCGAGGCCTCGCTGTCGTCTGGGCCGACGCCGACGCGCTGGATCTGACCGGCGGTCACTCAAAGCGGCGCGGTTCGACCGCCGGCGGTTCGCCACTCAAGGCCCTCGTCAGAGAAGCCCGACTGCAGGACGGGGCGATTCATCTGCGAAACCTCGCGGCGCCACGGGCTGGCGAAGGGGGCGACGGGTCGCCCCCTGAGCTCGAGGACGTTGTCACGCGGATAGTCGAGCGCCTGGAACCGTATGACGGCCCGGTGTTCCTCTCGGGCGACCGGGCACTGTCTCCGCGAGTGGGCGCCCGCCTGGACGGGTGGTCGGTACGGATGGTCGCGTTCGACACCCCGGGCTACGACAGGCGCGTGGAATTGTGGGAGGCCGTCGAAGACCTTCCCGAGGGTGTCGAACCGGCGGGGCTCGCATCGAAGTTCGCCCTCACAGCAGGGCAGGTCGAGGACGCGGTGGTGACTGCCCGGACGATAACCGGCGGCGAGGGGCTTTCCGCCCAAGCGGTGTACGCCGCCTGTCGGAGCCAGTCGCGGGAACGTCTCGGAGCACTGGCCAAGGCAGTAGAAACCGGCTACACGTGGTCGGATATCGTGCTCCCGGAGGAAACGATGACGCACCTTCGGGAGGTCGCCGCTCACGTCAAACACCAGGGGAAGATCTATTCGGAGTGGGGGTTCTCGAGCAAGTACTCCACCGGCAACGGACTGAACGTACTGTTCACCGGCCCATCCGGAACCGGGAAGACGATGGCCGCGGAGATAGTCGCCGGCCAGGCCGGCCTCGACCTCTACCGACTGGATCTCGCGAGCGTCGTCAGCAAGTACATCGGCGAGACCGAGGAGAACCTCAAGGCGGTGTTCGACGAGGCGGAGGGAAGCAACGCAGTGCTGTTTTTCGACGAAGCTGACGCACTGTTCGGCGAGCGATCGGATGTCAGCGACTCTCAGGACCGCTACGCGAACGTGGAAGTGAGCTACCTGCTCCAGCGGATGGAAAACCACGATGGGACCGTCATCCTCGCCAGCAATCTCAAGGAGAATATCGACGACGCCTTTCTCCGGCGAATAAACCTCAGCGTCGAGTTCCCGATGCCGGACCGGGACGCGCGCGAGCAAATCTGGCGGTCCGTGTTCCCGGCAGCGACTCCCACGGGGGAGCTCGACATCGACTTTCTCGCCGAATTCGACCTCTCGGGGGGGAGTATCAAAAACGCCGCCCTGACCGCGGCCTTTCTCGCCGCCGAGGACGACGAGCCCGTGGGAATGACACACCTAGCCCAAGCACTCCGCCGGGAACTGGAGAAGACAGGCCGACTGATAGACGCCGAGGATTTCGGCGAGTACGGGGAGGTGCTAAAACGGTGAGACGCAGCCGCCTCCCGAAACTGGTAGCCCGCTCCGGAAACAGGCGGACTACAGGGTCCGGGGCAGCGAGCGCCGACCTCGCCTCGATGGAGGAGCGGATGGCAAAGACCGCCCGTGAGCTATCCAACTTTGGGAACCAGGCGGTTCAGCGCCAGCTCTCCGAGGGGTCCAAACCGTCCCGCCGGCGGGCCAGTGGGCGGGACAGCAGTTTCGACGATACCGGCGAGCAGGAAGCCGAATGTGTCGCTGACGCCGTCGTCGGGAGTCGCGAGACCGGGCCGGAGGCGACATCGGCTCCTGAGACCGGTGCCCGAACTGTGGAGGGCACTCCACGTGAGAAGGAGGCTGCCAATAGGGTCCGCGGGGAATTGGGGACCGGCCAGCGACTCCCCGAGGACACACGCTCGGTGTTCGAGTCACGGCTGGGAGCGAATCTGGACCATGTGCGCGTACACACTGGTTCGCGCGCCATATCGCTTGCGGATGAGCTGGGGGCACGGGCGTTCACCGTCGGTTCCGATGTGGCCTTCGCCGCCGGCGAGTACGAGCCAACGGGCAGGCGAGGCCAACGCCTCCTAGCACACGAACTGACCCACGTCGCCCAGCAGACGGCGGCCGGGACGCGTGGCCAGTCTGTGGGGGCAGCGGAGACGATCCAGCGGTATCCCGACGGCGACCTCGTCGAGCCGCTCAGGGCAGTCATGCGCGCCATCCGCCCGGAGGTCGTTGTCGACACCGACCCCGCCGACAGCGTCCCCTCGCCCAACTACGACCAGACGCTCACGGATCTGGGGGCGCTCGAACAGGCCACCCTCAAAACGAGACCAGAGATCGACTCGGCCATCCGCGAGACAACGGACGACCAAGGGACCACCAAGAGCTACGTCGAGCGGGTCGAGGTGGATTTCAGGGCCCGCTACGAGTACCACATCGCGAAGCGATTCGACCCAAGCCAACACCGGGGCACCTCGGGAACTGCAGGGACATTCAGGGACATTCGACGGCTCATCGACAGGCACGCAACCGAGCACTTTGTCCGGTTCGACGCGGTGCTGACACGGATTGGGAACAACCTGCGCGAGGAACTCGCCGACTTACCCAGCCGAGTCGATCCGGTTGGTGTCTCTAGGGGCGTCTTGCGGGAGTACGTCCGGGAACTCGTCGAACACTACCGCGGCAAGCTCGACCGGGCCGCCTGGGAAGCCACCTGCGAGTGGGAGCGGGAGGATTACGCTGCCCTCGCCAAACGGATCGACAGCCTGCCGGGCGTGAATGCGGGAACGATCACCGTCGACTGTGGAAACCCGCCGGCGGTACCACAGAAGCCGTCACTGCTCAGTGGCAGTAGCGGCCACCAAGGGAGTGGGTCGGGCGGCGACGGCTCGAGCGAGCTCGAAGACAGCGACAGTGACCCGGAGGGCAACTCGTGATACCGCAGCGGGTGCTCCCGGCGAGAGGTAGGCCAAGGGGCTTGCCGGCAGGAGGATCGGCGAGGCCCACGGGCTTCCAACACGGAACTGTCTCTCCCGACTGTGGTGACGCCCAATGAGACGAGTCGCCGACTCCGGGCAGACACGCTCCGACCGGGCCAACGACACGAACAGCGAGCGCCAGCGAGCCAAGAGCGCCGACAGTCGGCGCGCAGAGAGCTCACCGTCGCACGTTCAGCAGGAACTGGGTAACGCTGGCGTGGCACGTCTGGCCGACGAAGCCGAGGCGAACAGGGTCGGTGGCCCACGCGAGGGCACCCGCGACAGTGCCGGCAGTACGGCCGGTTCGGTCGGCCCGGCGGAATCGGCACGGACAGCTGTCGCTGGGCCTAACGGCCGAGCCTTGCGACGGGGATCGCAAGCAACGGAGACAAGCAGCGCCGCGAACCGGTCGGCGAGGAGCCCGGACGGTATGTGTCCGCGCTGCCGAGCGCGGGCTAGCGCTGGCAAGCCGCTGGATTGCCCGGCGTGTGAGGCAAGACTCCAAGGCAGCGAGACACGGACTGACCGCGGCGGTGATGGCGGCCCACTCGACCGTGGGTCTCCCAGCGAGGGCAATTCGGGACTCACGGTGACCGATCCCGGGGACCGGTACGAGCGCGAGGCGGACGTCGTGGCAGACACGGTGCTGGGGATGTCGGCTCCGGACACGCGACGGGATGGTGTCGGTCCCAGCGGCCACACCTCGGATGGGTCGGCATCGGCACCCGTTACCCCCGTGACTGGCTCGACCACCAGCGATGCGAGTGGTGTCCAGCGAATGTGTGCCCGCTGCTTTACTCGGCCGGTCGCAGGGACGTCGCTGAGTTGTCCGGAGTGTGCCAAGGCCCTCCAGCGCAAGGCCGACGGATCGACTGGGGCCGGTGCCGAACCTGCGGTGGCAGACGAACTCGCCGCCGCCCGCGGTCGGGGCCAGCCGCTGCCGGGTGGCGTACGGTCGTTCTTTGAGTCGCGGTTCGACCGGGATTTCGGCGACGTTCGCGTCCACACTGGTTCCGACGCCGACAGGCTGGCCCAGTCGCTGAACGCGAAAGCATTCACTACCGGGAGCGACGTCTTCTTCGCCGGCGGCGAGTACCGACCCCGAACGGCGGCCGGCCAGCGGTTGCTGGCACACGAGCTGACCCACGTCGTCCAGCAGACCCGGCCACCGAAGGCGACCACGGACCGACACAGCCGGTCAGCGGGGCACCGCGGCGACGGCGTCGGCTCTTCGCCTGCTCTCGCCGGCACGGGTCCGGAACGTACGGGACGAGACGCTGACCCTGCGGTAGCCCACAGGGGGAGTCCGGAGGGCGAGGCTCGTGTGGCCGCGTCGGCAGTCGACGCCGGCGTTGACGTGGCCGTCGATCGGTCGGTCCAGGACGGGGCTATCCAGCGGTACGGCTTCGGTGACCTGAGGAGCGACGTCGGCGGGCTCGTCAGCAGTGCAGCGAGTTCGGCCTACGCAGCCGGTGAAACCGCCGTTCGAGCGGGTGGCGAGGCAGCCACCGCCGTCGCCGAGACTGGGGGGACGGTGGTCGACCGAGGCAGGGCGTTCGTCGAGGAGACCATCGAGAAGGTCGGTGAGACCGGCCGTGCAGTGGTCGAGCGCGTGGCTCCCGGACTCATAGAATTTCTCCGCAATCCGGGCGAGCGAATCCGCGACACCCTCGGGTCCGGACTGGGACGCTTCGTATCAGGGGCCCTCGACGTCCTCGGTGTCGAGGACGTCAGTGGACTGTTCGGCCGGCTAGAGGCAACTTTCAACAGCGCGATAGAGACCACGACGACTGTCGTCTCGGAACTGGCAAACGGGATCGGCGGGGCCCTGGGCGGAACCCTCAGCCCGTTTCTATCGGCAGTAGAGAGCCAGGCAGTCCCCATGCTCGAGGACGTCCAGAAGATGGTAGCGACTATCTTGGGTGGTATCGAGAGTGTCGGAGAGACGCTCCATGGCTCTGTCCAGTCATTCGTGGAGGGGATCGGCGGCGAGGTTGCCCAAGGCATCGCCAAGGCCGCCGCCTGGGCCTGGGAGCTCTCCGAGCCGCTCAGGAACTACGCCCAGTTGGCTTGGGACTGGGTGATGGAGCAGTTCGGCGTCGCTTGGGAGAGTTCCGATGGCGTTCGCACTTGGTTACTCGACGCTGCGGGATCGGTCTGGGACTCGATTCTGTCGACGATCCAGCCAGTGCTGGCACAGTTCGACACGGCGAAGGAGGAACTGTCCTCGCTTGCGGCGTTCAAGCCAGTCGTGAAACTGACGGATGCAGTCGGGTCGCTGTGGGACTCGCTCGGATGGATACGGGACAACTGGAACAGTAGCGACGTCCTGGTTCGGGCCCGAACCGCGCTCCGCGAGCGCGTCCTCCCAGCCGTCCTCGAGGGCATCTCGAATGTGACGGGGCTTATCGGCTCGGTTCGGGAGTGGACCGTCGGGGCCGTGGAAACCGTCGCCAGTGCCTTCGAGAGCGCTGTCGGCGCCATCAGAGGGGTTCCAATTCTCGAAATGGCCGCTGGGACAACGCAGTACGTCTACCGGCAAGTGACTCGACTCGCCACATGGGCGAGTTCGTCCTTCGACAGCCTCATGCAGTGGATGTCGTCGACGCTTGGGTCGCTGTGGTCCACGCTCGAACCCATCCTCGATTTCCTGCTCCAGCTCCGCCAAGTTCTAACCGTCCCACTCAGACTGCCAGCCCTCCTGACGGGAGCGCTCTGGAAGCGGCTCCCGGACCAGTTCAAGCCGCCGTTGATCACGTTCCTGTTCGACGTACTGGTGCGGTTCGTGAAACAGTTCCCGGCGTTCGTCTCCGGGCTCGGCCCGATTGCAGTGCTCCTGAAAGAGGCCGTCCTCGGGTTCCTGGAGCAACTGCGTGACACTGGCCCACAACGCAAGATCACCGTCTCGAACCGTATCGCGGAGTTGCTCCAAGGCAGCGTGGAGTTCGCGAAGGGCTATCTCTGGGGGATGCTGCGCGGTATCTGGGAGGGGCTCACAGACCCATTCCGCATCATCTACATGCTCGGACAGGTGGCCGTCGGTGCGACGCGCTTGCTCGCCTCGCAGATTGAGCGGCTCTTCCCGGACGACACCGACGAGCAACGTCGAGAGCAGGCCCGGAAACAACTCGAACAGGCAGACACCAAGACCGAGGGCGTGGACGAACAGATCCAGTCAACCACCGACAGCGCCAGCAGTCAGTCGAACGCGACTCCCGGCGGCGTGTTCGAGATGCTCCGGTCGATGTGGAACAGCGTCCTGTCGAAATCCAACGAGATCGGGGGACAGATCGCCTCGGCGCTGCTCGATTTCATCCAACTGCCGGACTTCGAACTCGGGGACAAGCTTGGGTGGGTCAGCGGGACCGTGTTGTTCGAGGCCGTTCTGTATGTCCTCACGGCGGGTTCCTATGCCGCGGTGACGGCCTCACGCCCCATCCTAAAGGGGATACTCCGGTTTATCGACCTCGGGGGTGAACTCGTCGGCGCCGTCGTGAAGGGACTCGCGAAGCTCAAAGGCCCCGTTTCGAGCGCGCTCGGTCAGATCGGGAACATCGTCCGTCTCGTGCCCGGACTCGGTCGGGCCTGGGACAGTGCCGCGGATGCGCTCCGCTCACTGTTCAGAGTGTCCGACGAGGCGGCGCCAGCAGGTCGCGGGGCTGGTTCGGGAGCGGAGGCGGCGGAAAGTGGTGGTGCCCGCGGTACCGGCGAGCTAGCGGAGTCCGGCGGGACCGGGGGTACTCGACAGCCCTCGTACTCGGCCGAAACACGGGCAGAGACTTGGTCGGTACGGGACGTCGACACCGGTCCGCAGTCCGGCTCGACAGCCGCCGGCCGGCCGGGGAGGGAGTCCGTGGAGGCGGTCGACGACGAGGCCACCGACGTCGCCGAGACGACCGTCCGGAACGCCATGGACGAGGTCCACGAGTTCAAGCGACTCCCGGACGGGCGACTGATTCGGTGTAGTGAGGCCTGCACGGAACTGACCACGCACGTGGTAGAGCGAACCAAGGAGATCCAAAAACAGGTTTCACCGGACAGCCCGGCGTACGCCAGGGCACAGGAACTGCAGGAACAGGCGTCCGAGTTAGGCGCTCGGTCCCTCGGGGAGGCCGGGGCCGCAACTGACGAGATTCTGGACCAAGCACGGCGACTCGAACAGGAACTGTCCGATCTGGCCAAGAAACAAGATGGCCTGCCAGGTGGACGACCCCTCGGAGAGGGGAAATCCACTGCCTCCAAGGGAGAGACGGAGGGGGGCCGTGGGTCGTCGGGAGCTGATACCGGCCGTGTCAGCCGCCAAGGGACGGAAGCACCCGATATCGAAGCGATTGGACCAGAGCGCTATCAAAATGATCTGATCTCAGACGAGAATATTCCTGCCGTTGCGTTTTCCAAAGAAAAGGGACTGCATAATCCGATTAGTGGCGATCGTCCACTCAAGATTGAGCCAGACGGCGCGGTGGTTTACGCTGACACCGGGGCGCCATGCAGGCAATGTGATCCAGCGTACTACTTTGACGAGACGGCGAGCCGTTGGAAGAAGAAACCCGACCGTCTGCTTCCGGATCAACGGGTCAGCAAAAAGACTGGCGGGACTAAAAAGGATGTCAGTCATCGATTCAATTCATATACGGAGCAAAAGGGAGATACCATCCACGAGACCACGGAAGGGGTGCTGGGTATCCCCGGTGAAGTGATGACACATCGAAATAACCCAGCACAGAAACGCGTCTCTAAAGGGACGGGAGATGATGCCGGTCACCGGATTGCTAACAAATTCGGTGCTCCTGGTAACGAGTCAAATCTGGCTCAACAAAACTGGATAGCGAATCGTTATGGGACGTTCCGCGATTTGGAGAAACGATGGGGGCGGAAACTTAAAAACGGGATGCAAATTCGCGCAAAAGTGACTGATGTAACTAGAAAAGGCGAGAGTCGTCCGTTTTATAGAAAAGTAACCTGGGAAGAAACGACAATAGATGGGTCGACGGAAACCAAGCAACTAATATTTGCGAATATGCACACACCAAAGAGTCGCACGAAACAAGACATTCCGTCCACAACGTCAGATTCGACGGCGGATCTCATTGATATAACGGACTATTTCTAGCCAGCGCCGGCGCGGTATTTTGCTTGGGAATTCAATTACGGACACGCTCACCACCGACCTCGGGGCGCTTCTGCGCCGGAATCGCATCCGCCCCATCCTCGACTCCGATGCGCTGAAAGCATGCTGACAGAACAGTTCCCTCACGAGACACGCTCCCAACCGACCGATTTGCTACCACCACGTCATGACAAATTTTTTATGCCAAATGATAAGTAAGTTCGATAAGAGGTACTAATCATCGTACTGAAAACAAGTGCCCCACACGAGACCGGCTAACTGACACAGACAATCGGAGCAACGCGTGCAAGAAGACACACACGAAGTCAACGACATCGATCTCCCCCGGTTCGTCCGCCGAATCGGGATTATCAACACTACTGAGAGGGGTCGCGACTCGGCTCCGACGATGGGGGTACTCCCCGCTTTCGGGGGCGTCCTTGAACTGGGAATGAGCCGCACGGGTGGACTGCCGCCAGGGCTCACGTACCTGACACTACCTGACCTGCTCGCCCCCTCGTTGTTGGCCGACGACTCACGGGCAGAATCCAGTCACACCGACGAGATGATGCTTCGACAAAGTAGCTCGGGATCGACCGAACAACCGACGGATCGACATGGTGGACCGGAGCCGGCCCGAGCGAGCGGTTCGATGTCGAGGGCGTCCACACAACCAGACAGTAACAGCAGCCCCCCCAGAGTGTCGGAGGTGCTTCGTGAAACATCGGACGATGGGTCGGGCGCATCCTTCGACGACGTCTCCCGGACAGTGAAGTGGGCCGACGGTCCGGATTCGCGTGCCTCAACCACCGACGACGACTCGGACAAGTCGGGTCTGCGTGGTTCGAGCGGGTCGGAAGCCGACTTGAGAGAACGACCGGAGGGTGCCGACGCTGGACCTGGACCGGTCCGTGAACTACGACGCCTCGAGGACAGCCCGGGCGTACTCGAAGGCGCTCCCGGTAGTGGCGGTGACCAGTCACGACTGACCGGCCCTGTGTCGACGGTGCTCGCGACCGGCTCGCTTCCGGGGCGAGGTGCCGGGGTGGACAGTCCGACCAGCGGTCCAGACATGACTCGAAGCGGAGACGGGGCCGCCACTTCACGCACGGACGTCGGTGATTCGAGTGGGTCGTTCGCACGGCCCTCGCTGGAGTGGCGAGAATCGGACACACCCTCGGAGTCCGGGGAGCACGCCCCGGGACCCGACCTCTCCCCGCTGGACTCGTCTCCGACAGGAGCCCATCAGGAGGCTCGATCCTCACAGGTGGAGCGTCCGACCGGGCCCGACCTGTCGTCTCCGGTCACGACGCCCGTGGGCGAGACTGGCGACGGTTTCGGGACGGGAACGGGACCACCTATGACGGTTCTGGACGAGAGTCCGGGGGCGGACACGACAGCGGAAACAAGAGCGGGCGAGCGGTCTGGCAGAGGACGGCAAACGACTCCGGGCAGCGACGCCTTGGGAGACGGAGTCAGGCGGTCCCGAGACTCACGCGGTGACGAGCTCGCCAGAACGACCCGGGAGACGGCCCACGGCGACGGGCCGGGCGAGGCCGACTGGCCGTTCCCCCGGAACCTGTCGTTAGAGGGCGGCGGCCCGGACGCCAGGTTCCTCGAGGAGATTCACCGAGAACTGACGAAGAAGATGCGCATCGAACGCGACCGGAGGGGGTTCTGAGATGCCGAAGCTGCGTGGGGATGGCGGACTGTCGCGGGCCGAAATCGACATCGAGAACGGCGCGGCAGCGGACGAGGAACCGATCGAGGTCATGTTCAATCCCACGGAGTACAGCCGCAACAAGAGCGTCCAGTACGGCGAGCAGTCGATCGCCGGACAGGGGACCCCGGTGACGCAGTTCGTGAGCGGCGAGGCGGAGACCCTCTCAATGGAACTGTTTTTCGACACGTCGGAGGAACGGACAGACGTCACGGAAGAAACTGGCAAACTCGACCAGTTGCTGACGATAGACGACTCCATCGGGGCGCCGCCCTATTGCACGTTCGTCTGGGGTGGCATCGACTTCACGGCAGTGCTCAAGAGCGCGGACAAGCAGTTCACGATGTTCCGTGCTGATGGAACGCCGCTCAGGGCTCGCGTGAGCGTGACGTTTAAGCAGTACCGACCGCCGAGTACGGGCCAGACCCCCGCCAACGGGAGCAGTTCGGACACTGCCAGCCAGCGGACCGTGACAGAGGGAGAAACACTCTGGGGAATCGCCAAGGAGGAATACGGGGACCCCACAGCGTGGACGCGTATCGCAGAGTCGAACGACATCGAAGACCCCCGGTCGCTCCAGCCCGGGACCACGCTGACCATTCCACCAGAGTGATATGAGCTTCGCCGAGCTTGCCGACCGATACGACGATTTCCACGCGCCGTCGTTCGAGGTCCGGGTAGGCAACGCGAACAACGGGTTCACCAGCACGGAGGATTTCGGTGACAAGGGTCGGGTGTCGGGGCTTCGGATCGAGACGGCGATCGACCGGGCGAACCGGTTCTCCTTCTCCCTCAACGACGTGTTCGATCGGACGCAGGGCGAGAACGGGGCCTTCGACGCGAAGTTGCGGTCGACGTTCGCCGAGGGCAGTGAACTGGAAATTCGTCTTGGATACGGGACAGCCGAGCCGACGTCGTTACTCTGGGGACGGGTCGATTCGGTGAAGCCAGACTTCCCTGCGAGTGGCACGCCCGGGCTGTCGGTCGAGGGGTACGACCTCCGCTACGGATTGCGCAACCTGACAGGCGACGGTGGCTGGGAGGACTCGGACCTTGAGACCATTGTCGACGACCTCGTGGCCGACATCCCGTTCGAGGGGGTGGAAGTCGACGTCGGCAACGTCCCGATCGAGAATCGGCGCCACCCGGAGGCTCCTAACAGCGAGTTCCTCAACACCCTCGCAAAGGAGTACGACGCGGAGTTTTTCTCCCGTGCTGGCACCTTCCACTTCCGGAAACAGTCCCGTGTCTCCGAGCTGTCCCCGGAGACGACGCTGCGATACGGGAAGGCACTCCGGTCGTTTACCCCGGGGTCGGCGAACCCCCGTTCGGAGTCCGGAGACGTGCGTGGGTCCGGACCCCGAGTTGGGACAGTAAAAGTCCGGCACAACGACGAGGTGGGCAAGGGGCCCATCGTCGGGACGGCCAAGGTAACTGGGGGCGGTTCGGAGACACGGGTCGAAACGATTCCGGTCCGGTCGGAGAGCGAGGCCGAACAACGGGCGCAATCGATCGCTGGTGAGATCGCTCGCACGGGCAACTCCACATCAGGGTCAGTCGCTGGCCAGAACGCCGGCGGGCGGGGCGGGAGCCGGGCAGAAACACTCGGGCTCCCGGAAATCCAGATCGGTCGCGTGCTCAAACTTACCGGCCTCGGGGACGAGTTCTCCGGCCAGTACCACGTCGAGTCTGCGAACCACCGGATCGACGACTCCGGCTACACGACCACGTTCGACCTCAGAAAACTGAACCAATGAGTGACACTGAATTCGGCATGCAAGGAACTGACATCCGAAATGGCGTCGCGGTCGGTATCGTTGCGGACAACGAGGACCCCGAGGGTCTCGGTCGCGTCAAACTCACCTTTCCTTGGCGGGAGTCCGACGACGAGAGCCACTGGGCCCGGGTGGCGACACCGATGGCTGGCGATGAGGTGGGGACGTACTTCCTCCCGAACGTTGACGACGAGGTCCTGGTGGCGTTCGACAGTGGGGATCTGAACCACCCGTACGTTCTGGGCTCGCTCTGGAATGGCGACCAGCCCCCTCCCGAGGACAATGCGGACGGGGAGAACACGGTCAAGACGATCAAATCAGACAGCGATCACAAGATCACACTCGACGACGACGACAGCGCAGGCAAAGTCGAGATAACGACCAGCGGCGGTCACACGCTCACCCTCGACGACAGTTCCGGCGCGGAGACGATCACCATCGAGGACTCCTCCGGGCAGAATACAATCGAGTTCGATGCGACCAAAGGGTCGATAGCGATCGAGAGCGGGACCAAACTCAGCGTGGATGCGCCAAACTTGGAGTTCACCGCCGACGGGAATATCTCGATCGAAGCCAGTGGCATCTTGACTCTGAATGGGACACTCGTGAGGATTAACTGACAATGCCACCAGCAGCACGCGCATTTGACCAGACGGCCCACGGCACGCCACTTTCGAGCGCCGGGAGTCCGGACGTCCTCATCGGTGGGATGTCGGCCTGGCGAGTCGGCTCCGACTTCCACGCCTGCCCACTGTCGACTGGACCGGTCCCACACGTGGGCGGGGTCGTCCCAGCCGGTAGCACGAGCGTACTGATCAATGGCCTGCCAGCCGCCAGACAGGGTGACAGCATCGTCGAGAACGGCCCGCCAAACACCATCGCCGCCGGCTGCTCGACGGTGATCATCGGCTGAGGTGAGTGTGTATGGACAACGAATTTCTCGGCCGTGGCTGGAGCTTCCCAGTGACAACTGACGCGTCGGAAGCAGTCGAACTGTCGGCAGGCGTGCAGGACATCGAGGAGTCGATTCGAATCGTGCTCGGGACGGCGAAAGGCGAGCGGGTGATGCGCCCGGAGTTTGGCTGTGGCATCCACGAGTTCACGTTTGCGGCGATCGACACGACGACGTTATCGCGTATCGAGAGCACCGTCGAGTCGGCACTGCGGGAGTGGGAGCCCCGGATAGAGGTGCTCGATGTCGCGACCGACACGTCGAACCTAGACGCGGGGCAGCTCGACATCACCGTCGAGTACCGTGTGAAAGCGACCAACGACGAACGGAATCTGGTGTATCCGTTCTACCTCGACGGTGGGGGGTCCTGATGGGGAGCCCGGATCCGGACGGACGGCGCCGGGATGACCTGCTCGCTCACGCGAGGGAGATCGCCCCATACTACACCGACGAGTGGGACCCCGAGGCCGACGACGCCGGTGGGGCGCTCGTCCGACTGTTCGCCGAGCTCGCCGAAGAGGTCACCGAGCGAGTGGACCGTGTTCCGACGAAACATCGCATCGCATTCTACGACACGCTTGAGTTCACCCAGCGGCCACCGCAGGCCGCCGGCGTACCGCTTTCCGTGACCGTCGCCGACGGTGTCGACCGGAACGTCGCGATTCCGGCGGGCACACAGGCTGTCGGCGGGTCCCCAGAACAGACGTTTACGGTTCTGGCCGGCGACGGCTTCGAGGCCACCCCGGCACGGTTGCAGTCGGTGTACAGTGTCGCTCCCGACGAGGGGCAGATATACGACCACAACCAGCTGCTCGCGGGCCAACAGGAGACGCTGTTCCTAGGCACAGAGGGTCGCCAGAAACACGCGCTCCACATCGGTCACGCGGGGCAACTGGACGTGGAAGGTAGTACAGAGGACCCCCGGACCATCAGGGTCACAGTCGAGACGGGGATCCCCGGGCCCGACCTCGCCAACCGGCTCGACTGGGATTTCTACGGCAAACGCGGCAATGCGGAGGGGTGGCACGAGGTACACACGGTGTCGACCCCGGACGGCGACGACGCTGGGCTTTCCCACCGGGGGCCACCGTACGAACTCCTAATGGGGAAGGTGGTCACGGGCCTAGCCATCGTGGTCAGCCGGGCCGCGGAGGAACTGGAACCGGAGGTGCTCGAGACACTCGTCGATGACCTCGCCACCGCCGTCGTCGCTTTGCGCGAGGGGCTCACCGGCCAGGGGGTCCAGGAGGCTATCAAGCGACTCCGCGACGCTGTCGGCACACTTGTCCAGTCTCTCGCGGACGGCCCCGTCGGCGATGCCGTCGACGGGGAGTTCCAGGCGGCGCTGGAACGGTTGGCCGAGGTTCTCGACTCGGGGCCGTTCGAGGAGGCGCTCCTGACCGAGGTCGGGCCGGCAATGGCCCGGGTCGGCGAGGCGTTCGCGGACGGCCCCGCCAACCGGGCAATTTCACGTGACGCAACCCCAGCCCTCGAGGAGCTGTCACGACTGATAAAGGAGGAAGTCGACACCGAATCTCTGGAGGAGGAACTCTCACAGACGGAGGAGGCGCTCCGGGAGGGCGACGCCACCGACGAACTGCTGACCGCGCTCGAAGCGGCGTTCGCCTCGGTGAGCGAGAAGTTCGACCAGCCCGTCAAACTGCCCGGGGGTGGGCCCGAGGCCAGGGAGCAGGCGCCGGTCCCGGCACTATCCAAAGCTATTGCGACCGCTCTCGATGGGCTCCGCAGAGAACTGTCCGGTGCGGCGCTCCCGGCGGTACTGCGGGCGCTGGCCACCGTCATCGACCGACTTGCTGCGGCGATTCGCGACGAAACCCTCGACGAGGCGCTCGCGGACGTCGATGCCGCACTGGCGGTCATCGAGGACGCTCTGCAAGCGGCCGGCTTCGATGACTCGGTAGATGAAGGACGGGATTCCCTCGAAACCGAAGTCAAGGCGCTGCTTGAGGGGCCGGTCGGCGATGTCATCCGGGAGACGGCCTGGCCAGCGCTCGCCGAACTCGTAGGGGCGCTCGGGGAGGACCCCGCTGTTAGAGGGGCCGGAACGGCACTGCTGGAACTCGCGACGGCGCTCATCACCGGCCGGGCGGGCGCTGCTGTCCGGGAGAAACTTGGCGGTGCCATCGCCAACCTCGCGGACGCAGTCGAGGAAACCGACATCGACCGAAACCTCGAGCCACTGGAAGCGACGCTGGCGGCGGTCGCCGATGCTCTGTCCGACACCCAATCAGCACAGATGGACGCCGTCGATTCCCTGCACCGGTCGTTCACCGGCTACCTCGACGCCGAGACGGGCGAGGAGGAGGGAACCGGGCCGGTCACCACGCGGACGGTCGAACTCTCTATCGACGGGACGCCCACGGAGACGGCCGTCGACGGCACCGAGTCGCGATGGCTCAGGTGTGTGGTCCCCGAACCGGAGTGGGGGTCGGACCTGTTCGATATGCGGATCGGACGGTCACCCACCAGCGGTGAGCCCACGCCGCCCGTGGAACTGGGCCCCGTTCCGGAGGGCACTGTCCCGACCGACACGCTCCTCTCGAACGGGACCGAACTGTCGACGGACGACGGCGGCTGTTACCCGCTGGGTCGAGAGCCTCGTCAGCAGGACGCCTTCTACATCGCCGCGAGTGAGGCATTCACGAAAGCGGGAGCGAGCGTCGAGATCACCCTCGGAAAGGTCACCGATGCCACCGTCGGTTTCCCCATCGACCCGGACGTAGCCTGGGAGTACTGGGACGGCGACGCGTGGTCGCGACTGGAACTCCAGCGACCCTCCTCGGAGCGGGTAGGGACGTTCCGCGAGTCCGGGAGCATCGAATTTCAGGTCCCCGGAGATCTCGCCCAGCGGTCAGTCTTCGGTCACGACGGCCACTGGGTCCGGGCGCGACTCGACGGGGGGAGCTACGGCCGGTACGAGGCCAGCGAAGAGACGGGGTCGTCCACCACCAATTCCGACGAGGAGTACTGGGTGACGGAACACGAGGTGGCTCCTCCGAAACTCGACTCGGTAGAGGTGCGTTACACCGGTGAGGGTGCCCTCCAGCCAGCCAGGAACCTCGTTTCGCTGAACAACCTCGCGTACAGTCCTGCGTCCCTCACGGAGGGTCGGTCGCGGTTCCAGCCGTTCGCCGGGCTCCCGGATGCAGAACAGACCCTGTATCTCGGATTCGACCGCCCCCTCACGGACGGCCCGGTATCCCTCCTGTTCGATTTCGATGAGGCCCAGTACACCCCGGATATTCACCCCCGGATTCGCTGGGAACGACAGAGGTCAGACAGCAACTGGGCGAGCGTGGACGCCCGAGACGGAACAGAGGGGCTCACGGAGCGCGGGCTGGTGAGCCTGACCTTCGGCCAGGCGACGATCGAGACCAGTCGCTTCGGCCGGCAGCGTCACTGGCTCCGGGCACGCGTCACCGGGACGCCGTTTACAGGCCCGGCGAGTGAGGACACCGGGGAAGACGGTACCTCAGAGCGCCCGGGGCCACAGCCATGCGGGAATCGGGTGCCGACCGAACCCCCGGCGGGTGAACCGGGCCGGGAGCGGCCGACGGTGGTGGGTGTGTACCCCAACTCGGGGATGGCCCACAACGTCCGCGCCGTGGAGGGGGAACTGCTGGGTTCCAGTGACGGGACGCAGGACCAGACGGTTTCGGTCGCGAACCGGCCCGCGACCGACCTCGACCTGTGGGTGGATGAAAACACCGCGCTCTCGGAGGGTCAGCGCGAGGCACTGAGCGAATCGCCGGCGGTCGAAACCGAGGCCGAAACAGGTTCCGACGGCGCGGTGACCCAGTTCTGGGTTCGCTGGACCGCCGTGGACTCGTTGCGGCGGTCTGACGGCAACGACCGTCACTACATGCTCGACCCTAGGAGCGGTGAGATCACCTTCGGCGACGGCCACCGTGGCCGGATTCCACCCCAGGGGCGTGACAACGTCAGGGCGAACTACAGAACGGGTGGGGGTTCGGACGGGAACGTCCCTGCCGGAGCGATTTCCGAACTGAAGAGTTCCATTGCGTTCGTCGACGCGGTGACCAATCCCCTGCCCGCAGACGGCGGCGCGGACGCGGAATCAGTCGACGGCGCGCTGGACCGTGCACCGAAGGAACTCAGAGACCGCGGGCGGGCGGTCACACCTGCGGATATCGAACGGATCGCGCTCGATGCCTCCCGGAAACTGGCGAAAGCGCACTGTCTGCGCGGGATGGACCGGGCCGGTGACAGTGCCCCGGGCTGGGTGACGCTGGTAGTGGTGCCCGGGACTGCAGACGACAAGCCCGTGCCGTCAGTATCGCTTCGCGAGCAGGTCAGAACCGCCGTCAGCGAGCGCGCGCCAGCCACGCTCGTCGGTGACCCGAATCAGCTGGTCGTTCGCGGGCCGAGCTACGTGGCCGTGTCGGTCGAGGCGACCCTCGCAGCGGTAGGGGTCGGGAGCCTCGCCCGCCTCGAGGAGACCGCGAGAGCGGAACTCGAGGCGTTTCTCCACCCCCTGACCGGGGGGCCGGAGGGTTCAGGCTGGCCGTTCGGCGAGGCGCCCTGTCTGTCGGATTTCTACACCCTCCTAGAGAACGTCGACGGCGTCGACCACGTCGGAGAGGTGGTTCTCAGGTTCCACGGGTCAGACGCGACGGTGACGATCCGTGACGAGGATAGCATACCTAGCATGGCGGCCGATGTGCTCGTCCACGGCGGCGCTCACGAGCTCCGGGCGACGCGAGTGGATCGAACGGGGGGCGCGTAGATGGGGCTCGATATCCCCGACCTCGACGACCGCGGCTTCGAGCAGTTGCTCGAGGACGCACGCAAGCGGATTCCGGTCCACTCGGATGCGTGGACCGACCACAACGCCACCGACCCCGGCATCACGATTCTGGAGACGCTCGCCTTCGTCGCCAAATCCGAGCTGTACCGGCTCGACCGCGTCACCGACGACCACGTCCAGAAGTACCTCTCACTGCTGGGCGCAAGCCCGAAGCCACCCCGGCCGGCGACCGCTCACCTCCGGGTGGACCCACCACCGACGGCGGTCGGTCGGACGGTGCCGACATCGAGCAGACTCGTCGCCGAAGACGCAACCGGCGTCGTCAGATGGTTCGAGACCGACACTGCCGTGACACTGACGGACGCGACCGTCGGCGCCGTCATCTCGGACCACGGCCGCGGGCGGACCGACCACACGACCGCCAACGGGAGCGTCGGGATGTCGTTTCACGCGTTCGGCGAACGGGCACGAGCGGGCAACGCCATGTACATCGGCTTCGAGGGCGACCCCTTCGTCGGCGGGCTTTTGGACCTAGGAATCGACATGGACGAGACTGGCCTGCCGGCCCCCGCGAGCCACGGTGATGAGGCCGTCACGTTCGAGCCGTCTGTCGGCGTGGTCTGGGAGTATTACATCGACGGGAACTGGGCGGAGTTGCAGGTGCTCCGCGACGAGACCAAGCAGTTCTACGCCGGAGGCCTCGTCAGGCTCGAGCGCCCCGCCGACTGGGATAGCGAGCCGGTGACACTCCTCGATCACCCGCGGCCGCTCCGGTGGCTCCGCTGTCGAATCGTCCAGGATCCCGAAGAGACCGTCCCACACGAGGTCCCACCCCGGCTCGAGGGGGTGTACACGAACGGCCTCACGGCGACGCATGCCACGGTGAGACGCAGCGAGACACTGGCCCGGCCCGACGGGAGCGAGCGGACGACGGCCGAGCCTGACCAGACCTTCGGGTTCGAGCACGCGCCGGTGCTCGACGCGACGGTTTCCGTCGGGGGCGAGACGTGGGAGCGAGTGGACTCGTTCGACAGATCTGGCCCCGACGACGAGCACTACGTCCTCGACGAGACAGCCGGAACAATCAGCTTCGGCGACGAGGTCGGCGGCCGGATTCCGGCGCCCGACCAGCAAGTCGTGGCCGAGGAGTATGAGCACGGTGGCGGGACAGAGGGGAACGTGACGGCCACCGCCGACTGGCGGTTTGCCGCCGGGGAGTTCGAAGAGGTCGCCATCGAGTTCCGCGACGCCGGCGGCGGGGCCGACGGGGAGACCATCGACGAGGCACTCGCGCGATTCCAGCACGAGCGCGAGCGACCGTTCCGGACTGTCACGACCGACGATTACCGGTATATCGCCACCCACACGCCGGGGCTCCGGTTCGGACGCGCGGCCGCAGTCGTCGAGGAAGCCGAGCCCGCCTACGGCGGCGCCGGCAGCTGTGAACAGCCCAAGCAGGTGCGCGTGGTGGTTGTCCCCCACAGCCCGCGCGACCGCCCGCGACCGACGACGGGGTTCCTCGACGCCGTCAGGTGCCACGTCGAACGCCACCGGCTGGTGACCGACCGCGTGAATGTGGTGGCACCGACCTACGTCGGCGTGGGCGTCCGCGCCGAGATCAGGGTCGCCCCCGACTACTCACAGGTGGGTCGCATAGACGCGGTCGAGTCAGCACTGGAGGACTTCCTCCACCCACTCAGAGGGTTCGACGGCGATGGCTGGCCGTTCGGGCGACCAGTCCATCCCTCAGAGGTGTACCGGACGATCGACGCCGTCGAGGGCGTCGACTGCGTCTTCGACGTCTCCCTGTCACCCACTGGCGAGGGCGAGGTGGGCCCCGACGGGAGCATCCACATCGCGGAGAGCTCTCTGGTGTACTCGACCGCACACGATGTCACGGTCCGTGGGGAACGCAACGGCTGCACGGGGGACTTCTGATGGAGTTTAACTTCAACAGCACCACGACGCCGGAGGCGTGGCGGGAGTGGGACACTTCGAACGTCGCCGTGACCGACGACGGGGTCGAGATTGCACCCGACACGCACGCCGCGTACGCGACGCCCGAACCTCTCCCCGAATCGTTCGAGCCAGTCGACCTAGCCGTCGACGACTGCGGGGACCTCTTTCTCCTGTCGGCCGCTGGCGACGTGTGGAGATACGACCCTCTCAGGGAGTCACTGGAGGAGCTCGCCTGTGGCTGGCGGCCCGCGGACGCAGGCGAGGCGACCGCGATCACCGTGACCAGCCGGTCGATATACGTCGCCGGGTCCGCCGGCCACGTACAGGCGTATGCCAGACAGCTGTTCCAGACCCGCTGGGTCCTGACAGCGCCGTTTCACGAACCGGTCGCTCTCGACCACGACGACACCGGCGTGCTCGTCCTGGACGCGGGTGAGGGCGCCTCCGACGGGGGGTTCCTCGCGAGGATCGGGGACAGGGCAGCCGTCGAACAGGTCGTCGAGGACCTGCCGTCGCCCGACGACCTCGCAACTGACGGCCAGACGGTGTCCGTCCTCACCGGTGCCCCCGACGACCGCGAGATTCGAACGTACGATCCGAGCGCCGGGTACGCCCGGCAGTCGACGGTCGCAATCCCGGAGACACTCGGCGTCAGGTGTCTAGAAGCCGAGCCAACGGGCTCGCCGATTGTCGGCGCCGGATCCGCGGAGAACGGTGCCCCGACTCTGTATCGCCACCGGGGGGAGGCGTTCGAGCGCGTCGGCGAGCTCTCCGAGACCGCCTCGGGAATCACGCTGTCGGTCGGCGGGGCTCGCGGCCGCTCGGACGGGCTGTACGCCATCGTAGACGACCCGGCCCGTGTGGTGTTCCTCGAACAGGTGACCGAGCGGCGGGTGAATCCGGCCACGGGCCGCTACGACGCACAGCTTCTCACCCGGCTCGACAGCGGCGAGTGGGGTACGGAGTGGCACAGGATCACCACCGAGTTCGAACTGGCCGAAGCCGGGACACAGATACAGTTCCGGTACCTCGCGGCCGACGACGAGGACCTCCAGTACAGTGACGTCTCGACGGCGCTCGAGACGGTCGATGGAATCGGGTCGACGTACGCCGACCGCCTCCGGACCGCCGGTATCAGGGGCCTCTCGGAGCTGATTGCCCAGTCCCCGGAGACGGTCGCCAGGGCCGTCAGCACCGAGACGCTGGAGGTCTCGGCCGCACGGGTCGCGGACTGGATGGCTGAGGGTCGCTCCCTGCTGGCCGAGGGCGGGGGACCGTACGACCCGGAGGCCATCGACGGGATCGGGCCGACGTTCGCAGGGCGGCTCCAAGACGCAGGGATCGAGGACGTCTCCACGCTCGTGGATCGGACAGCAGCCGCCGTAGCCCGGATCGTGAGCCAGGGGGTGTACGACGTCCCGCCGACTCGCGCGGAGTCGTGGATCGAGCAAGCCAGACAGCTGCTTGCGGACCGAGACGATGTCCGCGGCGCCGACTGGTCGGCTATCGAGCACCCGAATCCACAGGACGCGCTGCTGTCGGATGCCGAGGGGCGATATCTGTGGGTGAAACTGGAACTGGTCGGCGACCGGTTCGCGACCCCCTGGGTCGACTCCTTCCGGGCGTACTTCCCCCGCCAGTCGTATCTCCGGTACCTGCCGTCCATCTACGAGGAGGATTCAGCAAGTGCGACGTTCCTCGAACGGTTCCTGTCGATCTTCGAGAGCGCGTTCGTCGACGTCGACGAGGAACTCGAGACGATGACCCGCTACTTCGACCCGGCGGGTGTGCCGCCGACGGCGCTGTCATGGCTGGGCGAGTGGCTCGGGGTCGAAGCGGGCGAAACCTGGCCGGACCCGGCCCGACGAAAGCTCATCGCCGCCAGTCCAGCGCTGTTTAGGCACCGAGGAACGCCTGCCGGGATACTTGCGATGGCGCGGCTGTACCTGTGGCACACCGACCCCGCGCGGAGGCGAAGGGGTGACCCACCCCCCCTCGAGAAGGACCCGATGGAGACGCTCGCTGGATTCCTGCCAGAGTGGTCGACTCAGCCGTCCGTCGACACACCCGACCAGGGGACGACCACGACTGCAGCGACGGAGAACTCGGGTGGCCCGCCGACCGACCGGCAGGTGTACCTCTGGGAACACCCTGACCTGGACTGCATCGATGACCCGGCTGTCAGGGAGGCGTACGAACGGCTGATTCCCTGCCCGCAGTGCGTCCTCGTGCTTGTGCGGTCGTGGTTCGACGAGGAAGCCGTCAGGACGGTGACGCGGATCGTGGACCGGGAGCAGCCAGCCCACGCCGTCGGGCGGACGGTCCAGCTCCAGCCGTGGATCCAGCTCGGAGGCAACTCCTATCTGGGTATCAACACCCGACTCCCCGGTCGCGAGTTCACCGTCGACGAGTCCAGCCTCGGGAAGGACTCGATGCTCCAGTCCCGGGAGAACGACGGCCAAGTGGGTCGTCGGGCGCGCATCGGCACGGACACGACCATCTCGTAATTACCGACAATGTCAGACCAACAGCGATACGACGACACGACCGAATGCGGACTGCACAGCTTCGAGCGAAACCGGTTCTTCCACGGGAAGCTGATGACCGCCCGGGATATGGAGGCCGAGCAGCGATACCACAGAAACCGCCTCCGGACGCTTGCAGAACACGTCACAGGGGCGGGAATCGTCTGTGGACTGGAAACGACTGTCGAGGCGGACGACGGTTCACTGGAGGTCACGATCGACGCCGGACTGGCGATCGATTCCTGTGGCCACCCGATCGTGGTGGAATCTCAGACGACAGAGGAGATCGATATCGACGAGCTGGAGTCGGACCCGACCTCGCTGTACATCGATTACAGCGACTGCGTCAAGGAGACAGTGCCGGTGCCGGGGTCGGAGGATGCCTGTGGCGAGGAGTGCACGTACAACAGGGTCCTCGAAATCTTCGAACTGGCCCACGAGCCCGGGCCACCGCCGTCGGACCTCAAAGCGGTCGACACCATCGAGTTCCCGGAGAAAGGCGACTTCGACAGCACTGGTGACGCGCGCGATCCAGACAGCATCGCGGCCGAGGACGACGCACTCAGACAGATCGCCACCTCCTTCGGCCAGACGGCGGGGGGACGGCTCCGCGGGTGTGACGCCGACGGTGACCATCGGGTGTTTCTGGGTCGGTTCGGCACGGCCTCCGGCGACGACGAAAGCTGGTCACGGGTCACCGACGAGAACCTCGAAACCCCACCGCGCGTGTACACGAACGAGATGCTGTATGCAGCTATCGCCAGACACGCCGCGCGGTTCGACGACCCCCACGACGTGACCGCGGGCCAGGCCGGCGCACTCGAGAGCGTCGAGGGCGTCTCGAACCCGGGCGGAGACGTCGCTCTGAACTCCTCGGACGGCTCTGTCAGCGTCGAGGCCGACGACAGTGCAAACAGCGTCGACCTCACAGTCGCTGACCGGCTCCAGGAGCAGCTGTCTGACCTGGGCGACCGGGTCGAGGAGCTCGAACAGGGGCTGTCCGCGATGCAACGAGAGCTCCTGAAGTCGACGCTCCATCACAAACGGCTGTCGTTTCAGCTACTGTCGGAGCGATTCGGGGTTCAGTCCGCCGAAAAGGTCCTCGACCATACCTCGACGGCCATCGAGGACGACGTTCACGAGGATATCGAGGCGTACCTTCAGTTCGCCGAGGAGGTACTCGAGGACGAACAGGCGGTCTTGGATGAACTTGCGGCAATCGACGCTGTTCCAGACGCCGCTCTCGCGCAGTACGCCGAGGCCGTCGAGGAGCTCGAGGCGGTTCTCGAAACTGCCGACGACCTTCCCGAGCGCGAACTGGCCAATCGCGTGGCCCACGCCCAGGGGCTCGTGGCCGAAACCGCGGAGTGGATCGACGTGGCGACCGAGACCGAAGAGCCACCCGAGGACCCGCAGTTCACCGCCGGGGTCTACTCCATCGAAGAGGGTGGGACAGCCGAGATTACCCTCTCGACAGGCGACGCCCCAGAACTGGAGATCCAGATCGGCGAACAGACCGAAGACAATTACGAACTCCTCGGGAGAATCGACCTCACTGGGCAGCCCTACAGTGAGCTGACACTCGAATTCGACACGGCAGTCGCCGGCGACTCCGACGAGGACGCGCTGACGGTCCAGGAGGACGTCGATCTGGAGATAATCGAGGAGGCCACCCTGGACGGGACGCTGGACGTGTCGACCTACGACCTGTTCCTCTCCGTGGTCGCGGACGGCGGCCCGAGGCAAGTCGATCTGGCGACCTTGCGTGTCACAGCGTCGGACGACTCCCAACCGAATCTCGAATCGCTGGAGGACTCTCTCGAGAACAAAGCCGCTGCATTCAACCGCGTGGCGGGTACGATCAATTTGGAGGGCGCATCGGAGATTGAAACAATGAGCGAAGAGGCCGTAGAAAACGAGATTTTCGCCAGTGCGGAGAAGTATGGTAATTTCATCGCGGAGGTGGCCGAACTGGAACGCCAGATGGTCACCGAACTCGTGGACTCGGAGAGGGCCACCGATGAGTCACTGGGCACCTATGCGGCTGCGGTCAAGCGTCTGGGGAACGCGGTCGAGAACGAGGCGAACGTGCAGACGCTGAAATCCGAACAGAACGGGGTATCGGAGGCAGCTGGCGGCCTCCAACGGCGAGAGGAAGGGACCGAGATCCAGCCGCCAATCGACGTCGGCTCCTACACCATTGATGAACTGGAGCCAATTGTCTCCAGTGATATCAATGAACTCCGGGACGCACAGCTGACCCTCGCCGTCGAGATGGCTAACGATGGGCGCAGGAGGGCCGAGTTACTGTTGCTCGAGCGGATCGAGGACCTGCGAACATAGCGGTCCGTGTCGGTCGATAACGGCTCGGGGGTCGGTGAAGGCCGCTGCCGTGTCTGGCGGCTACGGTACGGGTCATTCCCCGTCTCCGCCGTCCGGTGTGACAGTGTTCGAAGCCGAACTGGACTCCTCGCGATCGCGGTTCCAGCGGGGCCAGTCTGTGTTGACTTGCTTCAAGACAGTGTGATTGATGCTGGAGCGGCGTAGGATTCAACTCCTGAATCGAGAGATGATTTGCTGTTCGTTGTCGGAATCTCGTCTCAAGAACTTGACCAGCCAAGTGCTACAATGCAAGGTAAGTACCAGATGACCGGTGAGGTTGTCTCGAGTGATCGTATTGATGAGTCCTTACCTGATGGTAGGGTACTGGTGGTTTATAAGATGGAACGATCTGGTGACGTTGAAACCGCAGCATCTGGAGGCGCTAAAGAAACGGTCCAGCCATAGGTAGACGAACTCCGAACAAGTATTCGGTCTCAGATGGAGACACAGAACGAAACCAAGCAAAACGTTTCAGCCAGTCAAGATGGCCCAGAATCGGATTCGGACTCACCGGAATCTCAAGGCGACGAATCAGCTCCGGAAAACGGAGAACCCGTGACCGGAAATGATAATGCTGATTCCTCAGAGAACAGTGGAATTCTCGGGGATACAATATCTAAGACCACAATATTACCCCTCTCGATAAGGCGGCTCTTCGAGAGATAGTGCTAATACTAGTGTTTAAATTACTTGTCTCGTGGGTACTGAACACTAAACACTCCATGGCCGAAATTCCCAATTCCCTTCGCTCTCTGTTCACTGCTCCACTTAAACAGCAAGATGGGACATACATAGTGGAAGTCCCCTCGAGTGAAGTAGATGGTGAAGCGTTATCATCTGACGAAACGTATCGCGTAGCGATTCTTGAATCTCCAGTCTCGACGGAGTCGTCAGTACACCGGGAGTCACAGAGTACCCCTACTCATGAGACTGCGAGCCACTCGCCCTCTGGACCCCCCATTGAGGAAGGCGAAGTACGTGATGTGACCATCGAGACAGTCGGCGATCAGGGTGATGGTATCGCAAAAGTCGAACGTGGTTACGTCGTGATCGTTCCCGAAGCTCAACCCGGCGACGAACCAACCATCGAAATCGAACAAGTTCAAGAGAATGTTGCGTTTGCGAGCATCGTCGATAGCGATCCGCGGACGATCTAACTGTTTTCGCAGAACCAACCTGCTTTTCGGTAAATCATCGGTGTGAGAAGGCTCCGTGCGAGTTAGTCTGTTGGGGTGGTTCTGAAAGGTACGCCTTCTCCACCGTTCGTGATGGCACAACCTTCCAAGACCGAAATTCCACCTATGACAAAGGAACCAATTGAGGTACTTGACGACCGGGCCACCAGGTCGCCGATGAGTTCGAGGCGTACAGACCGCCAGACGAGTTCAAGGATGTCTCGCTCGTGATTGAGAACAGTGATGCGGAGCATCCGACGTTGATCGTTCACGTTGACAGGGAAGATGCGGACTCCCTTGCTGATCGTATCGATGAGTTCCTTCGTGAACACGGTGCGCGAACCGAGCGGGAGTGTCACTCAGAGACGGACGTCCGCGTGTTAGCGACGGTCGACTAACACCGCCACCTCCAATTTTTGACCGGCTGCAAGCACCACTGAAGAGGGCTGTCTATTTGCCTCCAAGCAACGACATCTCGACCGCTTCAGCTCAGGTTATCAGTCTGCGTAGACAGATACTCTTGGAGAGCCGTGACCGTTTCTTCTGAAACAGCTGAGGCCCCGAAGTCGCTCCGAAATCCGTGCTTGAGTTCGTCGCTCTCCAAGATTTCCAGTCCACGCTCGAGTTGCTCCCGGAGCGCATCGTCGTCCCCTCGACGCAGGTGTGGCGTGACAGCGTCAAGGTCGATTTCTTCTGCCACTGCCAAGACGTCCCGAAGGTCTGTTTCACGACCGCTATGGAGCTTTGCCGCGACAAGGACCGCCCCATCGATTACTCTAGCCGACGTCGTCACCGTCCCCCCGCTCACCTCCTGCTGGTGGCTGTGGTCGTACAGGTAGTCGAAGGACCACTGTGCCTCAGTCTGCCTACATCCGAGGCCATTCACCAGGAGATCGAAGCCGATCGGCTGTTGCGGCGTGAGCCGCTTTTCGTACTCGATCACTTCGGTGTCGTAGAACCATTCCTTGGCGTGACTGTCCGTTTCCTCGAAGCCCTGTCGTTCGAGGAATTCGGCGAATTCAGCCTTGGAGTCCGGTGCAACGACGATATCGAGGTCTGTGGAGAAGCGTGCGTTGAACGCGGAGACAGCGTAGCCGCCGACAAGGACGTACTCGTGCCCCGTTTGCGTGAGCTCCTCGAGCAGTTCGATGAGTGCGTCACTCCGGTTGTTGAAGCTCATGTCTGTGCCCGTTCGGTCTCACGATACGCGACGCCGAGGTCGAGGTCTTCGTACATCCGGTCGAGCATTGCCAGCCCCGACTGGAACTGGGCGTAGTTCTCGCGCATATACTCGATCGTCTCAGCTCTCGGGATCACTGGGTACCCTTCGACATGGTTGATATCTAGCGACGGGCGTGGCTCAAGGACAATCTGTAGCGGTCCGTCAATCTCGTCTTGGGGCTGTCGTTCGAATGCGGTGGGGAGGTCGAACGATTCGAAAAACGTCTCCCAAGCGTCGACGTCTTGCTCGTGGACGGCTAGGAACAGCGGATAGTCATCGGGGTTGCGACCGACTTGATAGCCGCCCTGGGTCCATACGTAGACGGCGTCGATCCGCGTAAACGCGTACGGTCGGTCACCGAACTGTGGGATGACGTATGCCTCCTCAATCGAAGGCGGACTGACGCCGGCGCTGGCAGCCACGAGTTCGCGTGCGGCGTCTCTCACGCGCTCGTCGACGACGGAGAGGCCATCATCATAACTGATGTAGCCTGCGTCTTCGAGACGGTTCACGGCCTGTCTCACCGTCTCGTACGGCGTGTGGAGGTGTTGTGCGACACGGCGGATAGAGTCACCACTCTCGATAGCCAGGATGACCTGCGCTGCCGTGTCATCGAGAGTCTCGTACATCTGATGATTACCAATAATCAGGTAATAGTTAAAAGTCTTACTTGATTCATGGTTAGAGCGTATCTAGCTTAGAGGGTGCTCTTCGCTGTCGTTGGGGGAGATCAAAGTTCGGCTCAATTTATGTTTGTATCTCCAGCAGGGTACTTCTCCAGATAAAGGTGAAAAGGTAGTGCTTTCTACGGACTCGCGAAAAGGTGATCAGTTTATCGTTGAACAGACCCCGCAGGAAGTCTGCCAGGCCTCACTATCTACGCGTGTATAGTAATGTTGGGAACAGCTCATAGCAGAGTATGTCGAAGGGACAGAGGAGGAAGGGTACGGGGATGGAGCGTTTGAGGGGCATGTCAGAGGGCACTCGGTGGGCTCCAGCCCCAAGCGGGGAACGGGCGTGGGCGATGGTAGGCAGGTGTGTCAGATACTTTTCGGGGACCGCCTCCGACCGGCGGCTACCTATGTCTACTGGCTGATGTGTACTAAAACCTCTCAGCGAGTTTCTGGGTCAGAAACTCAGCTTCCAACTGGAACCCGTCAAGCATAACGAAGTAGCCAATTTTCGTGTAACCCAGATCCACCGTTCCGGAGCAAACGACTCACCACTGTGAAGAACGAACTGATTCACACACCACTCTTTCATGTGAAGGGGTAGAGACACACCATCCATTCAAGTGAACAGGAGACCCGGACACACACTAATTCATGTGAAGAACGAACTGATTCACACACCACTCTTTCATGTGAAGGGGTAGAGACACACCATCCGTTCAAGTGACCTAAAGACTGAGACACACCACTGATTCATGTGAAGACCCGGTCTAATTCACACACCACTCTTTCGAGTGAACAATACAGTCTTCAAAATCCAAGATTTCACTTGAAAATGTGGTGTGTCTCTACCCAACGTTATTCATTGAGGCAATGTCACGAATTGTATCAATCTCGGTTGTAAGACGAAGAACATCGGACATAGCTTCAATAGCACTGCTGAACGGGACATCTAGTTCATAGTTATAATAATTTCCTCTGGATCCGCTCCGGTTTTCGTGTGCAGAAAGGATTCCTAACATCCGAAGGTCAGACAAGTGGTTGTGGAGAGACCGCTGTCCCAGTGATTCGGTTTCAGAAGATTCACACAGAGTAGTATACTCCTCATAGATTTCACGTGTACGGCAGGGTGTTTCTTCTTTAGCTGCTTTCGAAATGACGGCTAAGAGCGCGAGACGACCGTGAGTGGTAAGTTCACGCATCCCTTCCTCTACCCGTTCTTGTTCCAATTGTGAGCGTGCATCATCAACATGGTCTTCGTTGATCACTTCTGCTTCTTGATTCTCTGCAATTTCACCAGCCAACCGAAGGAGGTCAAGAGCTTGCCGAGCACTTCCACTGTCCCTTGCAGCGAGCGCAGCACATAATTGAATGACACCCTGATCAACCGAATCCTCCGTAATAGCGACGTCAGCCCGGGATTGGAGTATATTTTTTAGTTCAGGTGCATCATATGGCGGGAATTGCAGTTCGCGCTCACAGAGAGTATCCTGAACCCGTGGATCTAACTGATCGCGAAATTTGAAGTCGTTGCTGATCCCGATGACTCCAACTTTCGTTTCTTCAAGATTGCCATTTGCTCTCGCTCTGGGCAATTCATACAACAGTTCATCTCGCTCACCGATAGAGTCAATTTCATCAAGGACAATCAGAACCGTGCCACCTATGGCCTCAAGTTCTCGATAGAGCTTCTTGAAGACCGTTTGTTGCGGGTATCCCGTTGAACTGATTTCACCACCAGACGGGCGGAGTTCATTGACGAGTTCCACTGCAACTTGATAAGAAGAGTTCAGCGTTTTGCAATTAAGCGAGAGGATTGAGAGGTCGACATCGTCATACTCAGCCACGTCATCTTGGAGTTGATCGAGAAGATAGTATGTTACAGCTGTTTTGCCAACTCCAGTATTCCCGTAGAGAAAGATATTGTTTGGTTCCCATCCATCGATTACCGGTTGGAGAGCATCCATATATTCTGCAATTTCTTCATCTCTCTCTTTGATGGTCTCGGGTTTGTAGGACTCACCCAGGGCGTCTTTATTACGGAAGATATTCTGCTTCCGTTCGAACCGAGGCATGGACACCCATTCACAAGAAGGGCATATAAAACCACCTCTGCATCTGTTTCAAGTGAACCTACTCACACACACCACTAGTTCAAGTGAAACACTAGAATAGGATATCTAGAAGAACAACAGTCCACTATTTCATCTAAAGCGTTGATATGTAGGTGGATGACCGATTTAGAATATTGTAGTTAAATAGCTCAACACTCGAATTTAATCGGGTGTTGGCGAAGAACTGGTCGGGTGGAGGCTTCGCTCCTTGCTGGGCCTCTTTGCCGCTTCACATGAAAGAGTGGTGTGTCTCTGTCTTATGTTGTATTAATTTTGTCTGCTACGTGTAGGAGCGGAACATCCCATAGTGGAAACTATACCCGACTACGAACAATTCGAGCACCCCAACTCGCATAGGATCGAGACAACCGACAAGCGCAGACAGTCGCCGTCAACGAGTCTCAAGCCGAGAAATTCTCCGGGACTTCAAAACGGCTGACATCGTTGTAGCATTGCCCGAGGATTCGTACTTCGTACACCGGCTTTCCGGTGAAAATTTGCGCCTACTACCGCGTTTAGCTCAGTTCCCCTGGGCTGGGAAACTGTCACTCCAGAACTATAGCAAGCAATGAGTTAGTCGTCAGGGTTCGCCGGGCCGATGTACTTGGATTTGATCCTGTCGCCGTCCCGCCATTGCCAGTACCGATAGCGATTGTCATTGATTTCCTTCACTGTGACTGATGCCCCAGCTGGGACATCATCTGGTCGATCATCAGGTTCGTTTTTTGTTGCCTCCTTTTCGTCTTCGTGTCTGTCTTGATGCTCAGCAAGTGACTCAGCATACTTGGCGAGTACCCGGAGTTGGTCTGCTGATAGTGACCGACACTCGTCGGTGAGCCCTGACGGTAGCATCGCCGGTGGGGTGGGTTCTTCAGGTATTAGTGTGGCTCTTACCTAATCTGGCGAAACAACTATTCGGTATGTGATATGGGCCAATACTGACTGCTGAATATAGAGGATAGTTTCAGCACGCAATCTTGAAGTCAGGACATAGAGTGAGATGCTATATGAGCAACAACATTTCACTTGATCGACGGACGTTGGTCGGGGTCACGAATACTGACGACGGGGAAGTGAGTGGGGACACGAAGTTCCATTTTGAACAGGACGGTAACCGAATCTACGCCCACTACGAGGGTGGTGATGTAGTGGATGGACATCTTGTTGGAACTGTTGAGGGGAATCGGTGGGACATCCGATACACGCAGATTAATCGAAACCACGAGACTGCAACGGGCCACTCTGTCGGTGTAATCGAAGTTCTTGAAGATGGCCGCCTGCGAGTTGAAGATGAGTGGGAGTGGGAATCACAGAAAGGTAGCGGTGAAACAGTCCTCGAAGAAGTCAGATGAGGTAGCTCCTGAGTGCGTAAGATACGCGCCTTGTATCTTGCACTGGCCGACCAACCAATCTCCCGATAGATTCCGCTGTTTCACTCTCTTCGGTAAGAGCCACTCCGATTTTGTGTCCCCCAGTCGAGTGAGGGATTCTCCACTATGGACCCGACCGAAACAGTTCCAGACTACGAGCGTTTCGAGCGTGAACAGATTGCACAGGACCGCGACCGACAGCGTCCCGATACCGTCGAGATTGACGAGCCACGGAGCCGTGAGGTCGTTACCAGTCTGCTTGAAGCGGGCGTGGTTGAGCCGATTCCAGAGCAAGAAGTCTTGCAGCACATCCCGTCCGGCAAGTGCTTCGACTCGGACTTGGCGCTGGTGTACTTTCACGAGGGTTGGGAGGCCGGAAGCGAGGGGTAGCCAACTCGCAGGCTAACCAACACACTGCCTCATATCCCACTCGGTGTTGGTTAGTGGCAAGGTCCCTTCTCACTGAGCTACAGCGTCGATTTTCTGTACCCCAGTGGCAGTGCGGGGGCGTACCCGAGAGTGCGTCCCGGAAACAGACCAATGTCAACGATACAGTCAGACACTCCAGAGCAGTCCAGTCAGCAGAGCACCTGCACATTCGACGATTCGGACTCCCGAGACGACGAGATGCGCGAGCAGCTTGACTCGTGGGTCGAGGATCTTGTCGACCTCACGAATGAGGCACAGGCCAGCGAGCAGTTCCAGCAGTGGCTTGACGTGCAGTCGAAGTTCCACGACTACAGCGCTCGGAACACCCTTCTGATCAAGCTCCAGTGTCCCGAGGCAACGCGGGTCGCCGGTTACCAGACCTGGAAAGACGAGTTCGACCGGTACGTCCAGAGCGGTGAGGATGCAATCTGGATCTGGGCTCCGATCATTACGAAGAAGTGTCCTGCATGCGGCAACTCGCCATCGTATCACGAGAACACGGAGTGTGAGTACGACGAGACAGACCCCGAGCAGTGGCGTCGAGGGCTAGTCGGATTCCGGCCAACGTCGGTGTTCGATGTCTCCCAGACTGAAGGCGAGCCGCTTCCCGAACTGGAGACGGAAGCTCACGGCGACCCGGATGGACTCGTTGAGGACCTGTTGGATGCAACCGACGAGATCGGCGTCGACGCACGAATCGTTGCTCCAGCGGAGTGGGAGCATGGGTCTGCTCGGGGCGGCTGCCAGCGTCGGAGCGTCGTGACTACGAATCCAATGGTCGAAGCGGTCGACCGGGATAATCGGGCCGCTCTTGCGAGTACACTCATCCACGAGTTCGCCCACGCTGCTCTTCACTTTGACGTCGACGATGAGACGGAGCGCTCGAAGCGAGAGGTCGAAGCCGAGGCGGTCGCCTACGTCGTGAGTCGCCATTTCGAGTTGGACCCCGACAACTCGGCGTTCTACTTGGCGGCGTGGGACGGCGATGCTCCCGAGACGTTGCAGGACCGGCTGAACCGTATCTCAGTGACTGCGGCGGAGCTGATCGACGCCGTCGAAGGTGAGAGCTGAGAAGGTGCGGTGTCTTTCCAGACGTGCTTGAGAGCCGTATTTTGTCTTCCTTGCTGGGTGGAGAGAGTCAAGTATCCGTTCAACACCGATACCACAGCCGAGAGAAGTAAACCCACACATCGAACACCTCTTCGAAGTGTTCTGGGGGTCAACTCGGACAGCTGTTACGTCCTGTTCTCTGGCCTTGCACGCGACGTACTCGTTGAAGCGACGGAACGCCACAGGGGATACCACTACGCCTCTGGTAGGTTCTCACGGATATCAATCAGGTCCGTCCAAGAATAACGAAAACGGACGGGGACTCCGATCCAAAGTGGCCACATCTATGACTGAAAAATCTCAGCATGACATGATTTCCCGCAAGGCTCAAAGGACAACTGAGTGCCAATCATATCTCACCTATGAGGGGGAACAATCTCCGATACCGGGTATCAATCAATGTATCTTCCCCATACAACTCTGTGAAGAACTGCCGAGAATCAGGGTGGTTCGAGACAGACCAGCGACGAATCGTCCTCATTGTGTGATTCACAGGCGACGAACAGCGCCCCATCACCGACGGCGAGTCCCTGAATACCACCACTCTCGATGGTATGAGTCCATCGTGTTGCACCAACCCTTATTCCTCCGACCCCGACACCACCTGATAGATCGAATGCGTGAACATCACCTTTCACCGGAGCATAAATGGTGTCGCCGGCCGCGACAGGGGCCGCGTTATCGAAGTCTGCGCTCACCTGCCAGTGACGGTTCCTGTCGTAGACTCGGAGCGACGAAAGTGATTCCCAGCCCGTACTGTATACCCACGACCCAGCGTAGACGGGCGGTGATCCGGTGTGGCTCTCGGTGGCTATCCAGTCGTTGATGCCGGCGTTGGCTCCATCTTGTAGGTTCCGAAGTGGGCCACTGAACGTGCTGACAACGATGCCGTTGTCCGTCGGTACTATTGCTTCAATCTGGCTCCCTACTTTACGACGCCAGCGTTCTCCCGGCTCTTCTTCGGTGCCATTGAGGGAATATGCATACACCTCGCCGCCGACAGTACCAATATATAATCGAGGGCTGCGGAACGCTATTGTCCTAACCGCACCGAATACATCGATCTGCCAGTGCTCGTCACCGTTCGCTGGGTCAAGCGCGTGAACGGTCCCATCGTCGTTTGCGACGAGTACGAACGGTTCGCTGACGAGTCGACCGGTGATCGGATGGGGCGGACTGTGGATGTGGCCGGCACCAGTCAGAGACCATAGCTTATCGCCAGTGTCAGCATCGACAGCGAAAACCGTGTCATCATCGCTCGTCGTAACGTAGACGATACCGTCGTGGACCGCCGGGGGTGAGGGCCAAGGATGCTGGGTCGGTGCAAATTGCCATAACTCCTCACCCGATTCTCCATCGAGCGCGAGCAGCCCCTCTGCATCCGGTGCGAAGACTATCCCGTCCACAATGGCCGGCGTTCTGATATCCGAACCAATATCGGCGGCCCACCGCTCTCGGACGTCCCTTCGGGGTGCTACGGCATCGGGTGTAAACGCCGTGTTGTGGGGATTGTGGCGGGGCATTGGCCAGTCAGTCGTCGTATCGCTCCCGGGTGAGAACTGCGATTCGCTGGATTCGAGACAGCCGGCGGTTCCGATGAGAGCCACGCCACTAAGGCTGCCGAGAAGTTCGCGCCTGGAGGGCATCATTTGGAATGTGATCCTATATGTGAAGGTCTTTCTGGGTTCTCTCCACGCCATACCATCGGTGGCCTGTTCCCTGACTTAGATGGGGTAATCTACACAGGAAAGTAGTTTTTGCCGCGCCTGCCAGCTGGGCGCGCCGGTCGGTGCGCTCGGTATTCTCCATGTCTTCAGAAGCGCGACACTCCTAGTCAGCGGCGGCTGTAGGCGATGCACAGCAGGCTGAGTATATCGGGTTCCTCCATCGCGAGCCGTTCGTAATTGATGCTTACTCGCTTGGATTCACCGTCGGCGTTCGCGAGGACTACTCGTATCAATCCAAACTGCGGAACGTCGACGTCCCGATAGAGATGCTGGATAACGACTTCCGGAATCCAGACTTGGACCGATATATCGAACGCTTCGAGCAGTACGAGCCATCGGTCGGGATGCTCAGCGATGCATACGACCGGCAGGAAGCACGACGGTACAACCAAGCTGCACGGGAACTGAAACGGAAGTTTCCGGGAGCGGAGGTCATCATCGTCCCGAAGTGCCACGAGGCAATTGAGGAGATCGACGATGATATCGTGTTAGGCTATCCGATGGGGTACTCTGACCAGACTGCTGACGAGTACACGGATATCGTGGATTGGCGAGGTCGGCGCGTGCATCTGCTGGGGGCAAGCAGTTCCCCGTAATTCCCCGTGATAGAGGAGCTAACACAGCCGCGTGTCACTGGAGAAGAGCCAGCCGATATCGTCGGCGTGGACTGGAACGGAGTCCATCTGGCGGCGCTGCATGGCAAATACTTCTCACCACACGGGTACGGGAGTGCGGGCCACCTCTCAATCCGGGAGACGGTTCAAGACAGCTTGCGACACATCAGATCATACTGGAAATCGCGGGGTGTATGGCCCACTACAGAGACCGATCGGAATCCGCTAACAGCGGAACCGATGGACCCCGTCTGGGCCGCTGATGGCACGAGAGCGACCGGAACAAGCGCGGAGACTCGTTTCGAGACCGAATCCCAGTACACCCCAGAGGCGTGCCGGTATCACCTGTACATCGCCCGCGCCTGTCATGGGCTCACGGTGCTGCCCTAGTGCGGAAGCTCCTCGGCCTCGAGGACGCCATCGCGATGGACATCGTCGAACCGTATCGTGGCGCTGGTGGCTGGCAGTTCAGCCCCAACAAACCAGGCTGTACACCGGACTCACTCCATGACTCTGAGTTCATCCACGAAGTCTACACCGCAGCTGATTCGGAGTACACTGGTGGCGTTACCACGCCGGTTCTCTGGGACCGGGACGAGGAGACTATCGTCAACAACGAGTCCATCGAGATCATGGAGATGCTCGCGACGGCGTTCGCCGACCACAGCGATGAGTACGACCTGTATCCTGCGACGACGCGTGACCGCATCGATGCGGTCATCGAGGAGTTGCACGAACCAATTCTCAAGGGGGCGTACACTGCTGGGTTTGCCGACTCTCAGGAGATATACAAGCGGGCGGTCGATTCCATGTTCGACGCCCTCGACTACTGGGAGGCCGTACTCGAGGACCAGCGGTTCCACGCCGGGGATTCGCTGACGCTCGCCGACCTCCGACTATTTCCTGCACTCGTCCGTCTCGATCCCGTCTACTACACGCACTTCAAGTGTAACGTCCGGCGCCTCGTCGATTATCCGAACCTCTGGGCGTACACGCGGGACATCTACCAACACGACGGCATCTCGGAGACCGTGAATCTCGACCACATCAAGCAGCACTATTACCGGAGCCACACGGACATCAACCCGACCGGATTCGTCCCAGTCGGGCCCGACATCGACTTTACCGCGAGCTACGACCGGGAATGAGTGTGTACGCTGGGTTGTGGCTCCGCATGTTCGAAGTCACTGGAAGTAGAGACAGTATACATGAACCGTTCTAACTCGCCGGAAACGGGGTTCATCGATCCGAGTGGCGCTAACGACGAAGCCGTACGCGACCTCGCTGAGAACGTTCTAGACCAGCTCCTTGACCAGCTTGGGACAGCAGAAGACCGATCGCCGTTACCAAACGAGTCAACTATCCCATCTGTTACACTTCCTGAGTCTCCACGCTCTGAGGGCGACCTTCTCGGAGATCTTGAGACAATCGTCGAGGGCTCGATGAACCCTGCACATCCAGGATACATCGGCCATATGGACACGATCCCCACGACGATGTCGGTGCTGGGTGATCTCGTCGCTTCGGCGGTCAACAACAATCTGCTAAGTGTGGAGATGTCACCGGTATTCTCGGAACTTGAGGTACAACTCATCGAGACTATCGCCAGTGAGTTCGGACTCGGTCCAAACCCCGGCGGGGTACTCACCAGTGGCGGGTCGCTCGCGAACCTCCACGCGCTTGCAGTCGCCCGCAACCACACGTTCGACGTTCACGAAGACGGACTCACCGGACTGGACAGCGAGCCAGTGCTATTCACCTCTGGGGTGTCACACACATCACTACAGAAGGCCGCAATGCTACTCGGACTCGGGACCGAGAGCGTCGTCACGGTCGAGACGGACGCGGACTCGCGGATGAAACCAAGCGCACTGACCGAGGCGGTCGAACAGACGAAACGAGACGGTCGTACGCCATTCTGCGTCGTCGCCACCGCTGGGACGACGACGACTGGGAACATCGACCCGCTCCCAGCGCTCCGTGACATCGCGGAGCAACACGACCTGTGGCTCCACGTAGACGCAGCCTACGGCGGTGCGCTGGTCTTCTCCGAAGCTGAACGCGGTCGACTGGACGGAATAGAGGCCGCAGACTCGGTGACGTTCAACCCCCAGAAGTGGTGTTACGTCGCGAAGACGTGTGCGATGGCACTCTTCGGGAACGTCGACGTGCTTCAGATGGACTTCCGAGTCGGGGCACCCTACATGGGTGACGATGATGCAATCCCGAACCTCGGCGAACTTAGTGTCCAAGGCACCCGGCGGGCGGATGTGCTGAAGCTCTGGCTCACCTTCCAGCACCTCGGCCGGGACGGACTCGAACAGCTGATCGACGAGAGCTATCGGTTGACTGCCGTGCTTCGCAGCCGCGTGGCCGAACACGATGCGCTGGAGCTGGCGAGCGACCCGGAGATGAACTTGGTCTGTTTCCGTGCCGCGCCCGACTGGTGTCCGCCGGAGGAACGTGACGCGCTAAACGAGCGACTCCAGCGGACGCTACTGGCTGAGCATGACGTCTTCGTTTCGCTCCCGACCTATCGTGACAACCGCTGGCTGCGTGTCGTGTTACTGAACCCGTTCACCGACGAGAAGACACTCGACAGACTGCTCGACGGGATTGAGGCAGTTCTGGACGCACAACAGACGTAGCCTGCTCACTACCTTCCTGACTGGCACGGACTCCCCGTACCGATACAGTCGAATCGGATTTCGACACTCACCTGCACGTAGAAATCGACTCTCTCGAAGACGATGGGATCGTTCACCGTCGTGTCGAGGAAGGCCCGCCCGTCGAGACGCACACAGTCCTGCCCGTGTGAGCCACTTCAACGTCTATTTACTACCGGCGGGAAACGACACATTCGATGCCCTCCATAATCCAAGACACCGTATTCAAAGAGCCTACTGGTGGTATTTTGGCACTTATCTACCTCGCTGGGGCTCTCCTCTTCATTGGCCAGTACGGATATTACGCAATTATAGCCAACTCCGCACCGGGCAATTTCGCACTGTTCTTGGGTGCCGGGTTTGGCTTATCCGGAATTGCGGAATCACTTCCGAAGCATCAACGACGGGCTGCTGGTGTCCTGCGTCTTGCCGCGGTCATCGTACTGACCGGTCTTCTCGCTGCTATCGCCTTTGCTCCCGAGTTCCTCAGTCTATAATGAGTTTTTCTGTGTGAATTCATTGTCAAAACGCTCGTAATCGATCTCGGCCCACAGGAGGCCCCACTCCCCTATATCTTAAGCGTTGACGACGACCGCGATGACGGCGCCGCGGACAACCATGTCCGGCACATGGTCGGCCGTGGCAAGGGGCCGTTTGAGGACCTGATCCGGGAGGACACCGGTGTCGACAACCTCGATGTCATCCCAGCCCACAACATGCTCTCATCGCTGGATACGACGATGCGCCGGGCCAAAGAGACTGAGGAACAGATGAATCCAGACGCCGAGTAGGTCAAAGAGGAACAACTGTACCAGCTGCTCGGCCGCAACGGCATCCACGAACAGTATGATGTCATTATTTGCGACCCAAGGCATCCGAGGATCAGGGGCTTTACAACGCGGTCAGGGTCACACAGACGGTCCTCATCTCGGTCGAACTCTCAGGCAAGGGCTCGTCAGCATCAATGGCTTGGAGCAACTCATCGACGGTCTGGAAGACAACCCTGGTATCGAGGTGGGCGTCCTAGGAATCGTGCCTGTCGCCTCCGGCGACACGACCGGTCAGAAGCAACACCTCGCGACGCTCCAAGAGGATATCGACTACGACGTTCCGGCGGTGTTCCGCAAGCGTGAGTCGCTTCCAGACTGACGGTCAGAATTGATTGTCGACAGAGGGGTTGACCAAAGTCGGTTGGTCGGCCATCGTGTCGGTGATAGAGTGTGTTGACTTCGCTGTACGTGTCGGGGTAGGCTCAGCCTAGGTGGCTTTATCTCCTTGAAGGATGACGGCATCGTATGAGCGAATTGGCCGTCGGGGTCGTCGGTGCCGGGTGGATGGCGACCGACTACCACATACCGGCGTTCACCGGCCACCCGCGAACCCGTGTCGTCGCCTTCGCCGAGCGGGACGGCGACCGGCGGCGCGCTGTCGAGGACGAGCAGTCGCTTCCGGGGTACGCCGATACCGAGGCGATGCTGTCGGCCCACGACCTCGATATCGTCAGTATTTGTACGCCGCCGAGCACACACGAGGCGATTTTTCTGGCCGCCGTTGCGGCAGGCTGTCACGTCCTCTGTGAGAAACCACTGGCGCTCACGGCCGAGAGTGCGCGGACGATGGCGACGGCGGCGGAGGACGCCGGTGTCGTCACACAGGTGGGCTACCTCCACCGGTACTACCGGAACTACGAGCGGGCGGTGAAGATACTATCGAACGGCCTTCTCGGGGATCTCGTCGAGGTTACTGTCGCCCACCACTCGGCACCACCCTCGGTCGGGTGGTACTACAACCCCGACCTCTCGGGCGGCGGCGTCGCCCGTGACCTGTTTCCCCACACGCTTGACGTGCTGTTCGAGGTGTTCGACGACACGCCCGACGTGACCGACGCAAGCGTGCGCTATCTTCGGGGGCGGGCGGTCGAAGATGCTGCCCGCGTCTCGCTTGATTTCGACGGCGTCCCGGTCGACCTCTCGGCGACCTGGACACAGACTGAAGGGGTGAGTCGCGTCCTCGTCGTCGGCACCGAAGGATGGATCGAGCTCGATTCGATGACACTGCAGGGAGACGTACACGGTCGCCCCTTCGAGTTCCAGCAGGGCGAGTCCTCGCTGGTCGATATCGGCGTCGCGACGCTGTTTCCCGCGAGCGACGAGGACGCCCACACCGCCCGCATCCACGACTTCGCGGACCACGCTGTCGACGGCGACCCCGAGACCACCGCACCGGCGCGCCGCGGCGTCGCCGTAGCCGAAGTCATCGACGCGGTGTACGACCGCTGTGACGTCGAATGGAGGGCCGACTGATGACGGTGCTGGTCACCGGTGCGACGGGCTTTCTCGGGCTGAATCTGCTCCACTCGCTGGACCGCGGCGCTGTGGCGATGGTGCGGCCAGCCTCGTCGACGCGGCGGCTTCCCGATGGCGTCGACACCGTCGAGGCCGACCTCTCGGACCCGGACTCGCTCGCGGCGGCGCTGGACGGGGTCGACAGCGTCGTCCATCTCGCGGCCGCCGTCTACGACACCGCACGGATGGCCGGGACGAACGCCATCGGCACCGAACGGCTGGTCGCGGCGGCGGCCGACGCCGGCGTCTCCCGATTTGTCTTTGCGAGCACCATCGGCGCACACCCCGAGGTTCCGGCGGATGTCGACTCGGCCTATCAACAGTCGAAGGTTGCCTCGGAGGAACTCCTCTTCGACCGGGACCACCCCTTCGAAGTGGCGGCCGTCTACCCGACATACATCTTCGGCCCGCGAGACTACCGCCTGACCCGGTACGAACACGTCCGACCCATCGCCACCAACCGCGTGCTGGTGCCGCCGCTGTACACCCTCGACGAGTACAACATCGTTCACGTCGCGGACGTGGTCGGGACGATTGCCCACTGTCTCGACGGCGCGGTGGGTCGCCATCTCGTCACCGGTCCGAACCTCTCGAACAAGGCGGTCTTGGGCGCGCTCGCCCGCTACACACCGGGGAACTGCACCGTCGTCAACGTCCCTTACGGCGTGATTCGGTGGGGAGTCAAGCCGGCGATGGACCTCCTGTACCGGGCCGGCATCTCGCCCGTTCCCGGCGAGGGGTTCCTCGAACGGAACGATTTCGGTACCGTCCGCGACGACCTGACCGAGCGAGCGCCCGTCCGCCAGCGGCCGTGGCAGGCGGCGATTCGGGACACGGTCGAGTGGTACGACTCGGTGGGTCTGCTCTAACATGCGCGGTCGTGGCCCTCGCGGAACGCTCTCGCCGCCGCCGCTCCGCCGAACCATGAACCTAGCGCGTGCGAGTTCGTTGCTGTTCGTCGTCGAACTGGTGAATACGGCTATCGGCTTCTTCGGGACGGTGTACTTCGCTCGGGAACTGGGTGCGACGCTGCTGGGGGTGTTCTTCCTGTTCGAGGCGACGCTGTACACGATGTCAACCGTCGTCGACTTCGGGCTTCGAGGAGCCGTCGAGAAGCGAATCAGTGCGGGCGACGACCCCGGGCAGATGTTCGGCGCGGCCGTCGTTCTGAAACTCGCCCTCATCGTCGTGGTGTCGGCCGCAGTTCTGGCCGTCCGCGAACCGCTCGCCGCCTACATCGGGACGGACCTCGCGCTTGAACTGGTCGGCGTCGTCGTCGTCTACGAACTGGCGATGCTCGTCGTCCACGTTCTCCAAGGGGAGCTACGGGTGGCCCAGACGGCCGTCCTGCATTTCCTGCGGAGCATGACCTTCGTCACCGTCGCCGTCGGCCTGCTCCAGTACGGCTTCGGTGTCCGAGCGCTGGTGTACGCGCTGCTGGTGAGCTACACCGTCCTGTTCGTCGGCGGGAGTCTGCGGCTCTCGACGCCTCTGTCCCGACCCGGCAAATACCATCTGAAGTCGCTGTACGACTACGCGAGGTTCAACGGCATCTGGGGGCTCGGCGGGCACGTCTACAACTGGATGGATGTCATCGTCATCGGGTTCTTCCTCTCGCAGGCCGCCGTCGGAGCCTACGAACTGGCGTGGCGCTTGACGACGACGGCCATCATGTTCAGCACCGTCTTTGCGCGGGTGCTGTTCCCGCAACTGTCGGCGTGGCAGGCCGACGGCGCGACCGAGAAGATACGTGACCTCATCTCGGACGCGATGACCACCTCGCTGCTGCTCATTGTCCCCTCCGTCGTTGGCGTCGCCATCATCGGCCGTGAAATTCTGGGCGTCATCTTCGGGCTGGAGTACACCATCGCCGCGGCCGCCTTCCTCGTGTTGATGATAGAGAAGCTCCCGCAAGCGGTGAATCTGGTCTTCGATAAGGCGATTCAGGCGTTCGACCGGCCGAAGTACGGCGCTATCGCCACCGTCATCTCGCTGTCACTGAACGTCGTCCTGAATGTCCTGCTCGTCCCGCGGTACGGACTGGTGGGGGCCGCGGCTGCGACGCTGCTGTCAGTGGTGGTCAACACCGCGATACTGGGGTACTATCTGGGACGACTCACCACCGTCCGATTCCCGAGACGGGACGTGGGCTGGACCGTGCTGGCCGCGCTGGCGATGGGCGTCGCGCTCGTCGGCCTCACTCGGTTGCTCTCCGTCGAGACGCCGGTGACACTGCTGGCGGCCGTCGCTCTCTCAGCGGTAGTCTACGGTGCGGGCGTGCTGGCTGCGCCGCCGCTGCGCGTGAAGATAATAGAGAACGTGAAGGATCTCCGCGGTTAGGCTGTGAGACGATAGACGACGCCCTCGTCCTGACTCAGCGGGTCCTCGCTGAGGGCGGCCCGCGTCCCGAGAACGTAGCTGTCGTTCCCGTCCTGTCCAAGCGAGAGTACTTGGATGTCGAGGCCGCCCTCGACCTGTAGTTCCGTGACCGGCCACAGTCCCGATTCTTGGGGTGTAGCCGCTAGCAAGCGACCGGCGGCCGCGGTAAAAGAACTCGTGAACACGCCGAAGACGTACGTCTCATCGAGCGCAGCGATGCTTCCGGTGTGGATGTGGCCCCCGATGACCGCGAAGCCGACGGCGTCACCCTCGTCGTCGAAGTGTGGGAACTCCACTACCGGGTCGACGAGCGTCTCGCCGCGGTCGGATTCGACGACACACTGTTCCTCGGAACTGGTCCCCTGTTGGGGGTCGTGACAGTAGGTCCCTTCCTTGAGCGGCCAGCCGTAGTTGGCGCCCGACTCGATGACGTTGATCTCCTCCCACGTCGCCTGTCCCACATCGCCGGCAATGAGCTGGTCGCCGCTGAAGGCCATCTTCCACGGATTCCGCAGGCCCCACGCGTACAGTTCGGCACGCCCGTCCTCGCCGACCAGCGGATTGTCTTCCGGGATGGCGTAGGGCAGCTCCTCGGTTTCCCCGTCGACGTCGATACGGAAGATGCCCCCCTTGAGAGTGTAGACTTTCTGTGCGTTGTGGGGGTTCAGCCCGTCGCCCAGCGAGCCGTAGAGATAGCCGTCCGGGCCGAATTCGATTGTCCCGGACTGGTGGATTGGCCGCTCCCACGCCATGTCCATGAGCACCCGCTCGCTGTCGGGGTCGGCCGCCGACCCGCTCTCGGTGACGCTGAACTCCGAGAGTCTCTCACGGTGATCGATATCCGCGTCCTGAGACGGTGCACTGTAGCGGACGTAAAACAGCCCGTTAGCGGCGAATTCGGGATGAAAGGCCAGTCCGAGCAGACCGCGCTCGTCGTAAGGGACCCAACTGGGAAGCCCCTCACCAAGCGCCACGATGTCGTCGGTGAGGTCCAAGAACGGCGTCGACTGGAGGCCGTCAGCGTCGTGGACGTATACTGTGCCGACTTGGTCGAGAATAAAGCGGCGGTCGGTATCCTCGTTCGCGGTGAGAAGTGCGCTGGGCGAGGTCAGCCCGCTGGCGACTTCCTCTAACCGGACCGTCGACCCGTTGTCGAAGAACGAATCCGAGATGCCATCCGGGATGTCGCTGTCCGGGATGTCGCTGTCCGGCGTGCCGGTGGCGGTTGTCGGGGCCTTCCCACTGGCGTCTTTCCGTTCAGTTGTCGAGCAACCGGCGAGCAGTCCGGCTGCCCCGACAGCACCGAACGTTTGCAGTAACGAACGGCGTGAAACCGGACGGTCAGATAATCGATTGTTCATGTATATCTAAATCGTTACGAGCATTTAGCATTTGGTACGTAATATGAATGTGATTTTACACTGGGCAACATATATATTACTAAAAATTAGTGGGTATAGTATGACTTTCCTGATGGTGGCCTCATGCAAGCGGTGATATTGGCTGCAGGAGAAGGGCGACGGCTCGGACCACTGACCGAAGGGCGACCGAAACCGATGGTTCCGGTCGGCAATCAGCCGATTCTCGAATCGGTCCTCGAAGCCGCAATCGAGGCCGGTGCGAACGAGATAGTCCTCGTCGTCGGCCACGCACGGGAGCGAATTCAGAGCCACTTCGGTGACGGCGACAAGTGGGGTGTGCCGATTCGATACGTCACACAAGAGCACCGAATCGGGGCGGCCCACGCGCTCTCGCTGGTCGAATCAGCAGTCGAGGGACCGTTCCTCGTGCTCCACGGCGACCAGTTGGTCGAAGCATCGTTGCTCGAACGACTCCTCGACCGATGGACGGCGACGGGAACCCCGACGATTGCGGCCGTCAAATCGGACCGGCCAACCGAATACGGTGCCATCGATGTCAACGGCGAAGCCGTACGGGGTGTCTCGCGGGTACCAACCGACGACCCGTCGTTTCTGGTCAACGGCGGCGCGTACGTCTTCGACGGCCGCGTCTTCGACGTGATTCGGGACGTGATCGAGACAGATGACGGCGACTTCGGTATCGCCACCGCACTCCAGCGGTTGGCCGATGACGACACGTTGTCTGCGGTACTCAATCGCGGGACATGGCAAGACCTCACGTATCCGTGGGATTTGTTGTCGACGAATGCGACTCTGCTAGGAAAGCATAGGGAGCCTGATGACCACGATGGCGTCCACGAGACAGCAGCCGTTTCGGATGCTGTCGCAATTGATACCGGCGTGTCCGTTGGACCGAATGCCACGCTATTGCCGGGCACGTCGCTGGGTCAGAACGTCTACATCGGCGCGAACGCGGTCCTTTCGAACTGTATCGTTATGGACGGCGGCCGAGTGGGCGACGGAGCGGTGCTCCATGACTGTATCATCGGGGAATCGGCCTCGATTGGGCCGAACGCTTCCGTCGAGGGAGGGCCGGCACAGGTCGTCGTTGACGACACCGTCCACCGGGACGTCGGCCTCGGTGGCGTCGTGGCCGATCGGGCGACGCTGCGCGGGAACGTCACAGTGACGCCGGGCACCGTTGTGGGCCGAGAGGTACTGGCGGATAGCGGCACCGTCCTGCAGGGGCAAATCGAATCGGGCGAGACGGTACGGAGGGGATAATCATGTGTGGAATTATTGGATACGTCGGCGCACAGCCGGCCCGGCCGCGGCTCGTGGCGGGGCTACAACAGTTGGAGTATCGCGGATACGACTCAGCGGGCATCGCGCTCGTCGACGACGGGCTCTCGGTGTTCAAGCAGAAAGGGCTCGTCGGTGACCTCGATTTGCCGGCCGACGCTCCACAGACATGTGGCATCGGCCACACCCGCTGGAGTACGCACGGGAAGCCGACAGACGCGAACGCACACCCCCACACCGACTGCGACGGTCGGGTGGCGGTCGTCCACAACGGCATCATCGCCAACTACGACGACCTGCGTGAGGAGTTGCCGGACCACGAGTTCCGTAGCGAGACGGATACCGAGGTCGTCGCCCACCTCCTCGAAGCCGAACTTGAGCAGACCGACGACCTGCTGGCAGCAGTCGAAACGGTCGTCGACCGCATCGAGGGGAGCTACGCGCTCGGCGTCGTCGCGGCCGGCTACGACGGAATCATCGCTGCGCGGCGGAACAGCCCGTTGGTCGTCGGCTACGGCGAGGACGGCAACTTCATCGCCAGCGACGTGACGCCGCTGCTCGCACACACCCGCTCGGTGTCGTATCTGGAAGACGGCGACGTGGCCCACGTGACTCGGGACAGCATCGCCATCCGTAACGACGGCGAGACAGTCGACCGGCCGGTCAACACTATCGAGTGGGACGCCGATGCGGCCGAGAAAGGTGGTTACGACCACTACATGCTAAAAGAGATACACGAACAGCCGACGGCTCTGCGGCAGGCCGTCGCGGGTCGTCTCGACCCCATCGAGGGGCGCGCCGAACTGGAAGATCTGGCGCTGTCATCGGCCTTCCTTCAGGACATCGATGAGATCCAGTTCGTCGCCTGTGGCACCTCCTATCACGCCTGTTTGTACGCCAAGGAACTGGTGGAGTCACTGGCGGATGTGCGCGCCACCGCCGAGTTCGCCAGCGAGTACAGCGTCGGCAGCGGCCGCGATCCCGAGCGGACGCTGGTGGTTGGCGTCAGTCAGAGCGGCGAGACAGCCGATACACTTCGGGCGTTACGGATGGCCGGACGGACGGGGATTCGGACCCTCGCCGTGACCAACAACGTTGGGAGCACTATGGCTCGCGAGTGTGACGATGCCGTGTACATCCGAGCGGGGCCGGAAATCGGCGTTGCCGCGACCAAGACCTTCGCCTCACAGGTCGTCATGCTCGCGCTGTTTGCCCTGACCGTCGCGGAAACGCGCGGCGAACTCGACGCGGCGACCGGACGACAGCTCGTCGGAGACCTCCAAGCTCTCCCCGGTGCAGTGCAGGGCGTCCTCGACGACGAGGACGCAGTCGCGGAGGTCGCCAACGCCTATGCCGACGGCGAGGCGTTCTTCTTCATCGGCCGGCAACTGGGCCATCCAGTCGCACTAGAGGGCGCGCTCAAACTCAAAGAGATATCCTACGACCACGCCGAAGGGTTTCCGGCGGGCGAACTCAAACACGGCCCCCTAGCGCTGGTCACGGAAGCGACGCCGGTACTCGCTCTGCTGACTGATGGCACCCGACCCGAGGAAACCCAAAACAACGTCAAGGAAGTCCAGTCCCGCGGTGCCCCGGTCATCGCCATCACGAACGAAACGAACCGAAGCGACCACGAAGTCAGTTTCGAGGTTCCCGACCTCGGCCTGTTGGAACCGCTCGTCGCCAACGTCTACCTCCAGATGTTCGCCTACCACGTCGCGAACAATAAAGAACGGGCTATCGACAGACCACGAAATCTGGCGAAGAGCGTCACAGTCGAATAGAAGCTGTTTCAGCGTCTTTCTCCCTTTTATCCGGGTGGTCCTGACAGTTCTTAAATTAGTTTCGTGCTGAGATTCGACAATCACAGTAGAAAAGGGTATATTTACTGGTAATGTAGTGTACTGAAATGGAGACAGACCCGCCACCAACTGACAACGACCGTGAGATATCTCGACGGACGATGCTCAAACTCACCGGCATCGCCTCCGGAGCGACTGCGATTGCCGGTTGTCTTGGCGGTTCGGGGCCCTCCGAGCAGCGACTCGGCTACGGTGGATACCCGTGGCGTCTCGACGGCGGAATTCCGGGGGCGTTGGGAGCATCGAACGCGCTCTCGCTCGTCGGCCCCACTGGTGGGCTGGTCGGCCACTGGCCCCTCGACGGAAACGGAGACACCGCTGTCGATGTGGCCGGTGGCAACGACGGAGCCGTTCGCGGAACCCCCGACCAAGGTGTGTCGGGTGTCTACGATTCGACAGCGTACGTGTTCGACAGTGGGGCTGACGACTACGTCGAGGTTATAGATGCAGGGGCACTGACCCCGACGGCCGCGCTCACTTTTGGCGGGTGGTACCAAACGACGAGCGATACGAACGAGCACACCGTGCTCCAGAAGGCCGACGCCCGCTACGGTGAGACGGGCTACGCTGTCGACGTGCAGACTCCGAACAGTCTGCGGGCACACGTCGGTGTCGAGAGCGGGCGGGCGAGCGTGAATCCTTGGGGCGTCTCGACCCACGACGGCGAGTGGCACCACGTGCTCTGTACGTGGGACGGGTCGCGGCTAGTGATGTATCTCGACGGCGAGGAAGTCGGCCGCGACACCACACAGTCGGGAGAGGTGGTCCACAGCGACCGACCGCTGTACATCGGCTACGGCGACAACGGTTACGACAGCTACTACGCGATGGATGGCGCTATCGACGACGTTCGTGTGTACGACCGGGCGCTCGGGAGCGACGAAGTGTCGGACCTCTACGAGGGCGTCGAGGAGGCGACGCCGACCCCGACGGAGACAGCAACACCGACGCCTACGTCCACACCGTCCTCGACGCCTACACCGACCCCGGTCCCGACCCCGACAGAGACCCCAAGTCCGACGCCCACACCGACGGCGACGGTAACACCCGCCCCGACGCCTACGCCCACCTCAACCCCGACTAAGACGGACCCATCGTCACAGCCAGCTCCTGTGGCTCGCTGGGCGTTCGCGGAGACGGGCGGGACGACCGTGGCCGACAGTGCCGGGGGCAACGACGGGTTCGTCCGCGGTTCGCCAACGTTGGACACGGCAGGGGTGTTCGGGACTTCGGGCATCGCCTGTAGTTCGAGCGCCGAGGACTACGTAGAAGTGCCCGACACGGGGACACTGACCCCATTGGCAGCGCTCTCGTTCGGTGGCTGGTACCGAACAGCGAGTGAGGCGAACGAGCAAACGGTGCTCCAGAAGGCCGACGCCCGCTACGGTGGGACGGGCTACGCTGTCGACGTGCAGACCCCGAACAGTCTGCGGGCACACGTCGGCGTCGAAAGCGGACAGGCAAGCGTGAACCCTTGGGGCGTCTCGACCCACGACGGCGAGTGGCACCACGTGCTCTGTACGTGGGACGGCGAGGCGTTCGTCATGTACCTCGACGGAGAGGCGGTCGACCGCGACACGACACAGTTCGGTGCTGTGGTTCCCAGCGACCGGTCGCTGTACATCGGCTACGGCGACAACGGCTACGCCAGCTACTACGCGATGGATGGCACTATCGACGACGTGCGCGTTTACGACGTGGCACTGACCGCCGACCAAGTGGTCGCGCTGGTCGAGGGCGTCACGACCGAGGAACCGACGCCCACACCAATAGAGACTGACACGGCGACTGCGACGCCGATTCCGAACGACGAGTTCGGTGAGAGTGGCTACGGCAGCCACGGCTACGGCGGCATGATGGACGGAAATTACCAATGACTGACAATCACCAATACGAAACCCCGACCGCGGGCACGCTGGACTGGGACGAACCGCTGAACCGCAACTTCGAACGCATCGACACGGACGTGGAACTCAGGGACACCGATGCCAATCGGTCGAACTACGTCGCCAAGGCCGGCGCGAAGTTCCTTGCGACCGACACCGGAAACGTCTATCTCGGTGACGGCGGGTCGTGGACCCAACTAGGAACCATTGGCTCGGGCGGTGGATCCTCGGGTGACGGGAGCGACGTAACCTCGCTCATCCTCGCCGGGTACGTCGTCGCGCTGGGCCGGAACAACTCCGCACCCCAGTCGGTGGACCCGGAGACCACGGCAACGCCGATTCAGGACGCGCTGGACATCGTCAACGCTGCCGGCGGCGGCGAGGTGCGCCTGCCGGCTGGCGTCGTCGAGGAGACGGGGCCGATTCGCCCCTACGAGGAGACCCAGATAACCGGGCTCGGCGTCGAACTGTCGAAGATAGCTATCACCGACCAGAACGCTGACGGCATCCTGTTCGACCGCGATTCGGGCGTGAGCCGGGTCAAGCTCGACGGGTTCGCGCTGAACGGCCCAGCCGGGAGCCAGCCGACGGGGGTGGCCATTCACCACACCAACCGGGACACGCAGGACCTCTTCGTGGGACGGCTCGTCCTGTGGGGCTGGAACAACTCCGTGTATCGCGTTGACGAGGGCGTCGGCCCGTTCCAGTGCCGCCACGAACAGCTCACCATCTATGAGTGTGACGCCGGCGATCAGGACGGTCTCTTCGAGTTCCGCTCGTACTACGGCCCGGCCAACTGGTTCGGGACCATTGCGGCCTACCCCAGTGCCACGGTCAGCGGACAGAACACGACCGTGTTCTTCTCACGTGGTGGTACCCAGACGGTCGATTATCTCACGATGGGTGGGTCCGCAGGTGTCGCCATCGACCAGACATGGGATAGCCTCATTGAGTTCGGAAACGTCCACTGGGAACCCACGTCGAACCCGACGAATCCGCCCACGATCATCCGGCTGCTGGGCCACGGCACCGCTGTCATCGACACGGTGAAACACGTCACCGGCGTCGCCGACTACGTCTACGAGCTGGGGTACGACAGCTACAGTGCTAACGCGCCGAACAGGAAGATACTCGGCCCCTACATCAAGCTGGGTTCCGAGGCGGGTATCACGACAAATCTGGTCAACCTCGCCTCTCCTGTCGACCCCGCTGCCCCGTCGCTGTACCAAGGGTCTCCCGATGACGTCGATGTCACTCACAGCGAGGGGGCGACCGGCGGATTCCGGGCGCTTGGCACAGCCGGCACCGGTTTCTGAGCCCGACGAGCCTATGAGATTAAGTACCGCTATCGCCACTAACCCATATTCCAATGGCCGAGAAGACGGGAGATGACGAGTTGCTCGCACACTCGCGCTACCGACCCGAGCCGCTGGCGAGTAGAATCCGACACAGGCTTGCCAAGTCGACGCTACTGGAACGGATGGCTTGGCATACCGGTGAAGCGCTGCATATGCGACAGTCGAACGCCGTTTCGTTCCCCTCGGCGGCCGATGTCGCCGGGCTGTACGACGGCGATACCGTTCCCGAGTACCCCTCGACAGCGGAGCGGCCGCCGTCCCGGTTCGTCCCGTCGGACCACATCAATCCGGTGTTGACAGCGGCCGACGTAACAGACTTCGGACGGACCGACTGCGTCGCCGACCCGTTTCTGTTCGTTACCGAGGCCGGCGACTGGCACATGTTCTTCGAGGTGTACACCCACAACCGCGACCCAACCGCCGCTATCGCTCATGCTGAGAGCGACGACGGCTACGAGTGGGTGTACGACCGGGTCGTCTTGGAGACGGACGAACACCTCTCTTACCCCTACGTGTTCAGTTGGCAGGGCGACCACTACATGGTGCCCGACCGCTGGGCCAAGGAGGTCGGCCCGGCCCCAGTGACGCTGTACCGGGCCGCGAAGTTCCCCCACGAATGGACTCCGGTGGCCGACTTGGTGCAGCCGGCGACGCCGCTGCACGATTTCAGCCCCATCCGCTGGAACGGCCGCTGGTGGGGGCTCCTCGGCGACGGTACCGATCTCTATGCCTACCACAGCGACACGCTCGAATCGCCAGACTGGACGCCCCACGAAGGGAACCCCGTCGTCCGGAATCGGCCCCAAGCGGCCCGTCCGGGCGGTCGGCCCATCGTCTTCGACGACCACGTTCTGGCGTTCTATCAGGACTGTGAACGGCGCTACGGGAAGCGGGTTCGGGCCTTCGAGATAACCGAACTCTCGCCCACGACCTACACTGACACTGAACGGCCCCATTCGCCGGCGCTAGAGCCGCCCGGCGGGCTGGGGTGGAACTCCGGCGCGATGCACCAAGTCGACCCTTGGTACGACGGCGACGGCTGGCACTGTGCGGTCGATGGAACCCTTGGACTGGGACATCAGGTACTCGGCGAGCACCACTGGGCCATCGGTATCTACCGGGCCTAAGGAAGTTCCTGTGGCACGGGTTCGGGCGCTGTCAGCCCTTCTAGGAAGCCGATGCCGTAGTACGTGTACTGTGCGGCGAGCATGACCGGCATGAGCAGGGCTAGCGGACTGCGCCGGTCGCGGAACACCTGCAGCGTCGCGTAGCCGCTGACGAGCAGATACGCAAACAGGAGTAGGGGAACGTATCGAGCCCGTCGGTTCGATAGGTCCGCGAGCGCCGCTATCGCCCCGCCCCCGAGCGCCAGCGAGGGCAACGCCGAGTACCACCGGATGACTGTTCCGTGACGGCGTTGGATGCGGGCCATCGCGTAGCCGTACGATCGTGCCTTCTTGCAAAACGCGTCAAAGTCGGGCGAAAGGTGGTGTGAAACGGCGATGGCGGGGTCGAAGACGAACCGGTAGCCGGCCTCGCTCAGGCGGAAGTGGAACTCAGCGTCCTCACCAACGTTGATGTCGCCGTCGAAGCGGTGCTCGTCGAAGATTGCGGTGTCGTAGAGCACGTTACAGCAAGCGACCGAGCGGACCTCTCGGACCCGATCGATGGCGTGGGATTGCGGGGAACCACCGGAACCGAACACCGTCCCTTGGAGGCTCCCGACCAGTTTTGCGAAGGGCGGATCGTCGGGAAACGGCCGGTTCGGGCCGCCGACGCCAGCGACATGTTCGTCGGCATCGGCTATACGGTCGACGTGCGAACGGAGCCACGTCGCGGGGACGGCACAGTCCGAGTCGGTAAATGCGACGTAGTCGCCATCGGCATGGTCGATGCCGCGGTTGCGACAGGCCCCGATGGTACCGCCCGCGACGACGTGGAAGGCGGCCCCGTACTCGTCTGCGAGGGCTTCGGTGTCGTCGGTGCTGCCGCCGTCGACGACGCGGATCTCGTAGCGGTCCGACGGGTAGGTCTGCTCGGCGAGCGAGGACAACGTCTCTCCCACCGTCGCCGCAGAATTGTACGTGACGACGACGACCGTGACGAACGGGTCGCCGTCGGGTGACTGATCCGACACGGACACTTAGTCGGTGTGTCGGTGAATAACCCTGTCGATGGGCCGGTCCGCTGTGCGGAAGTCTCGGTAGGACAAGCATACCGTCGCTTTGCGGGATTGTCCGGCAGCGATAGATATTATTATCAGTCCCGGAAGCCTGTACTGGGTGTGTCCGATGACGCCCTAGGCCCAGCCCCGACATCGCTCCGTGGGCGGGTCTGGTCCGTGCTGGCTCGACTGAACGATACTGTCGATATCTCGGCATTGGCTCCGACGGCTGCCAACGCGGTACTGATGTACCACTCCGTTGGATCAGGAACGGGTAATGCCGACGAGCGAACGCTGTCAGTTCCGGCGTTCCGCGCCCAGATGCGTGAGCTGACAGACCAGTTCGACGTCGTTGACCTGCCGGCCGTACTCGAACGCGGGGACCGCCGGCGCGTCGCGGTAACCTTCGACGACGGGTTCGAGAACGTCTACACGAACGCGCTCCCGGTCTTACGTGAGTTCGACGTGCCGGCGACGTGCTTTCTCATCACCGACCGAATCGGCGGGTCGACAGCCGACGGGGAGGCGTACATGTCGGCATCACAGGTCCGGGAGCTGATAGCGAGTGACCTCGTGACGATCGGCACCCACACGCATTCACACCCGTGGCTGAGCGGTGTTACCGACGAGGCGACGCTGCGAGCCGAAATCGAGGGGGCCAAGACCGAACTTGAAGCGCAGTTCGACGTCGACATCGACCGGTTCTGTTATCCATACTCAGACGTCACACCCGAGGCGCTCGCGCTCGTCCGGGAGACACACAGCTACGCGACGGCAACCAATGGGTTAGTGCCCGAGTCAGCGGATCCGCACCTGATACCGCGAATCGACGGCTCGGAACCGCTATCGGTCGTTCGGTGGAATTTAACTGGTATCGCCGACTGGCTCCGCCGACGCGTCGTCGGGGCGTCACCACCAATTGATGACCGGTAAGTCCTCACACAGGGCCGTGTCTCGCAGTGGCACAGCGAGTCCAGCACGGGACCACCGGGACGGGAGTTGTGGAGGCCACACGAGCGCGACGATGCTACTCTGTGCAATCACCGTTGTCTCGGCACCGCCCGGAAAGCATAACCCCGGCGTTGCTGTATGGTAGGACGAACTTACTCCACCGTTGCGTGGCGCACCCTCTCATGTCAGACGAAGATACCCCTCGACCAACCCCGCCCGGCGAGTCGTACAGCGTGCTCGGCTGTGCGACCGAACACCCGAATCACATTTTCCCGGTCCGGACCCCATTCAATCAGCGCTCCTTCGACGCGCTCAACGCCACCGGGGTCGACCTCGACGTGGTCTCACCGACGCCATACGCCCCGCCGGTCGGCCCCCACTCGGAATACCGTCACATCCCGAAAACCGAGCGATGGGGGTCGTATCTGGTCCACTATCCCAGATTCTTCTACGCAATTCCGAAGCGCTATTTCTATCACGTCTCCGGGAACTCGCTGCAAAAGCGAGCGACCGACTACGTCGAGCGGACCTTCGAGACGCCCCACGATGTCGTTCAGGCCTGTGGCTTCTATCTCGACGGCTACGGGATGCTCAAGTACTGCAAGCGCCACGACGTGCCGCTGGTCGCACTCTCACACGCCGGCGACCTGAAGAACTTCGAGCGGTTCAACGACACCGTTCAGTCACACATCCGCGAGACCATCGACTACGCCTCGGCCGTGTTGACCGTCAGCGACGAACTCTCCGACGTGGCCCGGCAGTTCGCCCCCGACAACAAGGTGACGACCCTGCCAATCGGGGAGGACCCCGACAAGTATCCGACGGACCGACGCGAGAAGATTCGCCGTGAGCTGGGTATCGACCCCGACACCAAACTCGTGCTGTACGTCGGCCGCTTCGAGAAGGAGAAAGGCGTCAAGGAACTGGCGGCCGCACTCGACGAGCTGGACCGCGACGACGTCTCCGTCGCCGCTGTGGGCCACGGCGGGACCCTGCGCTGGTGGTTCCTGAACCGACTGGGCGAACTGCGCCACCCCGCCCACGCTTACTGGGAACTGGACCCAATCGCTGTCCGGCGGCTCCACGTCGCGGCGGACCTGCTCGTGTTACCGAGCCATTTCGAGGCGCGACCGACGGTCATCTACGAGGCGATGGCCGCCGGGACACCGGTTCTTGCCTCGAACGTCGGCGGAATTCCAGAGATGGTCGTCGACGGCGAGACAGGCATGTTGATTCCGCCCCACGACGCCGAACGGCTGGCCGAGGCGCTCGACTTCCTGCTTGACGACCCCGAGCGACTGCGCGAGATGGGGGCGGCCGGCCTCCAACGACTGTTGGACAACGAGTGGACGTGGGCCCGCCACGGCGAGCGATTACACGAGATTCACCGGAGTGTCATCCATGGCTGACCCACGTGTCAGCGTCGTGGTTCCGGCCTACGAACGGGCTGACGTGGTGGGCCGAGCCATCGATAGTGCGCTCGCCCAGACCGTCGACGACATCGAAGTGGTCGTCGTCGACGACGGGGGGAACGACGACACCGACGCGATAGTCGAGGGGTACGACGATGAACGGGTGCGGTATCTCGCCCACGAGACGAACAGGGGTGTGAGCGCCGCCCGTAACACCGGTGTCGAAGCCGCGACGGGCGAGTACGTCGCTTTCCTCGATTCGGACGACGAGTGGCTCCCCCGGAAACTGGAACGGCAGCTCTCGACGCTGGACGGGCGGGGCGAGGAGTGGGTGGGCGCGTACTGCGACGTGGCGACGGCGGGACTCTCGTCTGCCGCCCGCCTCGCAACCGTCGTCTCCGAGAAACTGTTTCGCTCGCGGGCCCCCCGTGAGGGCGGCCGAGAGTTGGCCGAGGCGCTGCTCTCGATGCAGGTGTTCATGGGACCGGGGTCGACGCTGCTGGTCGAACGCGCCGTCCTGGCGGAGACCGGCGGCTTCGATGAAGGGCTGTCGATCTACGAGGACTGGGACCTCGTACTCAGAGTGCTGGCGGTCGGGAAACTGGCCTACGTGGACGAGGCGCTGGCACTGACGCACTTCACCGGTGACGCTCCGGCCGAAGCGTACGTCGCAAACGACCGTCGCTATCTCGAACGGAACGCCGCGCTCGTGGCCGACCTCGAATCGCGTGGGATTCCGGTCGAGCGGGTCCACCGGATGGGGCTCGTGGGCCATTTCCTCGCGGAGGGACGCTTCGATGCGGCCCGCGAGTACCTCGATGTAGCTACCGTTGCCCGACCGAAGAACCTCGCCAGGCTGGCGTTTTGGTCGTTGCTCGGCCTGCGAGTGCTGGCCGGTGGGAAACAATGAGCGATCCCTACGACGTGTTAGCCTGCTCTATCCACCACCAGAGCCACCCTCTCCAGGTCCGATCGCCGTTCAATCACCGCTCGTTCGACGCCATCAACCGCACGCACGCCGATCTCGACGTGGTGGTGCCGACGCCCTACGCCCCGCCGGTCGGCCCTCACTCGGAATACGCCAAAGTGCCCAAGACGGAGCGGTGGGGCACTTACGTGGCCCATTACCCGCGCTTTCTATACGCGATTCCGAAACGATACTTCTACCATGTTTCGGGTGACTCCCTCCAGAAACGGATTCCCCGGTACGTCGAGCGGACCTTCGAGACGCCCCACGACGTCGTCCACACCTCCGATATCTACCTCGACGGCTACGGCCTGTTGCCCTACTGTCGTGAGCACGACGTGCCGCTGGTGGTCAACAGCCACGCCGTCGATCTTCACAACTTCGACTCGTTCAACGACAGCACACAGCAACGCATCCGCGAGACTATCGACTACGCCGCCCGCATCCTCACCGTCAGCGACGAACTGGCCGGCGTCGCCCGCCGCTTTGCCCCCGCCGGGAAGGTGCAGACGGTCCCAATCGGTGCTGACCCCGAGATGTTCCCGACCGACCGGCGCGAGAAGATCCGCCGGGAACTGGGCATCGGCCCCGAGACGAAAGTGCTGCTCTACGTCGGGGCTTACACCGAACAGAAGGGGGTGAAAGAGCTGGTCGCGGCGGTCGATGCCCTCGACCGGGAAGACGTGATGCTCGTCACCGTGGGCCACGAGGGCGATCTGCGCTGGTGGTTGCTTGACCAGTTGGGCAAACTCTCACATCCAGCCAAGTCGCTGTGGCGACTCGACCCCCTCGCCCTGCGGCGGTGGCAGGTCGCCGCCGACGCCGTGGTTCACCCCAGTTGGACGGAGGGGCGGCCGACCGTCGTCTACGAAGCGATGGCCGCCGGGACGCCCGTGGTTGCTTCACGGGTCGGCGGCATCCCCGAGATGGTCGTCGACGGTGAGACTGGTGTGCTGGTCCCGCCGAAAGACCCGGTAACGCTGACCGCAGCGCTCGATTCGTTACTTGATGACCCCGAGCGCCTGCGGGCGATGGGAACGGCTGGCCACCAACGCTTGCTTGACCAGCAGTGGACGTGGGGCCACCACGCCGACCGCGTGACTGAGATTCACGAGGCGGTGATGGCACAGTGGTGACCGTCTCCGTCGTCATCCCCTACAGCCCCAAGTACACGCCCGAATCGATGCTCGAAGAGGCTAAACGGAGCGTCGCCGCCCAGTCCGTTGACACCGAAATCGTCGTCGTCGACGATGTGGACACGGGACCGGCCGACGCCCGGAACGCCGGACTTGAGCGGGCCGACACCCGCTACGTCGCCTTTCTGGACGCCGACGACCTCTGGGCACCCGACAAGCTCGACCGCCAACTCGACCGGATGGCCGAGACGGACGCGGGGCTGTGCGTGGAGGGGCCCGAGACGACGCTCGACGATTTCGTCTACGAGGTGTTCGTTGGTGACCTATCTGAGGTGACCTCGGCGATCCTCGTCGACACCGAGCGGGTGAACACGCGCTTCGAGACAGGCCTCGACAGGGGCGAAGACCTACTGTACGTGCTAGAGGCGGCCACCGAGGGCGGCGTCTGTGCGTGCCCGGACCTGTTCGAGCGCCGCCGTCACGAGGGGAGCATGATGTCCACCGGGATGGCCGTTGACGAGTACCGCGACCATGCCAAGCGCTTCGGCTATCTGGTCAGTCAGCGGGTGCCCGAGGCCCAACCGTACCTTCCCATCTACTACACGCAACTGTACACCGACCTCGGGGTGGCCTGCCACGAGGCTGGGGAGTACGACCGCGCAGTGACGTATCTCGGGCGTGCGGCCCGCATCTCGCCGCATCCGTTCACGCTCGCGTATCTCGCACGGAGCCTGTGTTACCGGGCGGTGCCGTTCTCGCCGTAGAAGCGGCGGAACCCGTCCGAACTCCGGTATACACGCACGTCGTCGGCCGTGTACACCTTGTCGTGGGTCGCGTCTGCGACGGTGAAACGGCTGTTGGAGACACTGAAGGTGTTCAGGTCTCCGCTGCGAATCCCGCGGCCGACCGCGACGAGGTGGGTCGTCCAGCGGTCGCGGGCGACCAGATACGTCGCGCCGGTTCGGAGCCCGGTTGGTCTGGCCCGGAGCGGCCGCGTAGCGTTGAATTGACTTGTCTCGAAGGCTCGGTTTGTCACCCGGTCGGTGGCGGTCGGCCCCGAACCGTGCCGCTGGAGGAACGACGCTGTCATTCCGACCGCCCGAAACTGGGTGTCGCTCATCGACACCTGCTCGCGGGGCTCCTCGATGTAGGTTTCAGAGAGGTCATCGGATGTGAGCACTGTGAACGCCGTCGCCCCGCCCAATGTCGCCACGAGGACGACCGCGACAGCGGTGTACCGACGGTCGACGGCGAGCGTGCGCTTGAACCCGACGGCGAGTGGGAAGATCGCCAGCAGCGTCACGACGAACTGCAGGCGCTCTATCTGTGGAATCGGAATCGGTAGCGGGAGCAACAGCGCCGACAGACCCAATCCAGTCAGGGCGAGAGTGAAGCCCCGTTTGTAGGCCCGAAGGTTATCCAGCAGTTCGTAGCCCGCGAGCAGCAACAGCGCACCTAGGCCCGACGCATAGATGCCGGTCGGCGTCAGCAGCCACGCGACGGCCCGGTCGACGCTGTCGGCGGGCAGCGTCGTCCCGTAGGTGTACAGGTTGGAACTCGGCACCGTCACCACGTCGAACAGCACGCCGGCGGTGAGTTGGACGATGCCGACGGTGATGAGACTCGGGGAGTACGACCAGTACACCAGCATGAACACCCCCCCGAGGACGCCGGGAAACAGCCAGCGGTACCGGAACCACCGGCGACCCTCGCCCGTTGACCCGTCGAACAGGTACGGCCGGACCAGCGCCACGGGGACGGCGGCCGCCGCGACGACGGCAAAGAGGATGTACGTGAGGTGGTGGGTGACAACCATCGTGGCGAGGAGTGCGACAACGAACACGGATAGACGACGGAAGGTCCGCTCGTCGGCGGCGTAGCGAAGGCGGCTGTTAAGATACAGCGCCCCCAGAATGAGGATGCTCGCCAGCGCCTGCGGATAGAAATACAGCGCGTGATAGGAGAAAAACTCCAGAACGGTGACCGACAGTGCCGCCAACAGTCCCATCCGTTGTGAGTCGAACACCGACCAGCCCAACAGATACGCTATCGGGACGACGAAGGTGATGAGAACAGTGCCGGTCAGAACCAAGGCGTCGTAGGCTGGGAGACCGGTGGCGTGCCTGACTGCGCCGATGAAGAAGTGAAAGACGGGGTAGAGGTCGTAGCCGTGGCCGATGGCCGTCGTGTATCGGGTCCGAAGCAGCGTGTCGACGGCGGCGACGTGGGCGAAGGTATCGGTACCGCCAAAGTAGAAACCGGTCGTGACGTATTTCCCGAGGCGACCGGCCAGAAAGAGCGCACAGAGCTGTGTCACCACCGCCGGGACGGACGGCTCACCACGGAGTTGCAGCGCCACGGCCGCGAGACCCACCGGCAGGACGAGAGCGAACGGTAGCAGCCGTGACCCCGACATCGCCGCGGCGACCACTGCGACGGCGGCCAGCGCAACGACCACCTTCGCGGTGTGGTCCGGCGGCACCCGCCGCTCCAATTCGGGGCGCTCGCCCTGCGAGGCGACGAACACCACGAAGGCGACGATAGCCCCTACGAGGGTGAATCCGGCACGCAACAGCGTCGGCCGCGGGAGGAGGCCGAGGATGTCGACGGCCAACAGGCCGGTGGCCGCGAGAAGGCAAACGGCCGCTGGAATGGCGACCGGGCGCCGGAATCGTGCGAGTGAAACCACTGTTGGCATTGCTTTCGCGGGTATGGACAAAAGTGTTGCAATCGGCGGGTAAACTTAATCTACTGGCACCTAAGTGAACGGCATGTATAACCGACGAACGATGTTGCGGACGGGCGGCGTGGCGCTAGCCGGCCTCGTCGCCGGGTGCGGCGGGTCGTCCGACGGCGGGACGCGGACAGGCACGCCCTCGAAGCACCACGTAGATATGACCGACGGACTCAACTTCGAGCCCCAGGAACTGACGGTGAGTGCCGGCGGCACCGTCGTCTGGGAGACGACGGGGAGTGTCGCCCACAGCGTCACCGCTTACAAGGACGACCTGCCCGACGGGGCGGCATACTTCGCTTCGGGTGACTTCGGGGGCGAGAGCGCCGCACGCGAGTCGTACCCCGCTGAGGGGAGTGTCGGGCCGGGAGAGACGTTCAGCCACACGTTCGAGACAGTCGGGGAACACCCCTACTTCTGTATCCCGCACGAGTCGGGGATGCGGGGAACCGTCATCGTCGAGTGAGGCAGCGGGACCGCGTCAGCCGAGATACGTCTCCAACCCCTCGGTGAGCGACACGTTCGGGTCGTAGCCCAATCGCTCGCGGGCCTTCGAGATGTCTGCGAGGCTGTCGCGGATGTCGCCCGGCCGCGGGTCGGTGGTGGTCACCTCGGCCGTCGGGTCGACGGTGTCCCGAATCGTCTCCGCGACGCCGCGTATCGTCGTCCCGGTTCCGGTGCCGACGTTAAATGCCTCCCCGGTGGCGTCGGTGGTCGCCGCCAACAGGTTCGCTTGGACCACGTCCGCGATGTTGACGAAGTCGCGTGTCTGGCTGCCGTCGCCGTGGACCGTCAGCGGGCCGCCGGCGCGAGCCTGTTGGGCGAAGGCGGTGATGGCTCCGGCGTAGTCGCCACCCGATTGGCGGGGACCGTAGACGTTGAAGTAGCGCAACGAAACCGTCTGTAGGTCGTAGAGGTCGGCGTACAGCCGGCAGTAGTGGTCCCCAGAAAGCTTTTCGAGACCGTAGGGCGAGGCGGGCTGTTTGGGGGCCGTCTCGGTGACTGGGAGCGATTCGGGCGCGCCGTAGATGGCCGCGCTCGATGCGAAGACAACGCGTGCGTCCTCTCGGCGTGCAGCCTCTAGGACGTTCAGCATCCCATCAACATTGACGGCGTGGCTCGCCGTCGGGTTCTCGACTGACTGGGCAACACTGACGATAGCGGCCTCGTGAAAGACGATATCCACGCCATCGACGGCGTTAGCCACCGTCGCCTCGTCGCGCACGTCACCCTCGATGACCGTCGCGCCGTCGGGACAGTTCGTCCGGTTACCGCTGCTGAAGTCGTCGAGAATCAGGACGTCGTTGTCCGGACACAGCGTCTCCGCGATGTGGCTCCCGATGAAGCCCGCGCCGCCGGTCACGAGCACCCGCTGGTCGGCAATCGTCGGTGTCATGATGCTCTCTTGCGCGGAGAGAATAAATACGAGCGGGGTCCGTGATTAGTTCGACCGAGGACTGTACCACAACGGCGCACGGGAGAAGTGTGCCAGAAAGAGCGTCCCAATGGCGGCAGAGACGAGAGCGGCTATTAATACGGGTCGCGTGATTTCCAGTTGGCCGGCGAAATCGAGGAAACCGCCAAAGTCGTCATAGGGGTACGCGGGCAGCAGTGGCCACAGCAGGAAGGTGAACTCCTCGACGCGCCAGTAGTAGAGGGCGACGTACGTGTCCCCGAGGAGGTGGCTGGCGTAGCCAAGCCCGAAGGCGACCCCCACCTCTGGATGGCTGTGATACCACGCGGCGGCGATAACGGCGACCGACAGGGGAACCGCAATCAGCAGGGAGTGGCCGAGCGAGCGACCGGAGGGGATGGCCGCGAACCACCACGCCAGCGGCTTGTCGACGACGTCAGCCAGTTGCGTCCCGATCAGGACGGCCACCAGTTCGGCCTTCGAGATGCGCCGACTGAGGAGGAGGCCAAGACAGACCAGAAGGAGGTAACCGAAGGCGGCGTGGGTCCACGGGAACATCTACGACCACAGACGGGACGGCCCGACTTGAAGCCGCTGCTGCCGACTGCGGTGCGGTTATGCCGGTGGAGGCTGTAGACGTGGCCGATGACGACGCCACGGCAGCGGCGATTTCTCTTCGCGCAGGTCGGGTGGATGCTCGCCGGCATCGCGGTACTGGCAAGCGTCGGAGCGTTGACGATCGAACACGCCTTCGTCGTCGCCTTCGTCGGCCTCGTCGTGGTGACTGCACTGACTGCGCCGGTGTCCGTCACCGCCCGCTGGCGGGCACGGCTTCGGTGGCCGCTACTGGTCAGCGGACTCGTCTTCGCCGTGCTGGTCGGCTTCCGGACGTTCGAGAAGTTCGTCGGCTCGCTGTAGGGTGACGACTAGGTCGTCGTCCTCGACGGTCGATTCGACGCCGACGGGCGTGCCGAGCCGTCTGGCCAGTCCGACACCGAGGACCGAACTGACAGGGTGGTCGAACAGCTCACCCGTCCCGACGCGGCTGTCGGTCACCGTCACCGTCGCGCCGTCGTCCGTGGTCGTCGCCTGCACCCGGCCAGCCAGTTCGAGGTCGTTGACGAGTACGTCCACGAGCACCGAGAGATGGTCGGACAGTGTTTCCCCGGTTTCGCCCTCGACCGTCGCCAGCAGTCGCTTCCCGACGGGGTCGAGTTCGTCACCCCTCGCGAGGAGTGTGCCGCCGTCGTCGGGCACGTATCGGACCCGGTCCGGCCCCCACTGTCGTCGGGCGTTGCGGGCCATCGTCTCGTAGATATCGGTCGTCACCCTCGCCGAGAGGGTCGGCCCGCCCATCACGAACCGGAGCAACAGTGCGACGAACAGCGCGGTGCCGCCCCACGCGACAAGTAGCGCCTCGAAGGCGGGGACGGCATACGCCGCGACGAGGAGACCGACACCGAGGACGGCGAAGATTGGCGCTGGGTTGCGAGTACCGACGCGGTCTCGGAAGCGGCCGCCGGTCGCGAGGTCCGTTTCAGCCACGGATATCCACCGACCCGACGAGACGACAGAACACGAACGCGGTCATATGCTTTGCAGTCTCGCTGTCCGTTTAGCTGTTGTCCTCGTCGCGCAGTCCCTTGAGCGTGGGGTGACCGTTCAGAACGTGCATCATCAGCGAGGTGACACACACCAACAGCCCGCCCAGCGCGAACAGGATGCTCGTCGCCAGCGGGATCGCCGCCAGTGTGTCGGTCTCGACGTACTGGACGACCAGCAACACCGAGATGGCCACCCCGAGTAGCGTCATTATCGCCCCCGGGAGACCGAGAATCAATAGCGGACGGCCGTACTCGACGGTCCAGAAGATGTTACGAATCAGGTCCAGCCCGTGGGAGAGTGACCCCTGCGAGCTTGCGTTCTCCACGTCGTATGAGATGGTCGTCGGCACTTCCGCGACGCTGAGCCGGGCACGGTGCGCGTGATAGAGGATATCGGTGCTTGCACCCATGTTGTTGCCAATAGACGAGTCGGTGGCGAGCGAGCGGATGGCTGCCCGGCTGTAAGCCCGGTACCCGCTCTGGGTGTCGCGGATAAACCCGCTCGGTCTGAGTTTGCCCATGCTGGCGTTGGTGAGATTGTTGATGACGGCTAGTCCAAGCGAGCGGGCGACAGGTATCTTGGTCCGTCGCTCACCGACGTAGCGGCTGCCGATGACGATATCGGCGTCGTCCCGGCACTGCGTCTCGATCAGTGCCGGGATATCCCCCGGGTCGTGCTGGCCATCGGCATCGATTATGACCAGATGGGCGGCCCCCAAGTCGTCGGCCTCCCGGAATAGCGTCTTGAGCGCGCCGCCGTAGCCGCGGTTTCGCTCGTGAGTGACGACCGTCGCGCCGGCCTCGCGGGCACAGTCGGCCGTCGCGTCGTGGCTTCCGTCGTCGACGACGAGCACGTCCTCGGCGAATGGGAACGCGCTCTCGACGACAGTCGCGATGCTTTCGGCGGCGTTGTACGCGGGGATACCGACGACCACCGATGGGTTTTCAGGTGACTGATTCCATAGTTCCGGGATCGCGATGACCTCGTAGTCGGACACCGCAAAGGCCGTCGCAGTGCGGTCGTAGTCGATACGCGGGCAATCTCGCGTCTGTAACACGATGCCCGACAGCCCCCGCTCGCGTGCCGCCCTCGACAGCAATCGGTGCAGTTCCAACTGTGAGGCCCACTTCGACGGCGGCGACAACACGGGCGTCCCGAGCGTCTCTAGGAGGTCCAGCGCTTCGGCGTCTGCCTCGACACCTTGGGTGGTGGCAAACACTTGGAGCCCGTTCCGCCTCGCCCGTAAGACGGTTCGAACTACGGCGTCCTCGTTGTCCGTTGTGAGGATGACACCGATGGCCGCACCCTGCATCGCGTCGGCTGTGTTCACTGCCGTCTCTGGCGCGGCAAGCAGCGAGGCTGTTTCGCCGTTTTCGGCTGCCACCGCCGGCATCGCGGTCGAGCCGTCGTTCCCAGTCCACGCGATACTTAGCGGGCTCTCGGAGTCCACTCTGGTGACGCTCTCGATAGTCGATGCGGACAGGGATGTCGCCGTCGGTCCGACAAGCGGGTAGTCGATGCGCCTAACCTCGCCCGGCTGAACAGTCTGATCAAAGGTGAGGACACCGTCGGTATAGGCAGTTCCGTCGTCGAGTTTCACTGCGTGGGTGTCTGGAATGGGGTCGGTCAGCGTCGCTCGAACCGGGTTCTCGGCTGTCGTCCGGAGTTTGATTTGGACGAGCTGTGTCTCGCTGCTGAGCTTGATCGCTGATTTTTCCACGGACACTACCGACTCTTCGGCGCGTTGTTCGTTCGTATCCAACTGTGTCATCTTTCTGAAGCCACCATTTGGCAGCTTACTTACCAACTGTTAGTTTTTGTCCAATATATACGTACCGGCGTAAGCCAGATTGTCATGATTGCGTGACAGAAACCCAGATTTGGACACGACGGTGAGGGGTATCGGCACCGGATTTGTAGAGACGATAGGTCAGCCGGAGCCGCTCGCCGAGCAGCGAGGGCTGGACGGTGTGACGCCTGAGGGTGCGCTCGCCGGCCGACACCTGCACGTCGAACGACCCGAGTGGTTGTGACTCCGTAATGCGTGTCGTTTCGCCGTCGAGTGTAACTCGTTCGATGGCGGCCACCACGCGTCCCTCAAAGCCTGACTCGCGGGTCGTTCCGACACCGACACCGACGGTCACCGGTTCGCCGGCGGTCAGGTTCGAGGGATAATTCGCCGCGACCAGTTGGCCAGACTCATTCTGGCCGAGGATGTAAAACTCGGTGACAGTGCCTGTGTCGGTCGATTCATTGGCGACAACCCCGATTGCTCCCGCGGCGGCGACGACAACAACCAGCGTCAACAGGACGCCAGTGAGGTTGCTCCCGATGATTTCACCCAAGCGTGTCCCGACATTACCCGCTGTTGTGCCCGCTTGGACGGCCATCGGGAGGCGACGGCGACGGTACCACGCAACGGCGGTCGTTACGAGTGTGGACCAACACAAACCCACCATCACCGGCGTCCGTCCAAAGCCCCAGACGGTGAAGTCGAGGACGCCACTGACGACGGCGACGGCGACGACGCTACCAATGATGCTCAGTCCGAGGCGAGCGAGCCACGAAGTGCCCGATATCGGTCCGACCGCTGCCTCACCTGCCCGCGGAAACACGGCCGAGACGAGGGCGTACCCGGGGACGATGAGGACGAACGGGAGTCCGACAGCAACGGCGAGGGGCCGGACGGCCGCGGCCGGAGAGAAGACGACGGCGGCGACCAGCACAACGCTGGCCACGACGGCCAGCAGGTCTGCCGTAAGCACCTTGCCGCCTCCGTCACTCGGCTTTTGCATAGCGACTCCTCTGCGGAGGACAAAGAAAAAGGCGCGGTAACAAGCTCCGACATGTTCAGTCCGACCTCGTAGCCGATGACGACCACGAGCCGGGTAAAACTATTTCATCACTATCGGGTAAGTTCAGTCTCAACGAGTTCGCGCGCCTGCTCCAGAAGTTCGTCAGTGGTGGCTGCTTCGCGGGCTTCTGCAGTCACCCTTATTTTCGGTTCCGTCCCAGACGGCCGGATCAGGAACCAACCGCTATCCGAGTCGACACGCACACCGTCCAGCGTCGTCACGTCGTCATAGCGCTGACGCACCGTAGCGCTGATTCGTGCCATAGCCTCGGTTTTATCAGTGGTTTCGACAACCGTGCGCTTGATCGGGTACCGGTCGATACGTTCGAGTCTGGCCGAGAGCGGTTCGACGGCTCCAAGTACGGCGAGTTTCACTGCCGCAAGCGGACCATCGGGACAGAGGGTTTCCTCTGGGAAAATCCACGCTCCAGACGGTTCACCGCCGAAAACCACGTCGTCATCGCTAGCTCTTTGGGCGACGTACACGTCTCCTACCCGGGTATGAACGAGTTCCGCGCCGAACTCGGCAAACGCGTCGGTGACGGCTAGACTCGTATCGACCGGTGCAGCGATTCGGTCGCCCGCTTTCGCAATCTCCTGTCCGAATATCGCCAGCAGCATATCCCCGGGGATGAACTCGCCCTCGTCGGTGACGGCCATCATGCGGTCGGCGTCGCCGTCGTGAGCAATACCAATATCCGCATCGACAGCGTCGACAGTAGCGGCGAGTGTTGTACACGTTTCCACGGTCGGCTCACTGGGCCGACCGGGGAATCGGCCATCCTGCTGGGCATTGATGGTTTCGACATCCGCCCCGAGTTCGAAAAGGGCGTCGGCAGAGACCCCGCCCATTCCATTGCCGAGATCAACAACAACCGATAGCGAGGAGAGTGAGACGTCGGCTCCGGCAGCGTCTTGCCGTCCCGTCGCAACGAGTGCGTCAGTGTGGTGTTCGGTTGCATTGTCCCAGGATTCGTAGCCACCCTGACCCGTCCAGTCGGCGAGTTCGTAGGCCTCAGTTTCGATTCGGGCTTCTATCTCGGTCTGCTGTTCCGGTGAGAACGCTTGTCCCGAAAGCGTCCACAGCTTGAGTCCGTTGTCCTGCGGTGGATTGTGTGATGCCGTGATGATGATACCCGCGTCTGCAGACCGGGCCCCTATTGAGCGGGCGACAGTCGGCGTTGCGGCCCGGCCGATATCAACCACATCGACGCCCGTTTCGCGCAGGCCGGCCATCAAGGCACCTTGGAGTGTATCGCCCGTCTGTCGCGCATCACGACCGACGACGACTCGGTCGGCGTCGGCACCGACTGCGCGTCCGACGGACAATGCGACGGCAGCGGTGACAGACTCGCCAACTCGGCCCCGAATCCCGCTTGTCCCGAACATGGCACTATCACCACCCACGCCCTCTTGTGTTTGCCGGTCGGTTACATAATTGACATATTCGGTCAGGACTCCTCGATAAGATTCGCAACTAGGACTGAAATGTTTTTCAATCACATCCTCGGCGCCGAATATTCTCTCGCTAGTTATGAATGTGGTATTGGTGATAATATCACATGGGATAAATTTATTCCCACTGTGTCCGTTCGATGAGTGTGACGACCCCCAGCGAGACCGACGCGTCCCCCTCTTGCTCAGCGGGATCGGTCCCACCATCCTTTGAGAACCAGCGAGCTAGTATCGGATGCGGGCTGGGCTCATGCCGGTCGCGGGCTACCCACGAGCGGCCGGTCACGGGGACATGACTGAGGGTACCGAGCGCGCGACGGTGAGGCGTATCGTCGAGATTGATCCGGGGGCTCTGGCCGTCCTAAGCGGGGCCATTACAGGACTGACTGGCGCGGTCGCATACTTCCTCTTGCCCTTGGTGACCAGCGAGTACGTCATCAACGCTGGTGGCCGCGATGCCTTTGAGATTACCTTAGTTATCATTGATTTTTTCTTGGGGCAGTCGCTTTTGTATCACGGTGGGGTTCTGGTCCTCGTGCCGTTCGTAACAACAGCAGTAGCACTGTCACTCGCCCGGCGGGGTGGGAACGGCGGTCGGTCAACAGATGTGGCCGTCATCACCATGGTCGCCATCGTGCCGTTCGTAACGGTCTGGCTCGGGGCGATTATCGCTTGGGTCGCAATCGCGTCTCAGCATTGGGCCACCGCTCTCTTTGGTATCGTGATTGCCTTTGGCGTCGCGACCGGTCTCTCGATATGTGTGGCCATCGTCATGGGGGTGAGCGCACTCGGCGCCTACGCGCTGGTGAAACGTGTCGGACCCCAACCTTCAGACTAGTTGCAGGCAGAGGTGCTGCCCCGTCACAGGCAACGGCAGGGGCTAGGACAGTTGGCGCGTCACACATCGCAGTTCACGGGCGCCGATTTTTGACATACCTGTTGTCACATTCCGGACAAAATATAGTGCACTACGAAATCATCCCCCTGTATTGAGCGGTTTTTGGCCTGCGATGAACAATTTACGGGCTGTACTTCTAGGTTTGTGCTACTGAATCGCACATAAAATAGTACCTTCCTATTGACTGCAGATAAGTTAGAAGTATTATCGGAAAGGGATTTCAACAGAGTGAAATTCGGACAGCTTCAGGTATTGCAACCTCACTAAATTCGCTGTAATCTCAACTCGTATAGTCTCAAAGAATGGGTTCGATGTGTACCTCTAAGAATGATGAATTATGTGGAAATTACTTCTGAGTGACACTGTCTAGTTGAGCGAATTTGAGAAGTGAGCAGGCCGTAGCGAGAGGTGTTCATGTCACAGACCTGCTCAGAGAAACGTTGAACGAGGACAGCCAAGACGTTTGGGAGAACGAGCGCACCCCGACACCCGCCCGGCGATTTGGGGTGCGTCTCCATGCAGCGTGGCTGTCGATCAGGGAGACGGTAGTAATCTTAGAATTATTGGGTGTCGACCGTTCTCACGGTGCAGTTTGGAACTGGGTTCATACACTGTCTGAAGCATAGAGCGACCCGCCGACGGCGTCGCCGTCGCGGGTCGCGGTCGACGAGAAACAAATCGAGGTTGACGGAGAGAACAAGTGGCTGTACGCCGCTGTTGATACCGAATCAAAACTGCTACTCGAAGGTGACGTGTTCAGCCGCCGCGGGACTGACCCCGCGGCGTTAACGAGAGCATGCTCTCGTTCGCACATCAGAAATCTTCGATTTCTGAGGACGGCGTTCCTGCATCGACTCACTCAGAAACACGATGTCGGTGATACAGAGGTTCTCGTCGATGCTGGCGGCTATCTGACTGCCCTCTCTCGCCACGATTTGAGCGGTCGACTCGACTATCGAGTCCGGAACCACATCGAAAAGTGGTTCCAGACTGTAACCATGCGAATCGACCGCTTTCACACGTTCTGGCGCGGCAGTCAATCCAGCGCGAAACAGTTGATACGACGCTTCAGACACTACTAAACCACGAACGCCGAATCAAGCGGTCGACGGTAAAGCACCAGCCGATGTCATCCAGAACTAGACAGTGCCGTCCAATACGAACAGTATGTTTTAATATGTGTCGAATTAGTGATAAATTATGGATTCTTCCCCATCAGTCTCTCGTCGTGGACTTTTCACTGCACTGGGTGGGGCCGTTTCAATCGGCGCTGCGGGGGTTCTCGGTACGGACAGCTTCCGCCCCGCACTTAATCTCTCTCGCCGCGGACCCTCCTATGAGTGGCGGATGGCAAAGAGTTCTCCAAACCGTTGGGGGTATCAACCGGAATCCGCGCCACAAGCTGGACTTAGCGAGCAGTGGCGTGGCGAAGCTGGTCCGTCAAATATCGTTCAGTCCGGGATAAGTGTGAGTGGTGGTCGTGTTTTTACCGTCGGACGGTACTCGATCAGTGCGTTCGATAATCAACAGGGGACCGTCGAGTGGAGGAACCGCCAGCCTGACCAGTTTTCGGGTAGCCTCTCCGATGAACCCGAGTTCGAGTTTATCCAGTCCGGCCCCACTGTGAGCGGTGATCGGGTCTTTTCGGTCTCTTCGGTAACGCTCTACGAGCGGAATGTCGCCACCGGAAAAACGGGGTGGGCGTTCCGAACGACCAGCAGTTTCGATCACGTCCTCCCAGTCGGAAATGTCGTTTTCAGCGGTATCAGTATCGATGGAGAAAACCAGTTAGTCGCCCTCGACCAATCGACTGGACTCCGACAGTGGGCCCAGCCAGTAAATGAAGTGCCGTTGGCATTCGGATGGGCCGCCGACCCTGGCTCGGAAACAACGCTCCTCGTCACAGGTCGATGGGGTGGCAGCGCTACCGACGAACTGGTCGCCCGGGACCCGACCGACGGGAGTTTTTTGTGGCGGACAACTGATCTCTCCCCAGAGTTCATAGACTTGCTGCTGCCCGCAGTCGGACGTGGTCGCGTCTACGCTGGCGGAAATGGGGTGACTGCATTCGACGTAACCGACGGTAGCGTCGTATGGAGGGTCGACACGTCGACACTGTCGCCGTCCGGGGCGCCGGTAACTAACGGCGACCGGGTGTACATCACGGGACCGAATACTGCCATCAGCATAGATGCATCTTCTGGTGAGGAGCTGTGGTCCACGACAGTCGAAGGGATTTCACGTCTTGTATCGCCAGTTGTCACCAACGATATGCTGTATCTTGCCGCAGGCTCGACTGTGGTTGCACTCGATGCCACTGACGGAACTGAGCAGTTCCGAAAGGCGGTGTCAGATCGCAGGGAGTTGATTCACGACCTCGCTAGTGCTGAAGGATATCTTTACGTCAGAATCGGACATTCGATTCGGGCGTTTACCGACGTCTCGGAGGGTGAGACATGAGCGAAGACCGGGAGTGGGTGTCGGTGCCGAATCCCGTGAGCACGGTCGGTCGCGGGTTCGTCTACTTCGTAATTTTGCAGTATTCGGTCGGCATCGCTATCCGTACCATACTCGAGCGGGCTATTATCGTGACCCCGCTGCAGACAGGCGGGTTCGTGTCTGCTGGTGTCGTGTTCGCGCTAGCTGGAATACTGGCGCTAGATCAGTTCTCTCCAAGCTATCGGCGACTCATCGTCTTTAGCGCGTTCTCACTCACACTCTGGTGGCTCGCTGACAGGGCTATCAGATTCGGTGAGGGACACATAGCATCACTATACTCTACTGTCCAAACTATTCTCATATGGGTGGGGGCATTCCTCCTCGCATACGCGCTGGTATTCGAGACAGAGTCGGCATTGCTTGCTGACTCACCTGATGAGACGAGGAAATGATGCAGCTGATATCCTCGCTTTCGCGCAACCTCACTCACGCAAGCTGATACAAAATCAATAGATATCACCTCGCAGGCAATCACGAAACAGCACCTCCGGTGGGCCACAGTCGCCGCAGCTCTGTTCGTCGCTTCAGCCGCAGTCATCGTCGTTCCACTGTTCGGCTGGCCGTCTTTGTCAAATTCCGATGGGGCGTTCGTAGTCGCTATTCTCTTGGCTGTGGCACTGGTTGGGTGTGTGAGTTGGTTCGGTGTTGAACGGTACAGTGGTCGGCATCCAGTACTCGGTGGCGTGGGTGCTGGTATCGTCACCAAGGTTTGGCCCACCCGGTCGCATGGGTCCTAGAGCCTGTCGTCGCTCGTTCAGACCTTGGAGGGGGCTCGATTTTCTTGCTTCCGTTCATGTCGGTCTGGAGTCTCCTGTTGTTGGTCTGGTTCACTGTTCGAGGAGCAACCATGAAAGACAGAAACGAAGCCAAAGACGAGATGTCCGAACGACTCGGGCAGCAATTTAGCGACGAAGAGACGGATAAGGAAGATAATGCAGTTGAGCCAGATAAACCAAATAAACAGAATAAATCTGTTAACCAATATAGGGAGACTATGGAGACTAAATCAGATAAATTGGCTAAAGACTATAAGGACGCTTGGGGAAGTAAACTCATTCATTGCCAGACGAACTGCTGGACCCAGTCGATGACGAGTTCAAGCGAATGAGCTACGAGTGTGACTGGGACGTGAAGAAGGAGCGCCACTATTACCCAGTCGTGGTCGCACGCGGGATTGAGGCCGTCCAAGAAATGTCTGCTGCTGAGTTCACGGACGCTGTTGAATCGCTCGAATTGCGGTAGCTAAGACGCTATATTTGCGTGATACACATGAAACAGTGGGGTGTGAGAACACATCGATGGCGGGGTGTTTGGGCTAACCAACAAGAGCGCTATTTGGCCCGGTTGTGTTGGTTAGTGGTCTTTGTGAATGCGGTGGTTCTATTCACCACATCGCATCCATATTTGCTCAGTACAGAGAGGCAAGTATCGCACTGACCCTCGCTTTATCCAGTTCCTGTCGGGGTGTATGCAAGACTTAGAGAGTGTATGCAGCACTGATCGATTCTGTCAGTGATTAACTCGGAATGACTTCTGCCAATGTAACTCAGATCCTCACAATAGAGCCTTATGTATGGGAATTGTACATTGTTTTTGATGAGAAACTCTAAATTAGCGCTGACTCGGAGCTGTACGGTAGTTAGTGATAGAGAGTTCGAGAAAAACGGGGACCAGACGCTCATGGAGGCGTTTGTCAATGCAATTGCTGAGGCTGAAGGCGTTGCCCCAACTGAACTGCCGCCATTGTACGAGTCAGTAGATTTTGACGCACTTACTCAGTTGATGGAACCATCCGATGGAGCTACTGATGGGAATGTGCTAATGGCTTTGCAGATCGGCAAATGGAACGTATTCGTGAGTGCCAACAGCCGCATTCGTGTCTGTGACGCGACCATAGAGACCGACCCCGAACCGATTTTCGAGGATGAACCGGTATAGATTACATGATGTCCCTTCGCAGTAGTCCTTTCTATGTATCGAACGCTCTCTTCGCACACTATTCGACCAGAAAGTCGTGCAAGACTTGCGCCCTGTATCTTGCATGACACTCAGTACATCATTTGGAGATGATAGGAATTTCAGCGGTCCATTCGCAGGTCTACTGAACGATGTATTCTCCCGTGCGATCTTGAAATGAAGCGCCTCCGGTAGTAACGACTTCTCTCAGACGTCATGAGTTGGTCTGTACAGGGTACGTAGTGAGCAATTGAACAGCAATAGCTTTCTAGTTAGTCTCCGATTGTTTATCTTTGTTGATTATATGAAATAAAACAGGGATTATACCCAGTCACGGAGTAGTGTGGTATGGGAACAATGGTACCACTGACAAGCGGTATGATTCAGAACTCATAACGTTGGTACCACATTCCCAGTCGAAGCGAAAAGGCGGGCACTGGACTGTGACCGTGAAGCATGGATCAAGAGTTCGCCTTTTCGCGCAGCCCCCCTTTCGTAGTAAGACGCGTAGTTCCACGTGTATATTGATAGTTTCCTATCCCACCGTCAGAAGAGAGTTTGTAGCCGATACGCAGACATACCGAGCGGCCATATCTCAAAGTCACACCTGACATACTGAGTAACGACTTATCCGATAGGTCCTATTTCCGTCGGTACAGAGTGGCTACGCGTCACTGGCCGCCGTTCTATCCCGCTTCTATCCCGAGCGATGTGCAAAGCTTAGAGCGCGTATGCAGCACTGATTGGATGGTGGGTGAAGCGTCTGCAAGCACGTACTTTTTTCAGTTCTCCCGACACCTGTACACCCAACCCAGCGCTATAGTTCTCTGGACCACCGGCAATGGGAGGTGTTCTCGTTCGAATGAGGCCTGGAGAGACTACCATTCATGAAACTTGTTGTCAAGCCGCTCGACCGGCAGAGTGCAGGAAAGGGTATCGCAGCAATCGATAGCGAGGCGATGACGGAACTAAATCTTAGTAGCGGTGACTTCGTTACAATCCAAGGTGAGGAGGGCACTGCAGTCGCCCGTGTTCGACCGGGACGAGCGGGCGAGCGACAGCGCGGCGTCGTTGGCATTGACGGCCAAACGCGCAAGGCCACTGGAGCACGGATCGACCAACTCGTTGATGTAGAACAGGCCGACGTGGCACCGGCAGAGGAGCTGTCGGTCGCGCTCCCGGCCGGCCTCCAGATTCGCGGTGACCTCACATCGTACCTCCGTGAGAAGCTAACCAACCGCGCGGTCCAGACGGGACAGACCGTCCCAATCGCGCTCGGATTTGGCTCCCTGATGGGCCGATCCAACCGCCGGATTCCACTCCGTATCGTCGATAGTGAACCTGATGGGACTGTAATCATCACCCAATCCACGAACATCAACGTGGTTGAGCAGTCCGCCGAGGAGGTCGACGTGGAGCGCGGCGACGACGCGACCGGTAGTTCAGAGCCGCCGGGAGTAACCTACGAGGACGTCGGCGGCCTCGATAACGAACTGGACCAGGTTCGAGAGATGATCGAACTGCCGATGTCCCATCCCGAGCTCTTCCAAGCACTCGGCATCGAGCCACCGCAGGGCGTCTTGCTCCACGGACCGCCCGGAACTGGCAAGACACTGATCGCGAAGGCGGTTGCAAACGAGATCGACGCCAGCTTCCAGACCATCTCTGGTCCGGAGATCATGTCGAAGTACCACGGCGAAAGCGAGGAGCGGTTACGTGAGGTATTCGACGAGGCCGAGGAGAACGAACCCGCAATCGTCTTCATCGACGAGATTGACTCCATCGCCCCGAATCGAGACAACACGCAAGGTGATGTCGAGCGCCGCGTCGTCGCACAGTTGCTCTCGTTGATGGACGGCCTCGAGGACCGCGGTCAAGTGACAGTTATCGGGACGACGAACCGCATCGACGCCATCGACCCCGCACTCCGCCGCGGCGGCCGGTTCGACCGTGAAATCGAGATCGGCGCACCGGACACCAAGGGCCGGACGGAAATCCTCCAAGTCCACACCCGCGAGATGCCGATCGCCGAGTCGGTCGATCTCGAACAGTACGCCGAGAACACCCATGGCTTCGTTGGCGCTGACCTCGAGAGTCTCGTCCGCGAAGCGGCGATGAACGCACTCCGACGTGTCCGCCCGGACCTCGACCTCGAAGGCGACGAGATCGACGCCGAGACGCTCGAAACGCTCGAAGTAACGGAGAAGGATTTCCGAGCGGCACTCCGGGAGATCGAACCCAGCGCGCTCCGAGAGGTCTTCGTTGAGACGCCCGACGTCACCTGGGACGATGTCGGCGGTCTCGAAGAGACCAAAGCCCGACTTCAGGAAGCTATCCAGTGGCCACTGGAGTATCCCGATGCGTATGGACAGGTGGACCTCCAGTCACCGAAGGGGATTATGCTCCACGGGCCGCCCGGAACCGGGAAGACGCTGCTGGCGAAGGCCGTCGCGAACGAAGCCCAATCCAATTTCATCTCGGTGAAAGGGCCTGAACTGTTCGACAAGTACGTCGGTGAGTCCGAAAAAGGCGTCCGGGAGATATTCGAGAAGGCGCGGTCGAACGCCCCGACTGTCATTTTCTTCGACGAAATCGACTCAATCGCGACAAAGCGCGGGAGCGGCGGCAGTGATTCCAACGTCGGCGAACGCGTCGTCTCACAGATGCTGACCGAACTTGACGGGTTGGAAGAACTTGAAGACGTGGTCGTGATTGCAGCAACGAACCGACCAGACCTCATCGACGACGCCCTCACACGTGCGGGTCGAATCGAGCGCAAAATTGAGGTGGGAGAGCCCGACGAGGAGACCAGGCGCGAAATCCTGGCAATACATACCCGGACCCGGCCATTGGCTGACGATGTCGATCTTGACCACCTAGCAGCCGAAACGGACGGCCTCGTGGGTGCCGATCTGGCGGCGTTGTGTCGGGGGGCGGCGACGGTAGCAGTTCGTGAGCACGTCCAGGCCCAGACAGAAGGGAAGGAGGCAGCTGTCGAGGATATCGTACTTACGCAAGCACACTTCGAAGAGGCACTTAAAGAGATCAGTCCGGAAGACGCTGATATCGATGACGAGGTAGACAGCTTGTAAAAATATCCTTCATTCGAACTACGATTGTGCTGTAGTCAACTCCCCTACAAATATTGCTCGTTGGGGTCGGATTCAATATAATGACGCAGTGGACAGCGTCCTGATCATGGTACAATTTGTCGTAGACCTTTACAGTTGGAAGCCCACGGGACAGACGATGGCTACCGAGGCGACGTTCACGGTTCTGTCAGACCAATTTCCCTTGGGGACAGTGTTCAACCAACTGCCGAACGTGACGGTCGAACTTGAGCGACTTATCCCCTCGCGGGACGTGGTGATCCCCTACTTCTGGGTTCGGGGAACCGGGATCATCGACATCGAGAGCAAATTCACCGAGCACCCGGGCGTGGCGAAGATTCGGCTCGTCGACTCGGTCGAGGACGAGTACCTGTTACGCGTCGAGTGGGCACTGGACTACGAGGGCGTGCTCACCGTGTTGACGGAGACAGAGATACCGCTCATCAGGGCTATCGGCACAAATCAGCAATGGACGTTCGAGATCCGCGCCGATCATCGAAGCGACATCACAGACTTTCACCGGCGCTGTCAAGAACTGGACATCCCGATCACGTTGACGGAACTGCACGCGCTCACACCGCTTGAGACGGCGACTGTAGCCGCCCTCACCGACACTCAACAAGAGGCACTGATCCTCGCCTACAAGCGCGGCTACTTCGAGTCCCCACGGCAGGTCACGTTGGAAGACCTCGGCGAGGAACTCGGCATCTCACAGCAGGCCGTCGGTTCCCGTCTCCGGGGTGGGATCAACAACATCCTCGGGAGTACGCTTTCGGATCTCATAGCCCGTTCCTGAGCGGCTTTATAAATGGTTTGTGTTTGAAAAAACCAGTGTGATTGCCGATAAGGCCTGCATTGTATATAATGAGTGGGTCATCCCTCTCTTTTGATTCGTTGCTCAACCTGTGTCAACACCAGCATCGTCGGATCGTCCTTGCAGCACTTACAGAAGAACAGCGCTCGTTGACGCTCGATGAACTCACACAGGCAGTCCTCAAGCACAATCATCAGACCGCAATTACAGAGGTGTCTGAGGATGTGATAGCAGAAATTCGCAACTCACTCTATCACGTCCACCTTCCGAAGTTGGCTTCTGGAGGGCTCATCTCCAATTATCCAGACCGACAGTTCGTGGAACCGGGTGAACAGTTCGATCAGGTACAGCAGACCGTGTCTGCGATCCTTGATGCTGACCCTACACTCGAAGGGCCAATAGAACTCTAGTGTCGATCAACCGCTGTCCAGTCTCAGCTCTATCAAGGTCGAACTGGGCGATCCATTCAAAGAGCAGGACCTGAATAGCCTCATTCACGATATCGTCGGTGAGGGCGCCGAAGCCTCGGATCCTACGCTCCGAAAGTGGCGTCGCATGGTTCTGAAAGAACTCGGTGCGGAACCACATCCGAAAAACGACGACCTCTGGATTACTGAAGCGTCTGCAGAGAGTCTCACCCCCGACGAAATCCCAACGGTCTGCCGCAAGCCAGTTGAATTACTCTCTGACGAGGAATGTGCAGCTGGATGAACCTACTGAGATGACTATCGACCAGTTCAACACCGCAGCAGGGACGTCGATGGATGATATCGTGCAGGCGACGGTCGTTCCTGATGGGGGTATCAGTGACGGTGACTGAGTCCTATGGCTGTGAATGCACCTGTAGGCCGTCAAGACGCATCGCCACCTGCTGGACTGTGTTCAGCTACCCAAGGCGTACTCGACCCAGTGCTGGAGACTGTCCTGCATCTGCTGCAGTTCTTCGACAACGCCGTCGTAGCCGGCTTGCTGAGGTGCATCGATATACTACTGGAAGTTCATACCGCGTGGGCTGATTGACTCATCGAGCGCTCTGAAGTACCCCAGTAGCTCGTGAAAGGCGTCCTCGTCCATCGTCGGATGGGAGAAACATCAAAACGAACACGGACACACCGGCCAGTTGGAGTGTATCCAGTGCCTGCCAGCCCAGCAAGCAAGTGGTTTTTCGTTGGTCATTCCAGGGGAGCTGCCAAGCGGAGAGTATCCTCCAGTAGAGCGAGTGTACACTCCTGAAGCGGGGCGAAGCCATGGGGAGGTTGGGTCTCGATAATAAGTTGGAACAGTCGAGCCAATTGACTGAACCCTCGCTCCGCTAAGTGCTGTATTCCCTACAGAACAGATCTTGTAAATCAACGAGGGTCAAGTTGTGGGTGCTAGTTAGTGTCCGGAGCACCGAAATTCGCTGAGAGAGCTCTGTAGGAGTATGGCTGTCCGACCCCAGTACGAATTGAATACCCTGCTCGGTGAACAATTCGAACATTCCTGGATCAGGATGGACGCGGCCAAGAGACCGGTGGACGCGGCCAGCGTTCACCTCCGGAACTGTCCGCGATCGAGCGAGGGCTTGTGCAACCCGCTCGTAATCTGCTTGTGTCGTGTGTCGTCGGAGTGCGGGAATCCGTTCTGGGAGATCGAGATGCCCCACCACCTCGAAGAGCTCGGAGTCGATAAGCGCGACGAGGGCGTCATAGTAGCGTTCGACAGCGGCGCGCCGCTGTGACGTATCCGCGTCTACATACTGTCTCTCACTGGTGTAGGTGTACTGACCAGCGAAATGCACGCTCCCGATTGTGTACGCGAACTCCGCCACATCGAGAAACGCCGCGGTCTCTGACTCAGCACCCTCCACGTAGCTCACCTCTGCCGCGTCATAGAGCCTGAGTTCAGTCGATTCTCTTGCGGTGTCGATGGCTTCCCGGCGCTGCTGGTATGTCTCGACGAGGTCATACTTTGCTCGCCGGCCGAAGTCATCCTCAGGCACGATGCAATGGTCGGTCAGACCCAGAGCGGACAAGCCCGCAGCCTCGGCGGCTCCAATCATTGCGGTGAGATCCGACCCATCCGAGTACGTCGTATGCGTGTGGATGTCCGTCTGCATCACGCGGTGTCCGTTGTACTGACGTCGTAGAGCCGCTGGCCGTCCAACTTCGGCACGACATCCCGGCTGTCGAAGTTGAGCGTGTACTCGTAGAGATCCCGCCGCTTGATTGGGGGTTTCTGCTCGTACTTCGGCCCCTTCCCGAATTGGACAACCTCCCGGTAGACCTCGCGTTGCTCCGGCGTCAACGGCTTCCCATGGAGATACCGGGCGATGTACAGCGCACCGACGAGGTCCTCCGGTGAGGGCTTGCCTTTCGATCCCGCAGCGACGAAATACGTCTCCCGGTCGTCATCCGCGAGATGGTCCGCCACCGCCTTCCCGTTCGTCAACCCGCCGACATAGATATCGACGTCTTCACCACCAGCAAGACGAAGATCCGTGACCGCGTTCCCACCATTCGTTGATGTCATTGCCGTCGGCCGGCCATCCACATCGACGTCTTGGACGAAACTCGGTGAGTTGAAGAAATCATAGCCGTCCTCGCCACGGTAGTTTGGACCGGAACTCCCGCCGATTTTTGTATCAGGATTCTCTGCCTTGAATTCCGGTTCGTTCCCGCGCTCCTCAGTAATGTAGATGTACGCTGCACCGTTCGCGAACAGCTCCGGTACCGTCGTCGAAAACTGGGCGATATCAACAACGACGTAGTTTCCGGGATCAGGGTCCTTTGGGATTTGTGCACGCCCCGGAATCATCGTCTCTAGAAGCTTTGATTCGAGCGGGTCGTCAGTGACTTGGCTCATATTTTAGGCTCAAACTGTCATCCCAAAAAGACCACTAAGAGACCTATACCCGGGACATGTGTGCTATATACCGTTCAATAGATGTAGTGTAGTGGTGGCTGAGTGGTTATGCGAGAGCGGCAACGACAGCAACGAGGACGAGCGACCCCGCGAAAAATCCGATATCCAAGGGACGGATTTCCATATCTGCGAGTCGAAGGTCCGTACTCGCATCGTTTTGAAGGGAGTGCGAGAATCCACGGGCTTCCATGGCTTCGACGGTGACGCGGCTGCGCTTGGCGACGTTGAATATCATTGGGTAGAACGCTCGCATCGAAAGTTTCAGCAAGTAGGCGTAGTGCCGCCACCGGAACCAGCCGGGGTTGCTGGGGGCGGTGCTGCGCAGTCGAAAAGAGTTAACGAGATCGTGGTATTCCTCAAACAGCACCGGGAGCATTCGGTATCCGTAGGTGATGAGGAACGTGAACTGGCGCGGAATTCCCAGACTCCGGAGGCCTTGGGAGAGGCTCTTCGGCCCCATACTTGAGAACACGGCGAGACTCGACACTGAGATAATCGTCAGCTTCAACGTGAACGGAATGAGCGCGCGCACTGCCGCAACTGGATCACCCGTAAAGACAGTGACAACAGCGTACGACCCGAGTGTCGTCGCAACAGTAACGGTCATCAAGCCCACCAAAAACAGACTGACACGGGACAACATCGCGAGTGCCGATACGAACACGAGCAATCCGAGCAGGACCGTCACATCGTAGAACAACCACGGCACGAAGAGGAAGACAACATACCAGAGAAGCAAAACTCTGGGATCCAACTTGTGCAGGAACGACCCCTCGTTCTCGTAGGCCGTCCGCAGCAGGTCTGATTTAATCGCCGCAACAGACGTGGCTTCGCGGAGATCGTCGAGCGCTGCCATCATTCGATCTCCCCTGTTGTTGCAGACGCGTCATCGTGAAGATAGTCGGCAAATGCCTCGACTGTGAGTGGCGCTTGCTTAAGCCCGAGTTCGGTCCCAAGTCGGACGGTCTGAGGCGGGCGGAGGTTCGCTCTCTCCAAGACGTCACAGTCGGCGAACACGTCATTCGGGTGGCCATCAGCGATGATGCTGCCGCTGTCCAGTACAACGACGCGAGTCGCCCACGACGCTGCGAGCTCTAAATCGTGGGTTGCAATCACAACCGTTTCGACGCGCTCGCCAGCTCGGTCGATGGTGCGGCCAACCTCTTCACGGCTCGCCAAATCGAGGCTTCCCGTGGGCTCGTCAAGCAGAACGATTGACGGGTTCGTCGCCAGCCCGATTGCCAGTGATGCCCGGCGTTGCTGGCCAACGCTCAACAATCGGCCATCACGGTCCTCTAAGGCCTCCAAGTCGAGGAAGTCGATGACGTCATCAACACGCTGCTCGACGTCTGTATAGTCCCTGTCCTTGAGATAGTGTGCGACATCGGCCCGCACGCTGTCATCGATGAACATCTCTTCGGGGTTTTGTTTGACGTAGACGACTTCGTCGGCCAACTCCTCTGGGAGGACACGCTCGGTATCCGTGCCGTCAACGGTCACCGTACCGCTGTCTGGCATCTCTAACCCAGTCAGTAACTGCATCAGCGTGGACTTTCCTGCACCGTTGCTTCCGACAAGTACCACTCGTTCGTCCGGATAGACATCGAGTGAGAGGTCATCAAGGACGTGTTTGGTCCCACTCCGAAGCGTATCGTACGAGTGTGAGACATCCTCGACAGAGATGACCGGCGTTCCCTCTGGGACCGGCTCCGAATCCCCGTTCAGCCGCCCTCCATCGGGGATGACACGTTCGGCAAACCGAGTAGCAGCGTCTGAGATTGTCACTGGTAGTTGCTCACTATTGTCGAGGACGCGTTCAGCGATGCGTGTCACCTGCGGCGGGTGGACATCCTGTGCTCTGAGGTCCGTTAACTGGTTGAGCGCGTCTTCGACGGGACGTTTCCAACTGACAACGCCGTCTTCGACGAGAACCACGCTATCACAGTACTCGGCAATGAACTCCGTTTGATGCTCGATTGTGACGATAGTCTTGCCGTGGGTCTGGTTGAGCGTAGCGAGTCGCTCGTACGTCTCCCGTGCATTAATCGGGTCAAGTTGTGCAGCTGGCTCATCAACGACGAGGATATCGGGATCAAGCGACAGTGCAGCCGCAAGCGCAACGAGATGTTTCTGACCACCTGAAAGCTCCCAGACGAACCGGTCCTCCAATCCGTCCAAGTCGAGTAAATCGAGCGTTCGGTGGACGCGTTCACGGTAGTCCTCATGTCCGTAATTCATCGGTGCGAACGCGACCTCCTCAAAGACGGTCGGACTGACGAGTTGGTTGTCGAACTCCTGAAACACGTATCCGACGTGCTGTGAGAGTTCCGCAACGGAACTTGCAGCCACATCGTGGCCTGCGACCGAAACATCGCCCTGCATGTCGCCCTCGTAGAAGTGAGGGATGATTCCGTTGAACGACTTGCACAACGTCGTCTTTCCGGACCCGTTCCCGCCGACGACAGCGACGAATTCACCGGGCTCGATGGTGAGATTCGCGCCATCTAGGACGTACTCGTCCGTACCGGGATATTTGAACTGCAGTTCGGCAACGGCAATTTGAGAGTTGTGTATCGCGGTCATTGGTCAGCTGTTTGGGTCGCGCGATACCAGATGACCGCTGCGACGACTGCAGAGATCACAATCGGGACTGCGATGTAGTTCTGGCCGTACATCGCTAGGAATTCAGGCTCCCAGACAACATTGATTGCCCCACCGACTTCGCTGGCTGCTTCAGCTACGAATGCGAGGGGAAACGCGACGAGCACCGCCAGCAGCGCCTTTCCGGAAAAGCCACGGCGCATTGGTGCGCCACGCTCGCCTTCGAACGGCTCCATGCCGAGCAGCGGCTCGACTTTCCCGTGGAGTTTCGGGTAGAGGTACAGCGCAGGAACCACGCCGAAGATGATCCCTGTGATCAGCATCTGTGTGATAAAGTCGACACCCTCCAGAACGACGATACTCTCTGGGAGCCCCGGTACCGCTTCCAATTCTTCGACGCCGACGTAGACTTTCCCGATATCGATGGAGGTGGCGAAGAACTCCTCAAGCGCTTCAGCGATGAACACGACGATTGCCAACTGCGTGGTGTTCTCGGGATCTTGGAGCAGTTTCGCGGCGAAGTAGTAACAGACTGGAATCAGAATCAGGCCCTCCATCGCTCCCAGCCCGTCGAATTCGCCGAGAAGAATTTCACCAAAGACGATCTCTCCAACGGGGACAGCGAGTGCAGCCCAGTATGTTCTGAACAGCAAGACGAGAACGATTGGGATGAAGATGAATCCGCCGACGCCTAGTTCGAGCGGTCCCACAGTGAACTCGGGGAGGATTTCAGTGAATGCGTTTTGTAACCCGGTGAGGGACATGACGAGAATGAATACCATCATGTCCTGTCTGTCGAACGAGAATCGACTCCCTGTACCAGTTAGCGTACTCATGTTACACTGAAACAGATGATGAGTTTGTCATTTGAATTATTATAATAGGAGTCCTGACTGATATTGCACACCAACCACGGACTATATTTCTATATACTATATCTCTGATCAGGGAGGCTCTCACCGTTCCGTTCATACACACACTGACCACTCGTTCTTGCGCTATTCCAGTGAATAAATTAGATCGTTGCTCAGATTCGCCGCATCGTCGTCATGACCTCCCGCCCAGTGACCCGCCACTGACACCCGTTCCAGACGACCTCACTGCGCTCGAAACTACCATCGGTCCGTGGGTCGAACTCGATCTTCCGCTTCGGCCCCCGCACTGGCTCGTAGACGAAGCCATTCGCGTCAGCGACAGACTGCCCGTTCATGCCTCAACACCCCGAACGAGATCGTCGACGAGCGACCCACCGACATTTGGACCAGTCGCCTAACCACGCTCGAGCGTGTGTATTTGCACTAGACTGGGAGCGTCTCAAACGGCGTCGTTGCCAGCTCGACCGTCTCTGCGTCGTCAGCAACTGCGACAACGGCCACGGCGAATTCGTAGCTGTTCCAGTAGCGGGCCGCGCCTTCGTCGCCGACGCTGAGGAACAGCGGTCGCCCCTAAGTGAGGAGTTCGCGGATGGACGGTCAGTACAAGACAAGCAGCGAACCTAATTCGTTCACTCGGGGTGGCAATAGCACAACCACACTAGGGAGTCGATTTTTCTGGACACTGACAGTACTTTCCGTCGCCAGCAATTATATATCCTTGCCCGCCTGATGCTTCTCATGCATGGTAGATATAGAATTTATTACCTTCGCTTGTACCGACCCGGGCAGACTGGCCGACTTCTGGATGGAGGCGCTGGGGGGTGAGCGCCGCGAACTACCGCCGTCAATCGAGCCAGAAATCGTAGACCGGCCCGGTGAAGGACCGAGTCTACTGTTCAAGGAATTGTCGAAAGGAACCGAGCGGGATCTGCCAATCCACCTCGACCTGTCGACTGACAATCGAGAGGCGACCATCGAACGACTGAGGAATCTCGGTGCTTCGGTCCGTGAAACAAAAACCGAATCTTACGAAACCCACACTTCGACGTGGACTATCATGGAAGATCCGGAAGGCAACGGTTTCTGCGTGAGCGAGTATGAGTAATAAATCGAGTTCGAAGTGCGATCAGATCGCAGACCTACTGAACAGACGGTTCTGAATCTGTTCAGTAAAAGAATCCAAGCTGGCTCTCAAACCGCCGCATCGTCGTCACGACCCCCCAGTGACCCGCCACTGACAGCCGTTCCAGACTGACCCATTCAACCCAATACCGACGGCGGCGTGGCCTACACCTTGACCTTTCGATCCAGTAGTAGCCCCGAGCGGCCGTGAGTGAGGTCGCTGCTGGCGCGTCCTACAGGACTTAGTCCCGATGTTACCCCCACATGCCAATTTGGGCGCGAGAAGCGACGACAATGCGATTAATCCCAATTCAACGGCGTTAATTCGGCGAAAACCGGCCACAATTCGTCCTCATGGCTTGGCTCCCAACACACTATTCACTGGCGGTCAGCAGTCACTTGCTCAGTGCCTAATTCTTCCCACACCGGCGCAGATATTAACCGCCGTAGACAATGGAACCGACCGCTTAAATTCCGGTTTAATCATCCGTTGATGGTATTTACCAACGCGAAGACAATCAAACTGCATGACATTGCGCCGCCCTGATTGTATCAGTCACATGTCGTGGAGTACCGCACCGGCTGTCCACTGGGACAGAGGTGAATTGCAATGAGAGGTAAACCGATAGCCATTCTCGCAGGGGTGGTTGTTGCGGGGCTTATCATCGGTGGTTCGGTCGGAGGAATGTCCGTGATCTCCAGCGGTTCAGCCGCCACCGATACACAGCAGCACGCAGCAGATATTGGTAGCTTAGAACAGAATGAGACCGTTATTACGACCAGCGGAGAGCAGCTAACGTTACAGACCACGGCTGCCGAACAGATCCATGGACAGACGGCTGTCTCCCCAGGATCGAACGTGACAGTTCGTATCGAGAGTAGTGATACACAGAATCCGTTCCTCATTCCGCAATCAACACCCGTCCGTGAAAACGGAACGTTCGCTGTCAAGGTCGACCTGTCGGGTATCACGAATAATACGAGTGCAGTCGTCTCTGTCTATCACAACACGACAGAACTCACGAACCAGACTGCTCGTATTGAATCCGTTCGAACAAAAAGCACGCCTGCAACGGCGGAATCATTGCCACGGTTTGTCTTTGATGGAAACCAGATATCCGTTGCAAGCGCTCCGAATCAGACCATTCGTGGCGAAACGACATTCGATTCGAGAACCAATGTTACAGTCCTAATCAAGAGCACTGACTCGTCTTCCCCGTTTCTCAGGAGCCAACAAGCTACAGTACGGAGCAACGGCTCAGTCGCCACACGATTTAACTTTACAGCCGTCCCGGAAGGAACGACGTTCCAAGCCGAACTCCGAAAGAACGGAACCAGCCTCACCGATGCGGAAGGACAGGTAACGGGTGATTGATCTCGCAGTCCACAATCAGATGAACGGACTGAAGCGGCTATTGCAGGTCAATAGCAGTCTTCGCTAGTTAGCACTTTCATACTTTCTTATCACATGAGCGTTGCGTAGCTCCTGAATGATTTCATCGACTTCTTGATTTACCTCCGACTTCTCAAATTCGCTCAACTAGACAGTCCCGCAGAGGACACTTCGCACAACGTACCCAACACAGTCGCTGCCTATACACTATCTTGCGACAGATCTGTGCCACACTCTGGACACTGTTCATCAGTGATTGTTACCTCGAGATCACAATCCGGACAGTAATCGCGATAACACGCGGACTCGCCCATAGTCTCTATCGTCTGTCGACCAACATAGCAGTTATGCTGAAATTTCAGTTGTGTCGGGATCGGTTTTGGATATCTGTAGCGCCCACAGACCGGGCTGTTTCTGTTCTGTGGCCACGCGCGGCGGTACCGAAGCGAGGTCTGCAAGAACCTCTGTGACATTACCTGGGCGGGTATCGGTCAGGAGATGGAGTGATTCTCCGGGGGCGAGCGCACTAAACTCGGCACAGACCTGTTCGATTCGTGCCCGGTCAGGGACACCGCGGAGATCGAGTGCGGTTTCTGGAACGGTGACAGTCGTCCGGTCGGTAAGTGTCGCACGCACTGTTTCACCCAAGTCACGGAAGGCTGCAGGAACCGCTCCGTCGGTCGAGCGAAGCGATTCGTCGAGAGGGAGCTCCGCCAGCACGTTCGTACTAAGATCAGAATTGTTACCGAACGGTGTGTGTTCGTCGCCACAGGTCGGGCAAGTGAACCCGGCCATATTGAGGACGGCACCAAGTACTGGAACACCCTCTTCACGGAACAAGGCCATTGAGCGCTCTGTATCGCTGGCAGCGGTGGGAAACGGCGTCGTCACGAATACTGCTCCGTCAACCGGAAACGACTGCAGCGTCGTCAACACGATGTCGCCGGTCCCCGGCGGCAGGTCAAGCACCAGCGTATCGACATCCCAGGCGGCGTCGGTCAGCAGTTCCTCGACAGCCTCGTGCGCCATCGCACCGCGCCAAGCCATCGGTTCGTCGTTGGCGATCAGACCGACACTGACGACCTGCAGCCCGTCGACCGTGACCGGCTCCGCGCGGCCGTCGTCGGTCGAACCGAGCGGGCCCTCGATATCGAGCAGTTCCGGCGTGTTCGGGCCGTACACGTCGGCGTCGAACAGGCCGACCCGCTCACCGGATGCAGCCAGTCCACGCGCCAACTGAGTCGCCACAGTGGTCTTGCCGACGCCGCCTTTCGCGCTGGCGACGGCGATGATGCGGTCCACGCCGGGCACGACGGTACCGTGGTCCGGTTCCGGCGCATCCGCGTCTATATGGACCTGCTCGACGCCGCTACACTCTAGCACCGCCGCCCGCATCTGATCGGTAAGTGCGTCCGCTGTCGCAGGGGCCATCTGGGACAGCGTCGGGTCGACCGTGACGGCCCCGTCGGCGACGGTCACGGACTCCACCAGCCCCGTAGCGATCACGTCCCTGTCGCCGTCGGGAGCGGACACAGTTCGAAGCGCTTCTCTAACCGCGTCTTCCGTGGGTTCGGTCACCTCGTCGGACATGTTACCACGTTTCTCCGTGTTCGGTCTCTGGTTCGGGGCCGTCGTCGTCGTCCATCAGCGTGCCGCCGTACGGGCGATACTCAACCCCAAACACGCTGTCAATACGCTCTAGCAGGTCTTCCCGCTGGCCGATGAGATCAGTGTCGAACTCGGCAGCCTCTAGCGCCGCGACGAGTCCATCGTCGTCGAGTCGCCCGTCACCGTACGCGGCGGCGACACCGTCCCGGAACGTATCGGCATTGCGCCGACACCGCAGGCCCTCATCGATGTCCGTTTCTGCATCGTTCCGGTCCCCGTCCAGCGGGACGGCCTCGAAGTGCTCGATTGCCCGTCGGTCGAACTCGGCGGCCTTCGAGAGCACCTCGGTCGCCTGCTTGACCGGACGCAACTCCGCCCAAGCGTCCCGCGCGGCGGGGGCGACCATTGTGTCGACGACATCATCCCAAGTCGTCGCTCGCTCAGGGTCTTCCAGCGCCTCGGCGACAAACGCACCGACGTGGTCCTCCGGAACGGTCATGCCCAGCGACGACTCAGCGCCGCCGCCCTCGTCGCTTTCTGGCTCGTTCTCGTCCTGTGCCGCTGCCGTGCCGGTCGAGTCGAGTTCGTATGGCATCGTCAGGTCCTATCCTCCGGGTCGGTGTTCAGGTCGCGTCGGGGGTCGAAACCGGGCGCGCCGCCGGGAGCCGGTGACTCGCTCCCGGCCCGCGTTGAGCTGAAGGAGCCCGCAGGGTCGTACCCGTCGACGGACTGTTCGGCGGGCGTATCCGGTCCGCTTCCGGGGGCCGACGGCGGCCCGATTTCGACATCCAAGTTCTCGGGGTCGGTCCCACGAGCACTTGCAAGCGCCTGTTTGGCTGTGCGGGCGACATCCTCGCTCTGGTCGGTCACGCCGTGAGCTTCGAGCGCCTGCTCCGCTCGGTCGGTCCCGAGCTGACCGAGGCTTTCGGCGGCTTTCGCCCGGGCGAAGGCGTTCGGTTCTCGGGCCAGCATCGCGGCCAAGATGCGTTCAGCCTCCGAGACGTCCTCGGCGACGCTGCTGAGAAACTGGGCAGCGTACTCCCGGACAGCTGGATGGGGGTCAGTCTTTATACAGTCGACAAGCAGCGGCTGGTCGGCCTCGCCGCGTTTGCCCAGCGCGATGACGGCGTTCCGTCGGACCCAGCCGCTGTCGTCGTCAAGCGCCCCCTCCAACTCGGCTGCGTTGCCGCCGACCCGCGAGAGGGCGACGACGGCTTCGGCCCGGACCCACGCCTCGGGGTCGTCGAGCGCTTGCCGGACGACGGCCGGCGCGGCCCCTGCGACCCCCAGAGCTTCCACAGCGAACTGCCGTACTTCATGATCTTCGTCCTCCACTGCGCGTTCTCCGAGCGCGTCGATAGTCGAGCGGTCAAGGCCGGAGTCGGCCGCATCGACCAGTGCGATGGCGGCGTCCTGCCGGGTCCGCACCCGCCGAGCGTCCAGTGCATCACGGACCTCTGTCTCTGTCTCGCCCGGCGTCCGACCGCGCGCGCTCCAGTTCTCGTAGCTCATCGCGCCAGCCTCCAGTAGAGGACCGTCCAGCCGGCGACCGTCGCCGCGACGAGCGTTCCGATTGAGGTGAACAGCGGGTTGCTGCTACCGCCCGAACCACCGTCGCCGCCACTGGAATCGCCCCCGGCGGCGCTACCTGAACTCGAACTGTCCCCGCTGCCGCCGCTCTCGGGTGCCGTGAGTTCGCCGGATGTAGTGTCCAGTGTGCTGTACTGCATCGTCAGCGACTTCTTGCCGTTGACCTCGTCTGCGCTCCCGTTCCAGACGGCGAAGGCCAGATACATCGTCTCGTTCTGCGAGAAGGTCGCGTCGTGTTGTCCTTCCCCAGTGTGATCGCGAACGAAGACGACGGACCACTCGTCGCCGTTGCGTGTGGCCTGCGCGTCGACGTTCTGCTGTGGCGCATTGCTCAGCGAGCCATACCCCGCCGCGTAGTAGTTCTGGCCGTAGTTTTCGTACTGGCTCTGTGAGAGGGGGTTGCCAGCGGCCATGCCCGGTTTGGTCTCCCCATCCGGGTGGGGATAGGCGTACATGTCGCCGCTCCACTCGGCCGGGGTGTCGTTCCCGTACTGCCACTGTGACCGCCAGTACCAGATGTTGACCGGGTCGCCGTCCGCGCCCATCGTTATCGGCGGCTTCTCGCCGCTTTTGAGCATCACGGCGGCCGCGTCGCTGTAGTTCTCCGGCGACCGGATGTTCGTGTCCTTCGTCGGGTCCTCCCAGGTCAGCCGGAAGGCGACGTGGGTCTCGTTGGTGAGCGCCTGTACCTCCATCTCGTCGATGCTCCCGCCGCCGTAGGGGACGGCCATCTGCTGTTTCGACAGCGACACAGTCCGGGACGGGGCCTCGGACCAGCGGTCGCTCTCGGCGGTCTGTGGGATCTGGTCCGTCGCGACCATGGGTTGCTGGCCGCCGGTGACGGCTGCGGCGACGGCCATCTGGCCGGCGACCAGCAGCGCCATGACGAGCGCCGTTGCCATCGTTGCCCGGCGGGCCGCCTCGTAGTCCAGTTCAACCATCGGCTCTCACCCCCGTTCCGGGCGACACCGGATCGGGATGGCTCGCTTCGTCGAACTCGACGAGGGCCGCCGCCAAGTCCGCGGCGGCGGCGTAGACGGCGCACGTTTCGGGCACGTCACGGTCGGACGTGCCACCACCGTCGACGGTTTTCCGGACCCGATGAGCGAACGCGGGAACGAAGTCGCCGAGATGCTCGTCCAGTACGGTCGCGCCCGCTCGTGCGAGGCGAACAGCCGTTTCGTCGTCGCCGTCGTCGAGGGCGACCGCCCGCTGTGCGGCAAGCACCTGCAGCAGTTCCAGTTCGACGGTGACGTGGTCGTGGCGCTCGTCGAAATCATCGCTGATTTCGAGGCCGAACTCCTCTAACAGGCCGACGACCGTGGCGATACGGCGCTGGCTCTCGTTGACCTCCTCGCCGGTGGTGTAGTGGGCCTCGTATGGGACGACCGGATACGTCCCTTCGTCGCTCGGGAGGCCGAACAGACGGTTGTACGCCGGTTCGAGTGAGTCGCGGTCGACGCCGTCGAGCGCATCAAGCAGTGCGTCGACTTCGGTTTCGAGGTCCAGCGCAGCACCGGCCTGCCGGACGGCATCCTGGACCGCTTCGTCCTGCAGGTCGCCGACGACGGCTTCGTCGGGGTACTGGAAGACCGTCGCGGCGAACCCGTACAGCGCGGCGCGTCGCGTGTGGTGTTGTGGCGTGTTCTTCATTGTACGCACCTCACGGCTGGTTGGTCCACTGTTCACCCTCGCGGACCTCCATGGGCTCCTCGATTGGCACATCGACGACCTTCTCGCCGTTGCGGTCCCAGCCCTTCACGCGGTTCTCCTTGACGTTGTAGGTCTCGATGAGCCGCGTCGTCGCCCCGAACAACTGGAGAATCCCGAGCACCTCGTGGCTGGGGTTGCGGGCCCGCTCCTGCACGATACGGACCGACTCCTCGTAGGTGTCGCCCGGCCACTCGTTTTCCTTGACCTCGGTGTTCGGGGTGAACATCTGGGTCAGGAACTCCGGCGGGACGTGGTACGGCGGCATGTAGAACACCTGCGGCTGGGTCCCGAACTGCGGGTACAGCGGCAGGGCCACCTTCTCGTCGGAGTGGACGAGGTAGTTGATAGGCGAGCGCCCCGACGCGGCTGAGGACTTGCCCCCCGCCGGCCCGGCGTCAGGTCCGCGGTTGATGTTGCCGTGGAGCCGCGTCTTCCCGATACAGGAGGAGACACACCGCGGGACGTTCCCCTCCTCGATGCGGGGGTAGCAGCCGACCGGTTTCTCGGTGACGCCAGTCTCAGGGTTGTACATCGGCTTGTGGTACGGACAGGCTTTCACACAGCGGCGGTAGCCCCGGCAGCGTTCCTGGTCGAGCAGGACGATGCCGTCTTCCTCGCGCTTGTAGATGGCTTTCCGCGGGCACGCAGCGAGACAGGCGGGGTTCTTGCAGTGGTTACAGAGCCGCGGGAGGTAGAACTGCCAGATGTCGTGGTACTCGTCGTTTTCGAGGTCGGACTCGACGACCTCGCCTTCGGGGTACTCCCCGTGGACCTGATCGTCGCCCAGCGCGGGGTACTCCCAAGCCTGCTTCTCGGCGATGTACCCGCGGACCTGCTCGCCGTTTTCCGCGGCGTCGAAGATGGTCTGATCGGCCTCCAGATCATCGAGCAGCCGCATGTCCCAGCCCATCGGGTAGCCGCCGTAGGGCTCGGTCTCGACGTTCATCCACCACATATACTCCTCGCCCTCGCCGCTGGTCCAGGTCGACTTACAGGCAAAGGAGCAGGTGTTACAGTTGATACACCGGTTCGTGTTGATGACCATCCCCCAGTGGTAGTCCCGCTCTTCCTCGCGGTGTTCGTAGGGATAGCTGTGCTCGCGGCCGAGTTGTGGGTTGTACGTTTGTGCCATCAGTCATCGCCTCCTGAGGTCGATGTTCCGGTACTGCCAGAGCTGCTACCGCTTGGCTGCAGCGACCCGCCGATGTAGTCCTCAACGAGGTCGTCCCGGCGGGCGTCGCCGGGCCACCAGTCCGCTTCCTCGTACTTCTCGACGTCCACGAGGTCGTCCCGGTTGGTCCCCGTCGGGGCCCACACCGTCTCCTCGTAGCCGTGTTCCAGTTCCGCGCCGTGCCAGGCGATGTCCTCGTCGACGATATCGGAGATGTTCGGATCGCCGAACACCGCCTTGTGGACGAGGTCGTCGGTCTCCTGCAACGGGTCGAGCCAGATGTTCGTGATCGTGTTGTACCCCTTGACGCCGTCCTCGTCGGCCTCGTCGTCGGGGAAGTGCTGGGGCCACCAGCCGTGCCACAGCGTCAACTGTCCCATGTCACCGGCCGACCGCGGGCGCTGGCGCTCGCTGACCATCGCCCTGACGACGAGGTCACCGCGCTTGCCGGTGATGCGGACGTAGTCCCCGTTTTCGACGTCGATGTTCTCAGCATCGCTGGGGTGCATCTCGACGAAGGCCTCACCGAGCGGCGCGACGTCTTCGGACTCGCCGTCGCCGGTCGGGAACGAGAAGTCGTCGACGAGGCGGTCGGTCCCCTCCGGGTCGCCGCTGACGCTGCCGAAGTCACGCGAGGCCCAGATGAGGTTCCAGTCGGTCATCCCCCACGAGGAGTGGGTCCGGTACTTCGGGTGTGGGGTGTTGTAGTAGAACTGATTGCCCTCGTCGTGATAGAGGGGGTTCTCCTCGTCTTTTGCCTCGTCCCACTTCTTGTTCACGCCGTAGGGGGTCCCCTCGACGCTCTCGACGTGGTCGATGTCGTCCCGGTCGAGTTCGATGAAGCGGTCCTCTTCCTTGTGGAACTCCATCCGGCCGGTCTTCGTGTAGAACGGCCGGTCCTCGTGGACCTGCGAGTAGAACGGGACTCGGGGGTAGGTCTTCAAATCCAGCCGTTCCGGCCCGTCTTCCAGGTCCTCGACGTCGATGCTCTGGGTCGTCATCCCGCGGTCGAACGTCTCCTGGATGTACTCGGTGACGTCGCCGTCGTCGTCGAGGAACTTATCGAAGTACGCCCGGTAGGAGTCGACGTTGCGCTCCTCGGGCGGGATTTTCTCGTCGAGTTTCTCCGCGACCATCGCGACGGCTTCCCCGTCCTGTTTGGTGTCGTACATGGGGTCCATCACGCCGCTATCCATCTGGACGAAGGGGTTCTCCGGTCCGACGGTGATGTCGGGGTACTCACACTCCAGCCAAGACGGCACCGGGAGCACGATGTCGGCGTGTCGCGCCGAGTAGGTCATGTGCATGTCCGAGACGATGAACAGGTCGTTCTCCGTGTCGGGGTGTTTGACGAAGTTCTCGATGACGTGCTCCTGATGTTTGGTCTGGTTTAGGAGGTTGCAGTTCATCGTCCACAGAATCGACGGCTTGGACATCGTGTACGAGCCGGCGTTTTTCGGCATCACCGGCTCCTCGGCGTCGCCCTGCGGAACGAGGTCCAGTTCGCGGTCGAAGTCCCCACGAACCTCGTGGGGGTCGAGTTTCTCGCCGCCGAAGAAAGCGAAGGCGTAGCCCGGATACATCCCGTGGGCGGCGTTGCCGTCCGGGTTGACGTAGTGGGGGTAGCCGTCCAGCAGTTCGATCTTGTACTGGCCGGAGTAGTTGTAGTACCCCTGGCCGGCATCGCCGATGTTGCCCAGCATCGCTTGGACGAGGAACACGGCCCGCTGGAGCGCGTCGTTGGAGTGGAACCAGTGGTTGATGCCTTCGCCGGTGAACCACTGCCCCTTCTCGGCGTCGGCGAACTCCCGCGCCGTCTGAGCCAGTTTGTCGGCCGGAATCGTGGTGATGTCCTCGACCGTCTCTGGGTCGTAGTTTTCGATGATGTTGTCCCGCTGACGGGCGAAGTCGCTCTGGACGGTGACTGTCGAACCGTCGGTCAGTTCGATATCGGTGTCGACGTCTAACTGTGGCGTGGCCGGCATCTCCTCGCCGACCTCCTCGCGTGTCATCGGCACGGGCTGGCTGTCCTCGTCCAGCACGACGAAATCCCCCCAGTCGTTGTGCTCATGCTGGTCTTCAAGGTCCTCTGGGGGTTCATCGTGGTCCTCGAACACCTCGTGTGCACGGAGGTACTTGCCGGTGTCCTCCCGAATCAACAGCGGGAGGCTCGTGAACTTCCGCATGAACTCAGGGTCGTACAGGTCCTCGTTGATGATGACGTGCGCGATGCCGAGTGCGAACGCCGGGTCGCTGCCTGGCCGAACCGGGAGCCACCGGTCGCACTTCTGGACCGTCGGCGAGTAGTCCGGATAGACGCCGACCATCTTCCCGCCGCGCTCGCGGGTCTCCTGCAGAAAGTGGTTGTCCGCGAGTTTGTTGTGGATGAGGTTCTTCCCTTGGATGATGGTGTAATCGGCTTTCCGCCAGGCGGCGGCGTCGGCGTCGGAGGTCTGATACCCCGTCGTGATGACGTGGCCCGGCGGCAGGTCGGCGTACCAGTCGTACTCGGTCCACTCACAGCCGCCGAAAACAGAGGCGAGTCGACGGCCCGACCCGTGGCGAGTGAACAGCCCGTCGGCCTTGATGGCGTTGAAGATATGGAACTGCTTATTGTCCTCCAAGTTGGCCATCTTCTCGGCGATGAGGTCGATCGCCTCGTCCCAAGAGACGCGTTCGAACTCGTCTTCGCCGCGACCCTCCGGATTAGGGTCATCGGGATCCCACCCCTTCCGGACCATCGGGTACTTGATGCGGGACGGCTCAAAGGTACGGCGATGGAGTGACAACCCCTTCATACAGCCCCGCGGGTTCCAGTGCTGGCTCACGCCGGCGTCCTCGTAGCCCGACGGACCGACCGAGGGCTCCTCGTTGTGGTACACCTGCTCTGCTCGTATCGGGACGCCGTTTTTCATGTAGAAGTTCAGTGCACACGACTGGGTACAGTTGGGGTGACACACCGTCCAGTCCACCCCGTCGTACGCGTAGATGTCGTGATACACTTGCTCCCAGTCCCGATTGGGGTAGGATTTGAGCGGGTTGTCCACGCTCGTTATCGGTTCCGTTGACTGTGTCGCGCCCCATGCACCTTCGACGAGCGCGCCAACCGCTCCCGCGCCCGCCGCAGTCAGGAAATCACGCCTCGATAGTTTCATCGAGTGTCCCTCCGTTGGACAGCGCTCACACGCATGGTGGGGCAGTTCGACTCGTACCTAATGAACCGCTATACGGGTTCTCAGAGGCGTGGAACGCCTGCGAAGATGTTCGCCGAAATAGTTTGTAGAGCAAACGAGCAGACCTATCCCTGTGAGTGGGCTACGAAGCGAACCACCGTACCGTAGCCGACAGGTTCGGGAAGACATTGCTCTCCACTACGGCCTCATCGTTGGAATAATCCAATCTCTGTCTCTTCCGGACTCTCAGGGACGTAGCCAAAAGTATAGCATCGGTTCACCGACGTGACGAGAGTCCCATCATACAGCCCCGTTCAGTACTAGCTGATACACGTATCGGCTCGCTCGGCCCGTCGGATAGATGGGGTTCCTCGTGAGTGACTTGTTCGAAACAAGCCGGAACGCTGTTTCTGGTGTATGCAGACCCACCTGAAAACAATAGGATGACTGATGGTATAGACGATACTATCCCGTCCCACCCAGTCAGTTGGCGATCGGCTGCTCAGTGTACAGTGAATAAATCAACATGACGAATCCGACTGTAGTAAATAGGCTCTGGACAATCGAACTCTTGATTATCGGGAACGTCAGCAGCTGGTGTGCGCTCCCAGCCAGTAACGTCCCTGTTGTGATACAGCCCATTCCGAGCCAGAGTGCTCGCATCGGTGCTGCTCCCGTCCGACGGTACGTCTTGTACGTAAGCCAAGTGAGGATCGCTCCACAAACTAACGTCACCGTCTTGAGTACGATCAAGACCACAGTGTCTACGTACATTATAGCTTCCTGTCTACTGGACATGGTATTATAAACGGATGGAGTTTGTCATATTTTGAGAAAGGGTGGTGAAAATAGACTATTCCAAAATTTTGAGTGGGGGTTGACTAAAAGTTGAAGGAACGTATTCGGCTGGGGAATTAAATAAAACCGGGGAAGCCACCGTAGCCCGTGTTTTGATTGGCGGGTTATTTTTTCGGGAGTGTTGCAATGAACTCATTCGGCCCGACACGATCGACAGTATAAGCCTCGGCGTCGAACGATTCGACTTCAGCAGCCATCTGGTGGTATAGTGGTGTCGGTTCGTGGTCGTTAACGAGTGTCAGTGACTCACCACTGTCCAACTCCTCGAAGGCGTCAAATATTTTCGGATGTCGTCGTGGTGGTGGAATCTCACGTAGATCAAGTTGCTGTTGTGCCATCTCGGTAGTGACGTTACAGCCCGCTATCCAAACGGTTGTTGCGAAGATATTCGGACACCGGTGACACCGAATATATACAATTACGCGAGCCTGTCATAGAATGATTCTCGGCCGAAATACTTCGATTGTTCTTGTCTGAATGATGTAAATACCTTCCGTTCAGGAAGTCTCCAGTAAATATGTCGCTCATTAGGGGTACGGACTGACTATTGTCGGGTATCTCAGAATTGGAGGGGATCTGAATCGTGTGCAAGATCGAGGGCGCATATCTTGCCGTCTCCTGTATCCTGTCGTAAACGCTGCTATGTGAATCTGGACAGCATCTTTTCGACATTCAATTCGTACAGTTGCAAAGAGATGCCGAGCTTCGCATCCATGCTTGTCCTGTAAGTCTCCTGACTCCCTTGCAACCATGGCACATGGCTGAATAAGAAATATTTGACATCCCTTTATAGCTACCAGTCGTGCCTGAGTTTCGTACTCCACCCCCTGTCGAACCTGGTGATCAGGTCGCAGTTGTCGCACCGGCATCAAACGCACCCGAGTCTGCACGGTTCATCTACAAACTCGGTCTTGAACGAATGCGCGAGGTTTTCGACCTTGAGCCGGTTGAGTATCCGACTGCAACCGCCGACCCGGAGTGGCTTGCGAACAATCCAGAGGTACGCGCGGAAGAGGTTATGAACGCCTTCCGCGATCCGGATATCTCGGCCGTGATCGCTAATATCGGAGGCCACGACCAGATCACAATCCTCCCATATCTTGATGGGGACGTACTCCGCGAACACCCGACTCGATTCTACGGATACTCAGACAACACGAATCTATCCCTGTTCCTCTGGAATCACGGGATTGTTTCGTACTACGGTGGATCGACACTGCTTGAATACGCGATGGATGGCGAGATGTTTGACTACACCGAAGAGTACCTACGGCGTGCGCTCTTTGAGGATGCTGTCGGTGAGTGGACGGAAGCAGAGGTCTTCACTGATGAGGCCGGTAACTGGGAAGATCCGGAGTCAGTCAAAACCACGCGCGAGATCGAACAGTCTGATGGTCGAATCTGGCGTGGTGGTGAAGAGACTGTCTTAGGTCGAATCTGGGGCGGGTGTTATGCAGTCCTCATCGAGCAGTTCCTCTCTGATCGCTACCTGCCTGATCCCGACGCACTGAACGGCACTGTTCTTGCATTGGAGACGAGCGAACTGGTCCCTGACCCGGCTGTCGTCGGTGCGAACCTCCGGGCACTCGGCGAGCGCGGTCTTCTCGAACGGTTCGACGGCGTACTTGTCGGACGCGCCGCCGCACGCTCACATACTGAAGAAAACCCACGAGAATGGCGAGTGAAGTATCGAGAGCGCCAGCGCGATGCGATTTCTGACGTACTCGAAACGTACAACCCGAACGCTCCCGTTGTCTTTAATTGTGAGTTCGGACACACGTATCCGACGTGTCCCATTCCAATCGGCGGTAAGGTCGAAATCGAACCCGCAACCAAATCCATTCACCTTCTTTGATTTCAGGGCAGACAGTACCCTGTCTGCCACTCGCTTGCTAAACCACCTGTCCTAAGTTCTCAACTCGCAGCTCTCATCGACCAACTGTTTCAGCGTCGCTTGTGTCTGAAAAAGAGCAGTTCGACAGAGCCAAAAAATTGAAACTCCGGTACATCTTCTGGTTCACGACACGACCCCCTGAACGTAGATATGTGCGTATGCGCTCGCCCACACGATGGAGAGCAATTCACCGGCACTCAATGAGATGATATGCAAAACCGGATGCACCACCGTCAGCCCTGTTTCGGTTTGGGGCAGAGCTGCTGGTAGATGGAAATTGACTGCACTTCCAATAGCAATGACTACGATAAGCAAGAACTTTCCTCGGTAGTTCGATGTAATGCGCCAACTCACTCGTAATGATTTGAACGGGCCATACTGGCCGATGACACACGCTTCGGGTGCGAACCAGAACTTGAACAGGAAAAAAAGAAACGGCACGGCGAATATGATCATGCCGACCGCTACGGCGACGGGAAAATTGACTATGTCCACCGGCGTGACCGGGAGCATACCGACCAGAAGGAAGAGCGGAACCAACACAAGAAACGGAATCGTCATTACAGAAAACACGATGATGAGTATAAGGCCGACCAACGCCGGTGTCCGGACAATACTGCGACGTAGTCCCTCGCGTATCGTGACGGGGTCATCGGTTAGTTCTCCGGCGACGATTGTTCCCACGTAGGCACGTAATGAGATAATAAACACGAACGCTGTCAGGCCCTCAATGATGTCGATTACGGGCATGGGAAGCACCGCGACGCTATCTGTTTCGAGAAGACGGTTTGCGAGGATAACCATGCCAGTGAAGGCAAGGATCGACGGGTAGGACCGAAATAGTCGAACCGACCAAACGAGCGCGTCAAGAACGGTTCGATTGGTGGTGGTCGTCTCGATGTTTCGGCATTCGAGACACCCACAGCCATCGACATCATCTCGGGCCTTAATCGTCGGTGCCACGTCACACGTAGCTGTACTGTGGCCAGTAGAAGTACTTCGGATCAGTGAGTCGGTGTCTTCGCTCATTCAGCAGTGACGAACTGGGAAATGGATTCGCCAGCGGCAAGTAGAATCGACGGTGCCCCCAGTAGCGAGGCGAAGGATTTGAACGCGCGTTTGAGACTTGGCTGATCGTCCTCGGTACCGAGAAAGAGGAGCGTTGGGTCCTCAGAAACGACGAACACGCTCATTTCACGGCCTTTCTCCGAATAGCAGGTGTCCGTGACTTCGATTACTCCAGCCGCTTCAAGATTCTCCAAGTGGTAGTGGACGTTCTGCATACTTTGGTCGAGTTGCTCAGCGATACGGGACGGGGTTGCCGGCGTCTCGTTGAGCAGTTGGAATATTTCGTAGGCGGTTTCGGAGGATAATGCTTCGATTACGTCCCGTGTCGTGTCGTCGTCGAGACTCAGTACAGCTGGGGTATCGCTTCGTTCGACGGTGGCGTCCGTTTGTGTTGGAAGGAGTCGTGACATATGTACAGTTAGCTTCTGTGGATAGTGGTCGCGGGGACCCTGTTCGACCGGTGGGTGTTCGAAGCGCTCGTTTGTAATTATTTGTCGGTGTTTATGTTGATTCCGGGGTAGCGATTAATCGCATATAGTAGGCCGTGTACACCGTATAGAAGTATGCGAACCCAATCGCAGAAAGAGCAATCCCGACCGGGAGGAGGACAGCAATCGGAATCTCGAGGTCGATCGGTAATCCACCGATAAGCTGAGTGTCCGTCATCGTCAACTGGAGCAGGTAATCGGGAATAAGAAAGACGTTCATGAGGACAACCCACACCAGCGAGAACCCGGCGACGCTTCTCAGGTTAGAGCGGACGAGTCCGATGCTTCTCCGGAAGGCGTCAGTAACGTTTTGCTTTTCGATGACGATTGCGGTGTCGTAAAACTGCACGAACATAATGACAACAAGGATCGACACCAGCCAGATAAGCAGCGAGCCGACGCCTGCGACGAACGCAGCCATCTCATGAACTGTGGCGAGCGCTATCGTTCCGATACCGAGGATGAATCCGAGGAGTCCGAATCCGATTGCAGTTCCAAGGACGAGTAGCACGAACAACACAGTTGCAAGGAGAAGTCGAAGATAGTGTGTCCGGGCTGCAGTGAAAAACCGGGTGAGCGACGGGTCTGTTCCGTCAATCGCGGCTCGAGCGGTGCCGATGAATCCACCGAGAACGAACGGGTAGACGATTAGCCAGCCAAGGGACGCACCTGCCGAGAGTAATGGTGATTCAATCAGATGGTCGACGTATTGTAGCTGGCTGCTGGCTCCAAGGAGGAGGCCAGCGACGAGCAGGACTGGATTCGCGCGGAGGGCGGTAAATCCGTCTCTGAAGGCGGAGACTGTGGCCATTGTATCTACTGATTCTCTCGGCCATATATTAGGTCGAACGTAGTATCAAAATCAGATTTGATCATTCTGAGTGCCTCTAAACCCTGTTCGTGAGTGCAACGCAAAGAACAAATTTGGTTTAAGCAATCTGGGTTTTGAAACACTCTATCAAGGGTGAGCGAAGTAGGGTGGGGTAGTTGAACGGACTCCAACCACTGTCTCAAGAACTCTTCGTCGTCATGCCCGGCTGTTCAGGGTTCCGGGGTATACAGAGCGTAGAGGATAGACAGCATCCCAGCTGCGGTGACAAGTGCTGCGAGGAATCCCGCCTCGAAGATCGACACCTGAATAAGCTCGAAAAGCACGCCCTCGAGAAGGCCACCAAGCCCGACCAATGCGAAGCCGGCCGCGACATACAAGAGCAACTTCGTGTGATGCCGTTTGTATCCACGATAGGCCTGATAGGCGATTACCAGCGCTAACGCGGTCGTGAACAGTTTGCCGATGACAAACAATGTGTGTTTCATAGTCAGTCCCCTCGCATCCTCTCAAAGATAGATATGATCCGGTCGGCGGGGTCCGGCCGGACATCGATCTGGACATCGAAGCCTTCCGCTTTGAGGAGGATTTCGACGCGTTCGAGCCGTGCCTCGTACTCGCTGTAGTGCCGTCCCCCTGGGTCGACATGCGTGTACTCCTCGAGAAGGCCTTGCTCAACGAGGTGTGCAACACGGCGCGAGACGGTCGGACGGGACATATCGCATTCCTCGCTGAGTTCCTTCGCGGACAGCCGGTCGGTTTTCGTCGCTACGAGGATGTCGCGAGCGTACTCGTCGTCGAGTGTCGCAAACACCTCCGGTGGGTCGAACTCCTCGGTCACACTCACCTACTCGCGGCAGGGGCATAATATAGCCCGCCGGTTTTCTGACTCAGAACGCTGGCTCGCCGTTATATCGTCTCTTCCCTCCTACTGATAGTTGAAGGTGCAATAATTATGTCTACACTCGACTCCGGCATGAACCAACTCGAGAGCAAAGTCGGCAGCCTGACCGTCGGCGGGAAAGTCCACAGCCTCAGCGCGTGGTTCGTGCTCGCACTCCGTCTCATGATGGGCTATGCGTTCGCGTACTCCGGGTTCACGAAGATCACCGGTGAGTTCGCCGCCGGCGGCTACCTCTCGAACGTTGCGGCGACGAACGGCAACCCGCTTGCTGGGATGTTCGCGTGGATGGGTTCGACGCCGTGGTTCGTCGAGTTCGCGAACGTCGCTGTGCCCTACGGTGAGCTGTTCATCGGTCTTGGCCTGCTTGTCGGCGCGTTCGTTCGCCTCGCGGCGTTCTTCGGCGCGCTCATGATGCTCATGTTCTACTTCGGGAACTGGGAGATGGCCCATGGGTTCATCAACGGCGACTTCGCGTACATGCTCGTGTTCCTGGCTGTGGCCGCGTTCGCTGCGGGCCGCATCCTCGGCCTCGACCAGTACATCGAACAGTACGAGGTCGGCGGCGAGGCGCTCGTCGAGCGCTACCCTGCCCTCGAATACGTCCTCGGCTAACCACGCCGGGACCGTTGGGAGTACAACAATGCAAAATCCAATTCAAACACGCGGGATTCGGTCTCTAGGATACATCGTCATCGGAGCGCTGTCACTAGCCGTTGTCGGCGGGATGGTGCTGACGCACGCGGCTGTCCCGGATGCAATGATGTGGGGCTGGCACGATGGAATGTGGACTGGCGGCCACATGTCCGGGTGGAGTGGATGGGGCTGGGGGATGATTCTGTTCGGTCTCCTGTGGATGGCCCTCCTCGTCGCCCTCCCTGCCTATCTCGTCTACTGGTTGGTAACGTGGGCGCAATCAGACGGGTCTGCCGAGGAAAACGCGCTTGCCGTCCTCCAAGCCCGGTACGCTCGCGGCGAAATCAATGACGAGGAATACGAACACCGTCGAGAGGCGTTCGAACGAGACACCTGAATCCATCCATCGATGACCACGACTGGAGAAAATGGGGCTTCGGAATGCTCAACGGCGTTGAAAGCCAGTCCACCGACTTTTCGAGGAGACTATCGCTCGTGAATTTGAATAAGAAGCACAGATGAGTAGTAATACGCTCGATATCCTGACGAAATCGTCTCACAGATCGTCAACTACGACGATGTTGCAATAAAGATCCTCGAATACAACCTCGACGAAGCATTCTACGTAAACTACCCTCCCCTACTTCGCTCGGGGTCTAAGGACCCACTCGCTCGTTGAGGGTAGGGGCTTTCGCGTGGACTCCCGTTCTACGCCTCAGATGAGGCGGGAAGGTCGTAGTCTCCACTCACGTTCAATGTCCCGCGATTCAAGCGCACGTCTACGGGTGCGCCTCCGTCGTCTGCGTTTTGCCGACGCCGGAGATACTGCAAGCCGATATTTTTGGAAGCATTGTAGTCAGCGTGGTTCTGGTAGCCACAATCCAGACACTCAAAGCTCTCACCGTGGCGGTTGTCGTCGTGGGTAAACCCACAGGTCGAACACCGCTTCGACGTATTTCGTGGGTCCACTTGGACAACTTCGACACCCTGCTCTCTGGCTTTGTAGGCGACGTACTCGTAGAGCCGATGGAACGCCCACAGATGGTGCTACGATGCTTCTGGAAGCCGCTCACGAATGTCTGTCAGTTCCTCAAACACGATATGCGAACAATCGTGTTCGGTGGCTTCAGCTACAATTTCATTGGCGACACGGTGCAGGAATATCTCAAAGCGTCCGTCCTCTTTGCGTTCGACGCCTGCAATCGCGTCGTGAGCCGCTCTCGTCCCGCACTGTTGGAGGTCGCCACGCCGGTTCTCGTACTCTCGCTTCCAGTGGTTGAACTCGTCTGCCGACCAGAACCGCCCGGTCGAAGCGACCGCAAGTTGGGTCACACCGAGGTCCACACCGAGGACTGTTCTGTGCCCGGTGGTAGTGTCGGTGTCGTCGTCCTCTTTGAGCATCGACGCATGAAGATACCAGTCGCCGTCACGTCGATGGAGTGTGGCCCGCCGAAACTTGTAGTCCTCGTTTGTGACGTACTTCGTCGGCGGTTTCTCCGAGTCATCGGGGAGACTGTAGTCACACTTGATACGCCCGTCCGGTGTCGATAGCGAAACGTGGTCACGGTGGAACGTGGCACTACGCTTGTCGTAAACGGCAGTATCCGCCGTAAACATCGGACGTGACGTATCGTGGTCGTTTTTGAGCCGTTCGACACCGCTCTTGATGGCTTCGACGGCCTGATGAATCCCTTTCTGGACGAGGTTTGCGGTCAACTCTGTATCCTCGCGTAGCTGGTCGTACAGCGCATCTTCGGCCTTTGCTTTCGAGGTGACGTGGTAGCCGTCGTCGCCGTGCCAGCACCACTCGCTCGCGGTGTTGGAACAGTATTTGAATTGCTCGATAGTCTCCCGCAGGTGTATATCCGCTCCTTCGGGTGTATCGAGCTTGATAACGGCGGTTCGACGGTATTCCACTGTATTTTCATATATATTGTGTTAGTTACTTAATAATTGGGAGTTAGAAGGCAACAGTCTGGCAGTTGGTTGATATCGGGTCGGCTTCCTCCCCACCCTACTCGCTTGTGCTTCCGCCGGGGCCGGAAGCCCGGCGCTCCTTGAGGGTGGGGCCTCCGCCTCGAATTAGGTGAATACGGTAATTCTATTCACGGGATTTGTAGCAAGCAGTTGGTCAGTACAGACAAAGCACTTACCATAATAGGCGTGTAATCTCACTGTGTTCCAGTCCACTTCTGTGAAGGATATGGGTGTCGTAGTGGCTGTATTCGTTATTTTTGTCGGGACTCTGCTACCCTGGGTAAGGAAACTACCGGCCGGCTACACCGACGGTGAGCCCTACTATACCGACGAGCTGGTATGGGGTTTGAATCCCGGATTCGAACTTCTCGATGCGCTGATTCTCGCACCGGCGCTAACGGCGATACTGGCCCTCATCCTAGTCGAAAAACGGGAGTGGATCACCGATCTCTGGCTGCTCACCGCGGCGACACCAACTCTCTGGCTCGGAGGACAGCGTTACCTTCGATACCAGGTCGGAGCGACATACGCTATCGAACCGGGTCTTTACCTCGTTTTGGTTGGCGGCCTTCTCCTCATAACACTCGGTGTTGGAGATCTCGTTGTTCCAAATCGAACCATCAGTTGAAGTGGGAAGTGAGAGTCCACTCGGAACGTGTTCTATTCGCACACCTACTGACCAGTCGTTTCTGATTCTCTGAATCAAAAAAAGGCGGACCCGTCGTTCAGATCCGCCGCATCGTCGTCACGACCTCCCGACCGGTGACCCGGCACTGACAGCCTGTCCAGACAGCCTTGATGCGCTCGACGGTGACATCACTTCGCGGCTCAAACTCAATCTTCCGCTTCGGGCCTCGCACCGACTCGTACACGAAGCCGTTCGCGTCGGCCACAGACTCCCCGTTCATGGCTCAACACCTCGAACGAGATCGGCGACGAGCTCGCCGACGTGCGGGCCATCGTCTCAGGCGGCGCGGTTAACCAACACTTCCGGGTAAGAGTGTTCGACTGTTGGTTAACAGACGGTCACAGTCGCTAACCGGCCAGTAGAGCAACGTTACTGGCCGTCCGGAGGTTCGTAGTCGTCTGAAAGGAAGATGCTCTGTCGGTCCGGGTCGAAGTAAACATCTAACGCCCGAAGCGTGCCGGCATAGGCCGCTCCCATCACGAACACGAACCCAATTAGGGCTGGCAGGAGGTACTGAAGGATCATCGCTTGCACTGTTTCGCGGCTGTCGATAAACAGATACTGGTAACGGAGCACACATACGGACCGGCCGTTCCCGCACTATTCCAGCGAAGAAATCAGGCCGTTGCTCAACCGCATCGTCGTCACGATCTCCCGCTCGGTCACACGCCACTGACACCCATTCCAGACGGCCTCACTCCATCCAACACGACGGTGGCGTGGCCTCCTCCTCGCCCTTCCAATCCAGTAGTACGTCCCGAAGGGACGTGAGCGGGGTCGCTGCTGGCGCGTCCTGCACGACCCAGTCCCGATAGTCCCCCCAAATACCGATTTCGACGTGAGAAGCGATGGCAACGCGATTAATCCCTAATTCAACGGCGTTAATTCGGCGAAACTCGGCCCCAAATCGGCCTCATCGCTTGGCCTCCTTATCATCTCCCACCCGATAGGCCGAGTTGCAATGTTCGAAGCAGATCCGCTAACGATGGTCCAGTTCGCAACCGACACGGCGCAGATGGCGATGCAAGCGGGCCCGCCGACAGACCTTCCCGGACAGGTTCCGGACTTCGTCGGGAACATCTTGGCTGAGGTCAGCTCCGCGGTCGGCGGTGAATCTGGTGGCATCGGTGAGACGATTAGCGGTATGACTCCGGGCAGCAGTGAGGCCGGAGCCGTAGAGAACGCGACGTCGGCCACGAACGGGGCCGCGGACAATGCTCCTGGCCGATAAGCACGCAGTGGTTCCAACAGAAGGGCCTGATCGAGACAGTAGTGGAATGATGTTCCGGCGGTAAACGCTTCTTTTGATGTTCTGAGCAGGTGTAACCACAGTTTCAGCGTCTGGTTGCGTGACGAGGAAATCGAGAGTGTTGGGGGAGTGAATGGTTCGGTGGGTCGTAGCTAACCTACGCAGGGAGTACTTTAGTGTAATTTGTTGGTTAGCACTGTAGAGTGGTTTTCGGGCTGGTCAGCGCAATGAGGATACCCGAAACCGGGACGAGAAAAGGTTCTTGGCACCGCTATGATATCATTTCGAACACTCTCAGATTCAAAGAATCTCCCAAACAAATATATCATAAATTCCTCAATGTTTGTGTGTGAGTACCAAACAGACTCTACAGTCGGAGATGCTCGGGCGCAGCGTCACGTTCGATTATTCGGAGACGTGGGTCGGCTACTCCCTGTTCTTCATGCGCATCGTGATGGGCTGGACGCTGTTCCAGGGCGGAATCACGAAACTCATCACGTATCTCGACGGCGACCCCGCGACCAACTGGACTGCGGCAGGATTCTTGCAGAACGCGGTGCCGGCAGGGAACCCGTTTACGGGCTTTTTCGCCTCGATGGCGGGGATGCCGATCATCGACTGGTTGAATATGCTCGGACTGACCTTGACGGGCCTTGCCCTCTTGCTGGGCGCGTTCGTCCGGTTCAGCGCGTTCTGGGGCGCAGTGATGATGCTGTTCTACTGGCTCGCCGCGTTACAGGGCGGGCTGATGGCCGGCCTCCCCGTGGCGCACGGCTGGGTCGTCGACGACCACATGGTCTATGCTGTGTTGCTGTTCGGATTGGGTGCGTTCGGCTCGGGCCGTATCTTGGGTCTGGACAGCTATATTGAAGATCTGTCGTTCGTACAGAACAACAAGTGGCTCAAACTCCTGCTGGGCTGACCCGGGAGGTACCGAGCTACTCGCAAACGGAAAAGACATTTCAGTACCCGTTTCGAAGGGCGCATCGACTAACACAACTTTCTCTGCATCGCCATCAGCCACAACAACAGCGACGGCAAACTCGTCGCTATCCCAGTAATACGCTGCACCGTCGCCGTCAAGACCGAAAAACAGCAGGCCGTCTACGTGAGAAGCACGATATTCCCCATTCCGCGGCGCTTGCGCTCAATGAGGTCTCTAGTTTCGAGGCTGTCCAGCGTACGACTGACGGTCGCTTTCGAGAGGTCCGTTTGATCGACGATTTCGCTCTGTGGTAGGACACCATCGGCGTCGAGTACTGTCTTATACACCAGTTCCTCATTGTTCGCAAGCCGTTCTGAGACGGTCTCCCACTCCTGTCGACGGGCCTGTAGTAGTTCGTTGCTAGTGCTGTCGGTGGACTGCGTTGTCTGTAGATTTTGGGCCTCGGTGTCCGATGCCGTTGCTGCCGCCGAGTCAGCATTCGTAAGGAGCACTGTTGCGCTCGCTCCAGCAGCACATGTCGCGACAGCGATGACAGCCGTGTTCCAGGGCCCGAACCGCCAGCCGACGGTTCCGAGCCGCACACTCTCATCGCCGACCGCGACAACGGCCGGTGTCGCGCTTAGAAACTGTGCGACGACAACTGTCGTGGCAGCGACGAGCACACTCGCAGCAAGCATCTCGGAGCGTGAGCGTATCTTCGTCACGGTGTATCACCGAAGCGAGTGGGAAGCAACCACAGTCTGGCACATTCTGAGGAAGCGGTGTGACTGATAGCGACGGCGAGTAGATGCCATGCAGAGCCACGGAAATCGATCTTGCGATGGAGGTGACCGTCGGGACTCATCGGTCTGCGTGGTCGAGTTGAACAAGTGATTCAATGGTCTCGGTGCGGAGATTGACCACGACACTGTACTGCGTCCCAGATTCGGTCGGTGTCACGACGACGAGCAAACGGTCGTCACTCCACTGCGATTCGCGCCGCTCGAAGACAATGGTATCGTCGTGCTGACGGACGGTGAATGCAGACGCATTGGGTGCAATTGCCATCCGAAGTGATGCGTTCGGTGTGGCTCCGATAGCCGCGGCGCGGTCGCTGGAGAGTCGTGCTGGAATCCGACGAACGGCGTACACCGCACTGTCAGTTGTCGGGATGTCGCCACCAATGGTCTTCGCGGAGGTGACGACCTGCTTCGCTCGCACACGCGTTTGTGAGTCCACTGTATTTGACTCACGGTCGATTGTTCGGACGACGTAATACCCGTCTACGCGGCTGATCTCGATTTGGGAAATCGTACGTACATCTTCGACTAGTACGTGCTGTTGCTCGGCACCGGTTGTGGCGACGAGGGAACCGTCCTCAATGTCGAATTCATGGGTTTCGTCGGGGACGATACCAGTGACACTGCCAAAGACCGCGAGACTGCCGCCGAGGAGGACCAGCGAGAAGACCAGTGCCAGTCTGGAGGGAGGGACCGGGAACATGCTTCGTTCTCGAAACAACGACAGTATGAATCTGATGGTTTTCAGGGCATGAAACGGCTATGAAACGCGTTTCAGTCGTGTTCCGCAGCCGTTTCCAACGGTGATTTACAAGGACTTTCTTACAAGCTACGAGTACAGCAGTCGGCGATGACCGCCCCAGTCGTCTCCGTCCCGGTGTCACGGTCTCCGTGGCCGCCCTGCCGGTCCTCGCCTAGCTGTTGTAAGAGAACCCCATGAGACGATGTAACCGATTCGAATGGAGTGAGAGTAATGCAACGTGATTACAAACTTGCGATCTATGCCCTCGGCATCTCGGCTGTCCTGCTCGTGGCCAGTGGTGGCGCCGTCATCGCAGGAGCTAGTCTATCCTCCAGTCCGACAGACAATCCCGCCAGCGAGACGGATGTCACACAACTGGACTCGGACCACCACCAGCAACTCAACGCGACAGTGACACAGTCCGACAACAGCACATACACCTTGCAAAACGCCAAACGCACGTGCAGTGGCGCCCTCCGCCTCAACGAACCAGACCGCAACAGCACCAGTCACCAGGTCGGGGATGTGACCGTCACAGTGGTCTCTCATCACAATAGTGCTGGGGTCGACGAGATCGGACGGCAGCGGTTATCCGAACTCGTCGTTGAAGCGACGGGTGACCGTGCAGGTCTCGATGAGTACAGCCATCTTGAGGTACAGGTTAATCAATACTACGAGTCCACGGCGCGTGAGGAACCACTGGAGATCGCTGGGATCCACGTTCGACCTGCTGATGACTGCCTACCGTCGGTCCGCGGAACAGTCAATACCACCAACGAGACGGTAACAGTGCAGACTGTCCGTCCGGACATCAACGAGGTAAGTCTCAATTACACCGATAGGAGTGGCGTGCTGGATCAGGACGAGCGAGAGCTAATCGAGCGCCTCGTCGTGGCCGATGGCCAGACGAGTTACAACGTACGGACACACCTAGATGCCACGGCACTGGAAGCGACTGTCACGGAAGCGACGGCCAATCGCCACGTTGATCTCGAACTGCAGCGTCCCGACGGGAACGGAAGTTCGGTCATGCTGACTGTCGATCTCGATGCAGAGACGGTCGTCCACTCGTGGGTCGAAATACAGATTGATGAGTCGAACATCGAGATGGCTGACAGCGACAGCTGGGTCGAAGCTAACGAAACCTCCGAAAGCGTTGCAATTGATCTCAACAAGTCGAACATCACTGTAGTGAACGACACGAGCGGGTAAGATTGACACTGGTCGGAGCTGACCACCGACTTCCGAAATGCTGTGGCGACTGAGACAAAAATATCATCTGGAAGTTCACGCTGCCGGCCGTCGACGACGCCCACGATGGGTTGGAGAGCTATATCGAGCCCTCAACCCGAGCCGAGGAACTGGCGACAAAGACTGGCGGACGGACGACCTGATCGATGAGATCGTCTACGAGCGACTCGCCGACGTGTAGACCGATATCCCACCCACGTGCCGAGCGCGTGTATTCGCACCACTCCGAAAGCGTCTCGAAGGGCGTCGCTGCCAGTTCGACTGTCTCGGCGTCGCCATTAGCGGTGACAACGGTCACAGCGAATTCGTAGCTGTCAGTAGTGAGCAGTACCGTCGCCGTCGACGCCGAGAAACAGCGGGTACTGGCCCAGTCGTTCGCAGGCGAGACCGCTATACAGTCCCTCCGCCTACCAGCACTTTTTCATTGACATGATGAGTAGCTGTTCTGTGCGCCGTTTCACTCGATACATCATTGCCTTGGTTATTGCTGGTGGTATCACTGCCGGAGTTGCGACCCGGTATCACTCAGTGATTCTTCTCCTCGGAATTTTCCAAATTTATACGGTGAGCATTGCGATCATACTGCGGTATCCTGCTCTTGTGTGGGACTCCGAGAACGGGAACCGATGGGCGTCAGGAGTGTTCTCCGGTGGCTTAACTTTCGGCGTGCTTTCCCTTGCACAGGGTCTCAACGTGGAATTCCACTTTGGGGCTGGCGTCCTTGGCTTTGGTCTCGCTGTGTTCGGTTTGGCGTGTGGTGTTTGGATGGCTGATTGACGGAACTGGGACAAGTTCAATTGACTGTACCTGTTATCCGCGAACGGACTCGTAGACGAAGCCATTCGCGTCAGCGACCGATGGACCTCATCGCCCGCGACGAGCTCGACGCTCGGACGAACGTGTATACGCTGACTGACGCTGGCATACAACTCCTCCAGCGCCACGCCGACACGCTCGCCGGCCTGTGTGATCAGCCCCGGCCCGTCGTTGGAGGTGCCCGGCAGTGAGTATCCATTATCATCACAACAATATCAAACCAGTTTTATATTCCACCCAGAAAGGATATTTCGGGCGACCATGGGCACAGAACGAGTCGCCCGGTTGTTGTCAGAGGCACATACGGATTCTGGGTCCAGTCCAGTCGCTCGCTCAGATGGGCTGTCTGAGCAAGCAGGGCAGCGACCCGAACCCGTTTAGAGCTAATTCGCGTCCAGTAATTATTTCTTATGTCACACATTCGCACAGGTCTGGGCGGTTAAGAACGAAATACGACAGATCCGCCAGCATCGCCATTGACACCGGCGCAGACCCAATCTCTCACAGTCGGACACGGAACGCCCTGCTCAACAGCGCGAAGCAGCAAACGGATGGTGGACAGCCGAGGTGTGGGGGGAGTGGGAGTGGCGTGTCCACCGTTGGGGGTCGTCATCCACGACGACGGGTTCTGGACCCGGGCCAATCGATGAATTTGGGGGATTCAAGAGGGAGTGGAGCGGGGACCAGAACCCAATCGAACGGTATGTGATTGGTAAACAAAACGTCTGTGATATCGTCCCACTGTTTATTGATTTGCTGCCCAGCGGTCACGCGCTGACAAGCCAAGCCCGTTGCGGGGAGGTGGCGCGATGACGCCCCAGCCCACTGCCGGCGAGATCGTCGCGATCACGACCACCGACAGCGACCCCCGCTTGCTCGTCTGTACTGTCGACGACGACCAGATTACGGGCGTCTTGCTGGCGGATCTTGCGACCGAGACCATCCGCCGACTACGAGCGTCCGAGCCGGACACAGCCACCCGTCGGGAGCTCGCCACCGCCGTCGAGCGCGCTGACGAGTGCATGAGCTTCACCGTTCCGACGACAGACTGCGCGCTCGTCGAACGCGACAGCAGCCGTTCTGGGCCGTTCACCGGAGGTGAGCACTGATGGCCTGCGCCGACACCACGGCCACGACTGCACGCGATACAGCGCCCGCACAGCCCGACGAGTGGCGGCTCCGCTACATGGTCGGTGATCTCGTCCACTACACCGAGTGGACGACCGACTTCCCCACTGTCGAGAACTACTACGAGCAGTATCGCCGCGGTGACTGCGCCCACGACGTCGTCATCGAGCGTCGGGTGGTGGTGGACTGATGCTGGGGTCCTGTCAGGCCGAGACTGTTCGTTTCTGGAGAGTATCTCACCCGGAGGCTGCCACGAGGCAACACCGCCAGCCAGCGGAGCAGTACCACAAAAGAACTCCCTAGCCCGTGCCGTGGTCGGCACAGCCCGGTTCGATTCCGGGTCGGGCCCTGTGGTACCCATGCCACGAGATACTGCTCCCTACAAGGGGGTCTTTTTACGATATCAATGTGGGTGAGAAAGTCGCCGATGCCACGGGCCAACTCGATGGAGGTTGCGTCGTGCTCACGTACCAGAGAGCTACTCTGGCCGCAGATATTCCGGAATCCAAATCCGCCCTCTGCCAGATACACCTCCAACGGGTCCGTTGTTTCTCTCCATGGATAGTGCGGCCGCTGTCGTCGAGCCACGACAGTAGCTGTGGAACCGCATCAATGAGCTGCTGGATCCGCTCCTCCGGCTCTCTAACATTGCCTTTTTTCGCCTGCGCAACTGCCCCTTCCCGATCAACCACTGACTCGAACTCGCGTGCAGAGAGCTTGGTTCTCCCGAATGGCAGTGGGACTGTCATAGCTAGCGCTTCAGATCTTCGACGATCGCTTCGCCCGCCCCGGTCGCTGCCCACAGCCGTCCCTTCTTTTTTTTCGGTGTTATACACTCGGCAAGCCCATGACTGTTAAGATCCGATAAGACGTTACTGACGTGGCTGAGATAGTAATCGTTCATCTCGGAGAGTTCTTTCGGCGTCCTTGGCTTCTCCTCGACCGCGAGCAGGATGTTCTCGCGATACTCACTCGCCTTCACCCACGAATATTCCTCGACATCCATTCAGCCATTGGATAGACCGCAGCGGTGTATTTAACTTGGTTACAAAGTACACACATTATACACACATGCAGAGAAGAGGAAGTTTAAACGAGCACGCCCGCATTGGTCTCTACAGATGAGTGAAGAACGTCTCACAGCCATCGACCTGTTCTGTGGTGCAGGCGGGCTCTCGCAGGGACTTCACGACGCCGGGTTCGAGACTCTCTGGGGGATTGATCACGAGGAGAACACAAAACCGACCTACGAGGAAAACCACGACTGCGAGATGACGGTCGGTGATATCCGGGAAGAAGAGCCCCCTGATCTTGGACTCGGAGAGGGTGAACTGGATCTGGTTGCTGGCGGCCCGCCCTGTCCGACCTTCTCTCTCGTCGGCCGGAGCAAGATTAACTCGCTTGATGGCAGAGACAATCAGAGTGATGACCGGCATCTGCTCTACGAGGAATTTCTTCGATTCGTCGACCACTATCAACCAAAAGCGTTTCTCATGGAGAACGTCGAGGGGATGCTGTCTGCGGAAAACGAGGATGGCAAACCGGTCGTCGATACAATAAAGGAACAGATACGTGGTGAGCGGCAGGTTGCCGACATGGACCTTGACCTGAATTACAGCGTCAGAGTTCAGCTACTCGATGCGGCTAATTTTGGGGTGCCCCAGCACAGAAAACGTCTGTTCTTCATCGGGAATCGGATCGGTGCGGAGAACCCGGATATGGAACAGTGGGAAACCCACCGGGAGCCGAAGGCCGAGGAAGAGAAGAAAATCACCTACAGAGAGGATCCGTCGAAGCGGTCTGACGAGGACCAGCAGACACTCAACGGATTCGTTGACGACCGGGATGAGGAAGAGTTCCCGACGTTCCGGAAGAACAGACAAAAGAAGGAACCTTGGAATACAGTGGCCGACGGAATTCTCGACCTCCCGCCTGTTTCTCCCAGTGGCGATACGCCACCGACGAAGGCGGAAGAGCACGAACTCGGTCCTGTATCAGAGTTTCAGTACTGGGCTCGCGACCTTGACGAGGAAGAAGACTGGGAAGAGCAACCGCTGCTGAATCACGAATGCCGGGGACACAATATGCGTGATCTCACCCTCTACAAACTTCTTGGTGAGGGGACCTCGTACATCATCGGAGATATTCCTGAAGAGCACCAGCCGTATCGAACCGATATCTTCCCGGACAAGCTGAAGAAACAGAATCCGAAAGAGCCGGCGACAACTATCGTGGCACATCTGTACAAGGACGGTCATATGTTTATTCATCCGAATGAGGCACGGTCGATTACTGTCCGGGAAGCGGCCCGTCTCCAGTCGTTCAAAGATACCTTCGAGTTCCCTGTTTCGCGGACACACGCGTTTAAACAGGTCGGGAACGCAGTGCCGCCACTGCTGGCACAGGCGCTGGGTACGGCTATTCGGTGGGAGATATTGAATCAGCCTGTGCAGGAACAGGAACCTCAAAAAGCTGACTGAACATTGGGTTAAACAGAATCCTACACCTCAGTGACGTGCCTCTGGCCAGTTTAGCCGTTTTCTGTTCGTTCGATATACCGTTCAATCGTCTCTTTTGAGACTGTTCCCGCCGTTCCGATGTAGTACGACTGCTCCCAAAACCCAACTCCCCACAGATACCTCTCCAAGAACGGTTCGTGCTGTTCCCACATTTCCCGTGCCGTGATGGCTTTCATCAGTCATTGTCCCTCCACACCGGTAAACTCGACCACATCTTCGATGAACTGATCTGCTGGACGGAGTGTGTACGCTAGCTCGGAGTCGTCGCTGTATCGGTTCCAGACGAAGGAATCGCGTGGGACATAGATCCTGCTTCCATCGTTGCTGATATCTTGGATTTTCTCCCTCGAAACGTCAGCCATCAGTAGGGAAACGAACCAGACCTCGTCAACCCCGATCTCGGCTTCCCGCGAGAGGCTCTGTCGGAATCGTTCCCGGAGAGTCCGTTTACATGAGAATCCGATGCTACCCTTGGGTCCCTCTACCATGTTGTCTATTTCGAGATCTCCGAAGTGGGCGGGATCGCCCGTCGCGGGGATTCCGAACTGATTGAAGATGTACTGCAGCCCGGTCTCAAGGACGTTTCCGGCGGTAGATGCGCGACTCTGACCAGCACGCCGCTCGTATTCCTGAATGATGCCCGAGATAATTCTCGCAACTTCTCTTTTTCCTGTCTTGGGATCCGTCTGCAGCTCCGATATCTTCTCGTGGATGTAGTCGATAAGTGGTTCCCGCTGTGCCCCGAGCTGGTACGCTTCCCCCTCGAAATCGACGTTGAACAGGGCATCGTAGGCCCTAGCAGGGTCAGGGGTCCCGGATTGCGTCTGGAGGGTTTCGTCGACGATTTCGATTATCTCGTCCCTGCCGAAACTTGCTGTCGTTTCCAGAATCTCGCTTGTCCGAACGACAGCGTCGACCGCAATCCGAAACTCACGGATATCGTTCGCTGATTCAATACGTCGGAGGATGCGCTCGACAAGGTCCTCAGTCTGCAGATATCGCTTCGAGATATCGCCTGCATATGTTCTGTTGACCGAGTCGGTGATTGTATCCCGGATGAATCGTTTTTGCCTGTCGACAGAGGCTTCGTCGGTGAGCCGGTCGTCTTCGAGTTCGTTCCCCAACTGTACTGATAGCTCTCTGAGCGTCTCTTTCTCTTTTTTCGCGTAGCTTCCGTAACTGGACGCGATCAGATCCCGTGCAAACCAGTACACCTTGTATTCGGAGGGGTCGCCCGAATAATCTGCCATCTAAAAGCGGCGACGGCAGTTAATATCAAGTAAGCAGATTACATTTTACATATACTATACACACATCAGGCCCTCGTCTGCCCGCGAAATTGAGGTAATAGTGAAGGCACTGACCGTAGCTACTACTGGGTGTGTCAGCCCTCACTTCGTGTGTGCTGTCAGTGTGTGGAGTAAACGGTCTCGGGGTCAAACCCCAAGGCACTCGGGCATCTCCGCCTGTGGAGAGCCCTATTGTAGGCAGTGCTAACCAACAGGGCCCCGACAGAGGACATTTGTGTTGGTTAGCAAACCGGCCGCTAATAAGCGGGTCAGCGCGATAACTTGCCATCGTCGGGACTATTGAGAGGCCGCCATCGCAACGACCAGCACGCCTAGAAGGTAGTGCTTTCTACGGCCCCGCGAAAAGGTGCGCGTTTTATATACTCAACCCCCACCGTAGGAAGTTCCGGTTCGCCGTTTCGTTTAGACACCCAAATCTTGATTCCGACAGAGCGTCAACGCTGTCAACAAGTATGTCACATCAAGTCCGTCTCGAAGACGATGTATATGAACGAATCAAGGCGAACAAGCGCGATGATGAGTCGTTCAGCGATGCCGTGGAGCGGCTGATCGGCGGACGCTCACTCAGAGATCTCCGTGGTGTGTTCGATGATGGCCAAGTGGCTGAGATGCGGGACGCCATTGAGCAGGCTGAGCAGGAAGACCGCGACGAGGCTCGTGATGTCGCGGAGCGATTTGAATGATTGTCGATACGAGCTTTATTCTGGATATCATCGACGGCGTAGAAGCAGCAGTCGAGAAGGAGCGGGAGCTCGAAGCAGCGAATGTTCCATTGGTGATTCCTTCGATGACTGTCTTGGAACTCTACATCGGGGTCGGAAAGGTCGCGAATACCCCGGAAGAACGCCAGACGGTAGAAGCTGTGCTTGACTCATACCCGGTGGTGGACATGACCCCAAGTATCTCCCGCCGCGCTGGTCGGCTACTTGGGCAACGGATGGCTGAGACAAACGACGGTGAGGGGCCTAGTATTGGCAAAGGGGATGCAGCAATCGCTGCAACCGCCTTGGAACGGGATGAGCCTGTTCTTGCAGGTGACCACCACTTTGATACCATTCCCGGTGTCACGCACGAAAGCTATCGGTAACGGGAGGCTTCACAGTTCGAGTTCTGCAAACGCGTCGTCGATGACGTCTTCGCTGGGGGCGTTCAGGTACGGCTCGATGGCGGCGAAACTATCCTAGCCGCTACATCACGATGCAGGGAACCGAGATCGGTGCTGGCGTGGGCTCTGCCCGTCGAGAAGTGGGTGCCTGAGGTTGACCGTTCACGCACTTGCCGGTGTGGTATCGATGTCGTCGACGAGCGGGTAATCGATGTGCATCTCAATTCGGTCGAATGGAACGACCGGCTGCATCGCACCACCGGGGCCGCCCTCTTCGAGTTCGAGTATTCCGAGGACTTCCAGATGTTTGAGATCCGAGTGGACATCGGAGACATCGCGATCGACGAGACGAGCGGCTTCGCGCATGCTCTGGGGGCTGTCCTCGGCGATGGCTTGGATCAGCTCTAGGCGAATGGGTGTGAGACTGTCGACGAGGTCGTCGTAACTCCCGAACTGAATGACTGCCGTCTCATCGTGCTCGCTGCGTTCGCCCGCCTCCTGAACGAATTGCAGTGCGTCCTCACGGAGCTGTTCTCGGCTGCCGACGGTGATGTGGAGTGTGGTCATGGTTGGCTGGTGGGTCGCTGTGGTCAGTAGGGCCGGTCGGGGCTGCCGTTGACGGCATCCCAGTATTCGTCCGCACTCGCCCAGAATTCGATGAGACGTTCTTCCATGCCGGGGAACTCAACGTCATCGACATCGCCGGCTGCGGTATGATGTTCGTGCCCTTTGGTGTCTTCGTGTGCGTTATCGTACCGGACGAGCGTCAGGTCTTCCAGTGTGCCCAGATGGAGCGTGTACTTCCAGCCCGAGGGATACACCTCAGTATCGTCAGTCCGCCGGACGACGACGTTCTCGACAAGCCCGGCTTCGACATGGGTATACTGGAAGGTTTGCTCTGTGGGCATCCGCTACGTGTTGGTCTGTTCCCCAACAGCGTAAGACTGTTGGATTTTCACCCAACACCAATGGTCTCAGGACGCGGTTGTTCATGTATTCGTCGACGAGGCGTGTTGCGCGGCGACGCAACACGGTGCTTACTACCAACCGATAACCGGCCGGTATCAGAAGCCGATGTCGGCAAACGCGTCGTCGATTACGTCGGCACTCGGCGCGTTGAGGTAGGGTTCTATCGCGGCGAATGAGTCCCAGCCACCGACGGCCATCACCACACGGGGATTCATCTGTTCGTCGACGAGGAGCCGCTGTGCGAAGCGGCGGCGGAGATCATGGGTGCTGACCTTCTCGAAGTCCACATCACCAGTCGCCTCAGCCGCGCGGGCAGCTGTCCGTCGAACCACAGCCCGGACCCCCGGTTGCGTTAAATCGATGAAGGGGTCTTTCGGTGCGATGTTGTGCTCGTTCTGGTAGCGTTGGAGATCACGCTCGACGTCGGCGGGGAGGAAGGCATCGCGAGGCTTCCCACCGTTGCCGCTGGTATCCTTCCCGGCTTGGACGCGGAGTCGGTACTGTCCGCTGTCAGTCTGCTTGACGTCGACGGGCCGAACCTGTGGAATCTCGAATGCACGGAGGCCGACGAACGCACCGAGCTGGATGATAAGGTCGTCACGCTGGCTGTTCGTCGCCCGCCGGAGGTCCTCGATCTCACTGTCGGTGAGCCACACTTTGTGTTCGTTTCCGTCGGTCGCTTCGATGCGAATTACGATTACTTTAGCTTCCGTAACTAAAGAGGGTACTGGTCGGTCGAAGACACCACGGTTTCCGCTGTTATTCGGCGAATCTGTTACGACTTGTCGGGCAAGTCGTCATGCATAATGGTGACCCCGCTGTGCAGTGCTGGTCACAGATTGATGCACTCACTCTGGGGTGGGATATGTTCGTTCACCCTGTTTAATTTCCTCGATAATTTGTGTTCTGTCAGACTCAGTTAGTGACTGCCACGAGGCAATTTCTTGTACTGTCCGTCCACAGCCTATACAGATATCATCGTCGACAGCACACACGTTCCGGCATGGACTCGTAACCATTGGATACGCTCTACTGCCAGCAGATGTGTATAGGTTTGGACTGATCTCATTGCCTTCAAGCCTGCGGATGTCAAGGTAAAACTGGACTCGTCGCTTCAACCACCAGTAACACACCGGGGGACGGGGGGTATGAGAGTGTAACTACTGACGGCTTGGAACCCATTTAGGCCTCAGTCAACTGACCTTCACGGGGGGTGAAAGAGTGTAAAACCAGTAAATTCAGCAATTAGAGAGCATCCTACACTCAAGATTTGGACCTAGACTTCTCTTGGACTTCTTGGGTGTAGTATAATTTTATAAATCTTTTGCTACGTACTAGTATAGTAATAGATAGAAGTAATGTGTAAAAAGTAGTGTACAGGCGGGAGACCTCCTCTAACACTTAATTAAATATATTAACTAGACCACTAGATTTCTTCATTCTCTGGCGTTTTATACCTGAAGTATCATCTCGACTGTCGCAGTCCCCTCCCCCCCCCACACTCCTGTGACTGTTTACACTCTTACACCCCCCGTCCCCGTGGAGTTACACTCTCGGCCACCCCATGTCACTCTCATCACTCTACCGGGGGGTTTTATGAAATAAGAGATTTATACCTCAAACAAGATGACACAGGGATTCGGGGATAGGGACACAATATACGAAGATATTGATGTCCTTGAGGCTGATGTCGGGAAATACAAACCGACTGATCTTCCCGAACGGGAGGAAGAACTTGACAAGATCCATATGGCGCTACGGCCTGTAACTATGGATGGCTCTCCTCGCGATATTCTCGTTTATGGTCCGACTGGTCAAGGAAAAACTGCGGGTGTCAAACTAAAATCTGAGCAGCTTCAAGAGTGGGCTAATCAAGAAGGGGTGCAACTGGAAGTCATCCATCTCCCCTGTAAGGGAGCTGATCGTTCATACCATGTCCTAACCAGACTTGTCAAAGAACTTCGCGAAGTACGCAAGGGCCAGGGTGTTGACGAACCCAGTGGATACCAGCGGAAACGGCTGTTTGAGATGGTTCTCGACGAACTTGAGACTATTGGCGGGACTGTCATCATCATTCTTGATGAGATTGATGCCATTGGGGAAGATGACTATATTCTCTACGAACTCTCTCGAGCTAACCCCGACGACGTCAAAATCGGAATCATCGGTATTACGAACGACCTACAGTTCAGGAATAATCTCGACGCTGATGTCCGTTCATCGCTTGGACAGCGTGAAATCACCTTCAATCCCTACAACGCTGATCATCTTCAAAATATTCTTGCTCGTCGTACTGCTCAGGCGCTCCGGGACACACACTTTGAAGACGGGTATGAGGATTTTGCCCATCTGAAAAGCGATGTACTTGAGGAGGGTACGATACCTCTGACTGCATCACTCGCCGCACAAGAAACAGGCGACGCTAGACAGGCCATCGAATTGCTGTCCTACGCCTGCGATCTCGCTGATGACGAAGGTGTCGGAATGGTTGGCGAACGCCATGTTCGTGCGGCGAAAGAGGAGATTGAGAGAGAAGCCCTCATCGATACGATTGGTGCTGAAACTACGCAGCGGAAAATCGCACTCCTCACCGTTGTTTCTGCCGAACTGAATGATGGGACGGGCGAAACGACGGCACTCCACCAACTGTACTCCAATCTTTGTGAGTACATTGATGCCAATGAACTCAAACAGCATACATTTAGAGAAAAGCTGAATGATCTTGTCCATTCGAATGTCTTGTCGAAAGACCGTCATGGACGCGGACGGGGACAAGGTATGTCGAATATGTACACACTCGCTGGAGATGTCAACCCCGATTCGGTCTTAGATGCCTTGGAAGATGATTCGCGTGTTGGACATATTGTGGAAATCATTGGCCCCTGATTTCAGGATCATAAACCAGTTTGATCAATTCGCCTTGGTTTGCCTCTGACACAGACTTTGTGCGTTCCTTCGTGGTGTGGAGCAATCATGACTGATGCACAACCAGACTATGAGCAGTTTGAGCGCCGTCAACTCACACAAGATCAAGATAACACACAAGACCGAGATAATCAACGAGTACAGACGGTTGACGCCGATAAGTCCAAAGCACGGCTGATTATGCAGGATCTTAGGGCCGCTGGGATGTCAAGTCAGTGCCCGAGGACCAATGGTTCTTACACCGGCCTTCCAGCGAAAGATTTGATTCTGATACCGCTTTTGGTCCATTTTCACCAAGGCTGGGAAGCGACCACCGACGAAGCATAGCCAACAATGGATTAGTCGTCAGGATTAGTAGGGCCGATGTACTTCGACTTGATTTTGTCTCCATCACGCCATTGCCAGTATCGGTAGCGATTGTCGTTAATTTCCTTGACTGTGACTGATGCCCCGGCTGGGACCCCATCGGGTCTGTCAGCAGATTCCTCACCCGACGACTCGTCTTCGGCTTCGAGTCGTGATTCCCGCTCACGATACTCAGCTAGTGACTCGGCGTACTTTGCGAGGTCTTGAAGCTGGTCCGCTGACAGAGATGTACACTCATCACCGATGCCCGGTGGGAGCGTTGTCGGTGGCATGGGTTCCGCAGGCATGGTGTTAACCAACATTTCGAGCCAGAACTTTCACTCTGTTGGTTAACGGCAATTTTCTGACCCCCAGTGGAGGTGCGGGGGCGTACCCGAGAGTGCGTCCCGGAAACAAACCAATGTCAACGATACAGTCAGACACTCCAGAGCAGTCCAGCCAGCAGAGCACCTGTACATTCGACGACTCGGAATCTCGCGACGACGAGATGCGAGAGCGCCTTGATGCATGGGTGAGAGACCTCTCCGATCTTACGAACGAAGCACAGGCCAGCGAGCAGTTCCAAGAATGGCTTGACGTACAGTCGAAGTTCCATGACTATAGCGCTCGGAATACCCTCCTCATCAAACTCCAGTGTCCCGGGGCAACACGGGTTGCTGGCTACCAGACCTGGAAAGACGAGTTCGACCGGTACGTCCAGAGCGGCGAGAGCGCAATCTGGATTTGGGCTCCGATCATCACGAAGAAGTGTCCTGAATGCGGGAACTCGCCCTCGTATCACCAGAATACGCAGTGTGAGTACGACGAGACAAAGCCCGAGGAGTGGCAGCGGGGGCTGGTCGGATTCCGCCCAACATCGGTGTTCGATGTCTCCCAGACCGAGGGCGAGCCACTTCCCGAACTAGAGACAGCAGCTCACGGCGATTCGGATGGACTTGTCGGAGACCTGCTAGATGCCACCGACGAGATTGGCGTCGACGCACGAATCGTCGCCCCAGAGGAGTGGGAGCATGGGTCTGCACGGGGTGTCTGCCAGCGCCGAAGCGTTGTGACAACGAACCCGATGGTGGAAGCGGTTGACCGGGATAATCGGGCCGCCCTTGCGAGTACACTTATCCACGAGTTTACCCATGCAGAGCTTCACTTCGACGTCGACGATGAGACGGAGCGCTCGAAGCGAGAGGTCGAAGCCGAGGCGGTCGCCTACGTCGTGAGTCGCCATTTCGGGCTGGATCCGGAGAACTCGGCGTTCTACCTTGCAGCGTGGGACGGCGATGCTCCCGAGACGTTGCAGGACCGGCTGAACCGTATTTCATCGACTGCGGCGGATCTGATCGACGCCGTCGAAGGTGACAGCTAAGCGGAACCGTGTGTGTTCGGGATGCCTGAGAAGCGTCTTTTGTGACTCCCCTTGCTGGGCGAGGGAGAATACACGTTCAACAGCAGCGTCAGGTAGCAGTCCTGTCGGACCATTCTTGAGGGTCTGTTGAAATCCTCTTCCTCAGATCGGTAATCGGGTAAAACAGCCGCTCAGTAGGGATGCGAATCGAGCATAATCTATCCAGTCAGAACCACCAACGCCATGAGTCAATCGTCGTCTTCGAGAGACTCCACCGCGTTTTGAATCACTTCCTCATCCGTGTTGCACACTATCTTTCGGTAGTATGTTAATATCTTCGACAGAGCGTTTGAAATCCAGTTATCGCGGGACTCGTGGTTTGCCCAGTTATGCCTACCGCTCGACCTCCGACTAAAGACGAAGGTATGCGCTACCGGGCCGTATCAGAGATGTGCGCGAGGTTTTGTTAGCGCCCAGTCTTCTGGCGACCCGTCTGTCCACGTCCAGTACCGGCCAAGGGTACTGTCACATAAGAACAGCGAGTCATCTCAGCAAGAGGCATACTAATTCGGGGCCAACGGGCGAACACATCGATAGAGGGGTGTCTGGTTATCTTTTCTACTACTGATTCTGTTTCAATAAAATCAAATATGCAAATTCATGGGGTTGATGTTACTCGGAGAATAAACGCCTCGAAAAATTCGATATATATGATTTCAATAGTCCCTAAGCTTCTACGAAGTAATCACACATCGATAAAGGGGTGCAACAAGCGTCTGACGGAGAGAACAGTATTTCATACCACTATTTTGACTTAACTAGAGTGGATTCCAAGAATATGTGCCGTAGTAGCGTCTACCGGGTACACATCGATAAAGGGGTGTCTTCCCAGCTTTAGGGATTATCGTAAAACTGGTTCCTAAGTTTGATCTCGGATCTGGGCTTTCACCACAGACTCAACCGCATCGGTAGATACCATATCGATACGTGAATCTTCACGAAGCGTTTCAAGAATCGTCTCGGGTCGCTCACCAAACTGAAATTCTAAAAACATCCCAGATGTTGGGCCATGGCTCCGCCGCTCAAAGTCAACGAGTGAATACGTCGTCAATTCTTTCATCTTATTCACATACGTTTCTTGATGGTACTGGTCAGCATCGAGCGACTCAGTAAGAAATTGGTAGACACGATACCCGGTTGTGCTTCTGGCAGTTCCATCGTTAGCTTCGGCAGCGACCATTGCTGTCGCGTAGAGACATAGTTTTTTCTGGGTGCTGATACCCCGAACGACCTCGAGGACGCGGTTCTTTTCGACCTTTTCTTGAGCTTCTCGGACGTGTGCCTCTTGAACGCGATCATCCCCTTCGCGTTCGGCAAGTTCACCAGCAACGCGGATGAGGTCGATCGCCTTCCGGGCGTCACCGTGTGTTTGCGCTGCAAAGGCTGCTGTAAGAGGGATGACATCGTCATCAACAACATCATCGTGAAAGGCGTCTTGCCGTCGACGAAGGATTGCTTGTAGCTGGTTTGCGTCGTAGTCGTTGAAGTGAACATCTTCCGGAGTGAACGAACTCAGTGCTCGGCTTCCCACAGACTCCATCATCCTAGTATGAGGGTGTCATAGAACTCTTGTCACACCGTGATGATCGTGCTTCCCGGATTGTCTCCGCGTTCGTAGTTGGTGATAGCGACGACGAGGCGAAGGCACAGAGCAAGAAACACCTGCGATCGTGCGTGGACGCGGCCTCGGGCGTGCGTTCGCCCGAGGCCGCAGTCCTTCACTGATTCGTTGGTTCGTTCGACGCCAGTACGGCGGTTGTACGTCTCGTCTAGGATTGATTGCTTCAGCTGGACGCCCTCACTGTGTTCCTCGATGCGGTCTTCGATCCTGTACTCGATGTCTTTCGGGTCATCAGTGTTTCGCGCGTTGTACGGAGCGACTGGCACGACCCCTGCGGTCAGCAGGTGGTCGTGCCAGTCGAGCGTGTCGTAGGCGCTGTCACCAACCATCCAGATTGGTTGCTCAACGGCGAGCGCGTCACGTGTGACGCGCATCGCCGTCTCTTCCGGTGCTTGTTTGCTCTCGGTGAACTCGGCTGCAATCGGGATCTTTTGCCCGGTCGAGACGATCGTGCAACCGTAGCCGTAGTAGTACTCGTCGTCGGTTGGATCGTAGCACTTCGACGCGTCTGGATCGGTGGGCATCGCCCTCACGTCGGTTGAATCGATACAGTAGGTCAAGTCGAGCAGGCCGCGTCGGGCGGCCTGCTCGACGAGTCGGTCAAAGACCTCGTTGACGACGTGTTCGAGGTCGGTGAGAAAGCGATCGACCGCGTCTCTCGACGGCGGTCGATCGAAGCCACAGCTCAGCCAAACAACCGTGTTCCGAAGCTCCCGCTCAACCGGACGAATGCCGTAAATGTCCTTGTAGTAGCAGTGGAGAAAGCCACGCATCAGCTCTGGTGGTTCGTGGTCTCGTGTTCGCCCCGTCTTTGCCGGGGCGAACACGTCGAACCCTTCGAGAAACTCGAAGGAGAGGTGCTCAAACAACGCTAACGTTTCCGTCTCCACGACATTGAAGAACGACTCTACCGAAGGATCATCTTGCAGGGTCGCTGGACTCATCCACCTCAGCGTTCACCCTGCTCTTTGGTGTGCTACTCGTTCTATGACACCCTCTCCTAGTATCGTTAGATATTGCGATCACCGAAATGTATGCCGTGAGGTCGTCGTTAGCGCCAGCTCGCGAGAGTTGATACAGAAGCCGCGAAAATGCTGGCTCCTGTTTATCTCGACGACCGACGAGCATATCGAGTTCATCAAGCACGAAAGCAACAGAATCGAAATGTTCGTTCACAATCCGATAGAGTTCGTCCCATTTTTCTTTCGTCGCAACGCCATGTTTTGGGACTTCGACATCCACGCCAGCTTGGTCAGCTGCTTGTTTCGCCAGTTCATAGACCGCAACCCCAAGGGTGTCGAGATCTTGGCAGTTGACCTCAATCGTTCCAAAGCTGATATCGCGAGATTCACAGATGCGACTGATGTTGTTACAGACCGCTTTCGTGATAAGTGACTTGCCGGTTCCGGACGGCCCATAGAGGAAAAGATTTGGTGGTCGATTATCCCCGAGTGCGACACGAAGCATCTTAGTGACTTCCTGAAGTTGCTCGTCACGGCCGACGATCCGATCCTCTTCAACGACGTAGTTTGGGTCAAGAAGCGACCGATCACGAATCAGTCCGTCCTGTTCCTCGAATTCAAGTAACATATCCTCGATCGACTGGGAGGAGTCGTCAGAGCTGAAATTAGTTGACGACGATTGTTCGTCGACAGTTGAGGCGTTATTGGAGGTCGGCTCCGGTTCCAGTTCAGCCGTATTGGAAGAAAGGTCTGCTTGTGTCGTGGTCTCGTCCTCCGGTGTTCCCGAATCATCTCGAGAACCATCGGAGTCGTCAGTACCCATATTGGAGAGCATACAGGCAAGTTATAAAAAATGTTCCCCACCCCTATCGAAGTGTGATCTCTCGTCTCAGTACATTATTCAAGCCAATAGCGGATATTCAGTTAGAGGCTTTGATAAGATATCTAACGCCTGACGAAGTGTTCCAGTAACAATAGGGATGAAACACACCCCTCTATCGATGTGTTCATCTCTCCAAGGAAGAAGGGTTTGATCGAGCATCTAACACCTGATGAAGTGGTTCAACAACAATAGGGGAAACACACACACCCCTCTATCGATGTGTTCGATTTATCCGAGGAGGAGGGGTTTGATCGGATAATTCATCACGTGAAGAAGGTACGAGAGACATCATACCGTATGATTTCACGGGAGAGAGGAACCAACAACGCGAATATAGCCTTGAAGAAATCATAGAAATCGTCGGTTGCTTTTCTTTCTTCTAGTTTTCTAGAACAAACATACACACACACCCCTCTATCGATGTGTTCTATGTGCTGTACCTATCTGCAGCTGTGTCCCTTGCTTTACGACAGTTCTAATACTAGTCACATTATTATCTACCCCATTATTTTAGCGGCAGTACGGCCTCTCGGCCCCATTTTTATTCGACTGTTGTTCTAATTCGAATCTTTCCAGCTGTCAATCCCTTCTACTAGAACAGATCGAACACATCGATAGAGGGGTGTGTGTCCATTCCATGAACCTCTCTGTATGGATCGTGAGCCAGTGCAATTTTCTGTTCCTCTGGCGGATGAGAGGATGACCCACTCAGCATCGACACGACCGCAGTCGTTCCAGCATCGCCCGCCAACAGACACAGGAGAGTGTTCCTGTCCGATCACGCCGATGGCGACCCGTTCATCGCGCCGCTTGGGGTTCGATTCGCTGACCACGTCGCCGGCGACACAATCGTCGAGGCCGCACGGATTTGTCTCGGTGTCCGGATGCCAAACCTCGCTTCAGCGGCGTTGGCTTGCTCACAGGAGCGATTCTTAGCAGGCGACGACCGCGACACTCGATTTCTCCTGACGTGGGTTCGCTCGGACTACGACGGGGCAATGGTTCGAGCGCTGAAAGACAAGGGTTGGACCTGTACCGGCTATCGTGAGCCGGGGCAGGCAAGCAACCGCGAGGACAAGCCGATCCGTGAACACTACAAGTGGCGGTTTCTCTGTCCTGTCGAGACTGCTCGCGAGCAATCAACACTTGCACGGTGGTCTCGGTGACCGACATCCAGCCCGAAGCAACGGCTGACCAGTGTCGGTTCTGCGGGGACAGGACAGCCGATATTTTCGGCGAGGCACGTACGTACGTCCGGTGGCCCGACAAGGTCGACCGAGCGGATGGTGTGTTCCAGTTCACGATCTGCAAGCAGTGTGCGCTCCAGCGCCGTTCCAACGTCGAGCAGGCGGCTTCGCTCTTCCACGAGGCAGATCGAGACTACCTCCTAACCTGTAACGTCTGTGGGGCTGTTGGCTGCCAGTCTGCAAGCACTCGTCGTCCAGCAGCGGACACGTACCGGATTGCGAGTATCGTCACTTGGTCGGTGACGATCAACGGCTTCGACGGAGCAACACGCTCTTGCGTTGACTGCAGTCCCATCGTACCGGTTGAGTGTGTCAAGTATCCAGATCGGACGTACAACGACGCAGTGCCCCGTCTCGTTGAACCGCCGTTTGACTCAGTTGCGGAGACAGCGGACGACGCTCCAACTGACAGTGAACAAGTTGAGATCGGTGGCTGGGTCGGCTAGCTGGCTGCGGATTTGTGCCAGATGAGTCTGCTTCCCTGTTGTGTGAGCAATACAGGAAGGAAATATACCGAATGCGGGTGCGTCACTTATCGGATCGCGGGAGCGTCACTCACATCAGTCGCATCGGCTATCCACTGCGGTTGCATCGAGAGGATTTTTCGTGGCAGGTCATTCACGTCAAAGAATCCGACCTCAAGAGCTTCATCTCCTCCGGCTTCGGGTGTTCCTCCTTCAAGAGTACACCGGAAGCAATTCGTGATAAAGTGAACTGCCTTTCCAGAGGGGTATGCAAACACCTGTTGTTTTGGGTGTGAATAGATGCCGGTCAACTGTTCGACAGTGATACGGAGCCCCGTTTCTTCCTCCACTTCCCGTGCGATAGCCTCTCTGACAGGCTCGCACTGTTCGACTGAACCTGTCGGCAGTGCCCATTGCCCCCTATCAGCGCGTTTTACCAATAGCACCTCATCCGAATCGTTCAGTACGACAGCCCCAACGCCGGGATGAATCCCATCCGGCCACGAGTAAGGGGGCGACTCCCATGTATTAAATGGCTCTGTAAACAGCTCTGCAAGCGTTGAAATCGTTGCGTCTGGTTGCTGAAAATCGCGAGCAGATTCAGCAGAGGGTTCGTCTTCGGCTACTAGAATCCCTGTCAGGCCTGCTCGATGGGCACCGAGAACATCCGTCGCTGGATTATCACCGATCACAACGGGTTGGACATCGTCAGCCAACTCATCGAGTGCCATCTCGAACATGAGAGGTTCCGGCTTGCCCACTATCGTCGGAGTCGTGCCCGCTGCTGCTTCTACCGCTTGAACAATGGCACCGGCACCGGGTGAAGGCCCTTCCGGTGTTGGGAACGACCCGTCGGGATTCGTCCCCACAAACGTCGCCCCCCGATGGATGTGTCTGGCTGCTCGTTGAATATCCTGATACGAGGTGTGTCTATCTGCACCGACAACCATCGCTTCGGGATTGTCTTCTGTAATTTCGATACCTGCCTCTTGGAGTTCAGTTTGTAGTTCCTCGCTGCCCACGACAGCAGCGGTGGTTACACCCTGTTGAGAGAGGTAATGTGCAGTCGCCCAGCCCGATGTGATAATCTCGTCTTCCCCTGCGTCAATGCCGAGGTTCCGAAGATTGCTTGCAATAGTCTGCCGCTTCGGACGTGGGTCGTTCGTCAGGAATCGAGCCTCCTTGTTCATCTCGTACAGACGATTCACCGATTCAGCTGCATCGGGAAGCGCCTCATCCCCTAAGTAAACTACGCCGTCGAGGTCGAGCAAAAATACGTCAAACTGATTAACAATCATACAACAGGATTACACAATCAACAACTTATATTCTCTTGTAATAGGCTGAAGAGACTTTTATATACGCAGACAGACTGAGCGGGCATTTCGGGCACCTAAGTAGGTAAATAAACCGAATACATAGCCCCCTCAGCCCTAATTTTGTGTTCCTCTGGCGGGTGAGAGGATGTCTCGAAATATGTCTCGTCGTGGCCCAGAAGACCTGTCTCGGTCAACCACTCCGAAGCTCGTTGAGTCCATCGCGACGACTGTTCGAGCGCAGTCTGACAACGTCGATGTTGAGGCTGCGGTCCTCCGTGCTGTGGCCCGCCGCTCGGACAGCATTGCCCTGCCGGACGTACTCGAACTTCGCTCACTGCTGGACGTCGACGGCGAGCAAGCCGACACTCTAGAGGAACGAGTCCGGACCATCATCAACGCTATCGACGCCGAACTGGCTGGCTGGGACCGACGTGAGGTCACTGCATGACGCCAGCTTGTGCGGCGACGTTGGGCGATTTCGGCGCTGGTGGTCGCCGGTCGGATGCACTGATCGACACGGAGGCCGCAGCACAGGAGGCCGTCGCCGGCGAGTGGGAATTTCTCGCCGTCGGAAACGACACAATCGGCTGGCACATTCCCGACACCGGAGCCACAGTCCTGCTCAAAGGCGGCGACGATGGTTGGAGGCTCGAACGCGCAACCAAACTGGTTGGGACCCGAAGCTCACTCGATGCCGGGCTGGAACTCGCCCACTCCTACATGGCGGATCGACCGGAGGGGGCATCCACATGGCGATGATCGAACGCGACAACTGGCATCGCGAGGAACGCCAACGGGTTCTGGCCGCGCTGGCACGGGCCCGGTTCTGGCAGTCGGTTACGCCGCACAAGGTTGGGTTCTGGGAAGCCGTCGATGAGACCCTGTTAGCTGATTATCCGCACTGTCGGTACAGGCGCAAGACAACACTCGCTGACTTCCGGGAGGGAGATGCATGAGCGACGCCGACCCGATTCTCGACAAACTCCCGCCGGAGCGGCTGCTGGACGCCGATGATCTCCAGCCAATCGTCGCTGGCATCAACTGTATGCACTCAATCGAGACGATCCAGCAGTATCTCGCCCACGAGAATCAGCACGCGAACCGGACGCCAGTCCAGTCTCGCCTTCGAGAGCGGGCACGCGAGATCCGTCGCGACGAATCGGATGCTGGGGAGCGAGCCGCCACGTAATTTCTGTGCCCCAACTGGGTGAGGGGCGTCCGACAGCGGGCGCTCTACCTACCGATCATGACTAAGAGCAAGACAGACGAAACGGCCGCACAGCAGTGCGACGACCTCGATATCGAACCCGACGCGGTAGATATCGGTGACGGACTGAAAACAGCCGAAGACGCGCCCGAAGTTGTCGTCGGTGGTGTTGACGCGGAAAACAAACGCGTGAAGGTGTACTCTTCGTCCGGCGAACTCCGAATCAATCGCTGGGTCAGCATGGACCTGTTCAGCGTCCACTCTCCAAACGAGGACATCCAGACTGACGCCGACCGCGAAGAGTGGCTGAACGAGACGCTGCCGAAGAAGGCCACGCATATCGACGGAAACGTGTACCCACTCAGGTATGCCATCGACGAGAACGGGAATGTGGTCACAAAATAACCAAGGAGCCGTACCAGCCCTTCTCTGGCTTTATCTCACACTCACGGTTCCCGAGCGCAAGCGCTCGGGGGACACGCTCCACCTTGGACCGGCAGGCCGGTCCGGCGGTCCCGCTTCTGGAGGCAGGTGGACTCATCGCGATGAATCAGATGGCTGTGAACGAGCCGCCGTGTGATTTCTGTGCCCCAGTCGGGTGAGGGGCGTCCCGCTGCGGGCGCTCTGCTACCGATTATGTGTGAGAACAAGACAGTCGAGACAACTGCACAGCAGTACGACAACTACCCCGATCCCGACGCCATCATTCACTTTGGCGATGTTTCGGAGGAACTGGTCAAGTTGGTCGAGGAAACGCTGGAGACGTCCGAGTTCCTGTCGGCTTCTCGCGACGACCTGCCCGAAACAACACTACTCGTCGAGGAAGTCGAAAATGAGTGACGACCAGCTGTTCATTGTGGTTGAGGGTGTCGGGCCAGCAGATTTTCCCGAGAACGAGGCGAGTTCCAACAAGCAAGATGAGGCCGTTGCTCTCGCGAACGATATCCACGATCTGATTCGTGAGGAGTACGGCAACGAAGAGATCGAGGGCGTCATCCCAGTGGTCAACCCCGACGCCCACGAGCAGATGCAGGCAACGGAATTCTAACCGAGCGGCGAGAAGGCAATTTCTTTAGCCGTGGTGCTGGCTGCAATGCCTGCTCGAATTTACGGGGTCACAGTGCGGGCTGATTGGGCCACACAACTTTCATACGAGTTGATGAGGGTATTCCGATATGGAGTCCGTTGCGTATCGAGACCAAATCTACGAGATATTTGCCGATCCGAACACCGAATTTGAGACTCAAATCAAGCAGGCACTCACTACGGGTACTGAATATCTCGACCTCTCTGTGGGATTTTTCACGCGTATTATTGACGGTACGCAGAAAATCCTTTACGCGACTGGAGATCACCCGTTGATCCAGCCCGGCGAGAGCTGTCCGCTCGACGAAGCGTACTGTCGTCGAACCATCGAAATTGATAGCCAACTCGCCATCGAAGACACTCATGCGTCCCCGGAAATCTCCGACACCGCTATTGAGACGTTTGATTTAGGCGCGTACATCGGCGCAAAAGTCATCGTCGATGGTGAGGTGTATGGGACGGCGTGCTTTGCCGATACGGAGCCACGCGACGATTCCTTCGATGACGCAGAACGGTTCTTCGTCGAACTGGTCGCGCGACTCGGTGGGCAAGCCATCGAAAGACGACGATACGAACAAGAACTCACAGAGCGCCAAGAACGGTTGAACGAACAGCGAGAGATATACCGAACCGTCATCGACGCCAGTTTCGACTCCGTCTTTCGCCTCAATACCGACGGAGTATTCACGTATGCGTCTGAAGGCGTCCGGGACCTGTTGGGCTATTCGCCGGCCGAACTGATCGGTCAACCGATAACGATCACCCATCCGGACGCACAGACCAGCGAGTGGGCGTTGCAAAATCGCTCACAGATACTGAGCGGGGAGCTGGCCGAAGCCAAAGATATGCCACTAAAAACGAAATCGGGTGACATCGTCTACACGGATATTCGTGGTGTCCCAGTATACGACGGGAGCGTTCCTGAGCCGGAACGCTCAGAGGACGACATCGTCGGGATACAGATACTGATTCGTGATGCAACGGAACGTCGCCAGCGGGAAGGACTCATCAGCGTGATCAACCGAGTTCTCCGGCACAACGTACGAAACGAGATGTCTGTGATCCGAGGTTGGGCCGATATGCTTGCCGAAGACATGGATGGAGAGCAGGCTACCAAAGCGACGGTTATCAGGGCAGCTGCGACGCGGTTGCTTGACCTGACCGAATCCGCACAGCAAATAGAAGAAAACCGCGATATTTCGCCCGAGTTGGAACCGACGGACATCATGCCGCTGGTTGATCGTATCGTCACTGAGTGTGAAACACGGTACTCGGATGCCTCAATAACTGTTGACGCGCCGGACAAAGCGATTGCGGAGACGCTTCCACGCGTCGAAGTGGCGCTATTCGAACTTGTGGACAACGCCGCGAAGCATGGGGGGAGTCCCGGATCTATCGAAATTGATGTAGATGTATCCGATCTGCAGGTAATCTGTCGAATACGCGATGACGGACCCGGACTTCCGAATACAGAACGGGGTGTATTAGAGAAAGGCGAAGAGACACCACTCGTCCACGGACAGGGGCTTGGACTGTGGCTGTGTTATTGGATCATCACGACGTTAGAGGGGAAGATCGAAGTCACAGAATTCGATCGAGGGACAACAATCGAGGTTCATCTGCCGACACCATCACGGGAGTAGAGTGAACAAGAACAGCTTGAACGGGGTTTTAAGATTGCTATTGAACAATTTATATACCATTCTATAGAGTCGGGTGAATGCTGCGGTGGATGAGTCCAACTGACCCGCTCATACCGTCGTTTGAATCGGTGATCTTCTGTCGACCTTCATGTATTCTTCGACGATCTCGGTAACATAGGGTAGGATATGAACCATCATAGCACCGAATAGATTGATGGGATGCTGATTTCATTCTCTATATCCAGCGGTCTGTTCTTTCTACATCTCGGATATATCAATGACTGATTCGGTAACTGGTTCACCTCTACTGACCGAATCACGGCTTATTAGACAAGTAATCTCTTTTTATTTCAACAGCAGACACTACTATCCTGAGTAATATTATACTCTATTACATAGTGAGGCGTATGCCCATCGACATCGAGCGCTTCGAGCATGGTTCCAGCGAGGACCTCCGCTCGGGTGGCCGGACGAACGCCGAGGACATCCTCTCGTTTCTGGCGACTCACCAAGAGCAAGCTTACACGCCCAAGGGAATTCACGAGGCGACGGATGTCGCTCGTGGGAGCGTCGGCGTCGTTCTGTCACGCTTGGAAGACCGGGACTTCGTGCGGCATCGCGGTGAGTACTGGGCCATCGGCGACGCTGAGGACATCGAGAAGACTCTCAGTGCGATGGCCACAGCCCGTGCAGCGACTGACCGCCTCGGTTCCGAAGACCCCGACGAGTGGGGCCCGGCAGTGAGGAAGTTGGGGAGCAGGAGTGATGCCCTACGAACAGGGTGATATGTGTTGGGGCCCTGCGCCACATAAATCTGGACCGTCGTACCGACCGTGGGTTATCGTCAGTGACAGTTCTCATCCGTTCGTACACACGGAATGTATCGCACTCGCGATGACAACCCAGCAACACTCGGTGCAATCACTGTTCCAAATGATGCCTGGCTCGATGGTGGCTCGGATGCGGATGCGTACATCTCGCCGTGGTATACGATGACGATCAAGCATCGCGACTTTGACCGGCAGCAGGGAACCCTTGCACCGTCACTCGTCGCCGAAGCCGTGACCGAACTCTATCGATACACACCGGCACCCAACACCTGACGCGTATCGTTGCCTGAGGGCCTGTATTCGAACCAACGGCAACAGCTGGTCGGTAGCCGTGTTTCCTTCTGACGCTGTGAAAATATGGCTGGGTACAGAATCCAGAAGAAGCGACTCTGTGTGGAACACTCACATGGTTTATACGTGCGCGGGTATTCTGGAATCAAGGAGAGAGGGGGAGATTGAGACACAAAATACGCGAAATACTTGGGTGCCGGCGTGGTCGGCAAGTCCTCCTGCTGTCGGACGATAGACGACACTCACAGCGGCAACGACATGACGCAGGTCACCGCCGCGTCTATCTCATCACAGTGGCTGTGGTTATCCAAGGCAAGCAGTGATCGATATCTCTGGTCTATCGGAACAACAAGAAACGGGCGACAAGACTCAGACGACCTATTCAGCCGCGAACTCGACATTGGTGATTTCGAATCGGGCTCCGCCATCGGAGCTCTCGGTTGCGCGAATATCCCAGCCGTGGGCCTGAACGATTTGTTTAACGATGCTCAGTCCGAACCCAGTCCCGTCCTCGGCGGTCGAGTACGCTGCCTCGAACACGTCGTTCCGATCGTCTTCAGGGATGCCTGGCCCGTCGTCTTCCACGTAGAATCCGTCCTCCAACTCGCCAATGGTGATCGTCACGTCCTTGCCACCGTGTTTGATCGCGTTACGCAGAAGGTTTTCTAGGAGTTGCTGGAGACGACTCCGGCCGGCCTGAATTCGCCGGGTCATCTCGATCGTGAGTGTCGCCTCGGCGGTAGCCACATTCAGCCAGCAGTTCTTCGTGAGGGGCACCAAATCAACTGGTTCAAACTCATTGACTGCGTCGCCTTCGCGAGCAAACGTCAGGAGATTTTCGATCAGCTCGGTCATCCGATTCTGAGCCCGCATCACGGCGTCAAGATGCTCACTATCGCACTCCTCGCGGGCCAACTTTAGTCGGCCCTGGGCGACGTCCAACGGACTCCGAAGATCGTGGGAGACAATCGACGCGAACTGCTCCAGTTGTTCATTTTGCGCTTGGAGCCGGTCGTTCACCTGTTGTCGCTGTAGTTCGTGGCTCACCCAGCTACTCATCAGATCGACCAGCGTTTCCTCCCACTCGGAAAACTGGTCGGCTCGTGGTTCTGTGTCGTAAAAACAGAACGTCCGGCCGTGGTGAATCAGCAGACGTAGCTTGATTTCACGGTTTCAGAGACTGCTTGATGTTGTGAACGACACACATCAAGACGAGTTCACGAAATTCGCCGTACCAAGTTCGCGCACGCACGGTGTCGCCGAGCGTGCGCTTAATCGTGGAGAAAACGGTCTCACACATCGCTCGTTGGCGGTATTGAGGTCCATCGATCCGCGCGTTATGCGCGTGATCGATGGGCTGGAACTCACGATGTTTGATCAACGGTCTTACGCCCTCTTCGCGGAGTTTTTCGCGTAAATCCATCCAGTCATAGCCTTTGTCCGCAGCGAGGCTGGCGAGGTCGCCCGCGTTGCGTCGGGCGACCTGCCAGCCGAGCTGTGTGTCGTGGCGTTTCTCAGTCGTACAGTGAACGTCTAGAATCGCTTGGCTTTCTGTGTCGACGAGAGCTGTCGCTTTGAGCGTCTGAACCCGGTAATTCGTCCGCCGACAGTAGTGTTTGCTAGCGTTTTCGCGGTCGAAAAACGTCGCATCGATAGCGGCGTGATCGCTTGGCTCGTGCAGCTGCGCCGACAGGCGCAGCAGCACTCGCCAGAGTTCGGTTTTGATTCTGTCAAACCACTTGACTAGCGTGGAGTGATCGGGGAGATCGGCCGCGTCAAGGCCGATCTTCCCAAGTATTTGTGGCATCTCGCTCAGCAAATCAAGTGCTTCTCGGTAGGACTTTCCTAGGTAAACCCGCAGACAGTGCAGCGACACCACCGCATACTCGGCGAAGCCGCCACCCCCTTCGGGGGCGGCGACTTCGCCTCGCTCACCAACAGCATTTTTAGCTAACTGAACGACATTGCTCGTGAAGCGGGAAATTTTCGACATGAACCATCGGCGGTTTCCCGCTTCATTCCACTAGTTCTAACGGTCGAAGTCGACGCTTTCCAGCGATTCACCAGAGCCGGTATTTTTGATTGTGGGCGGCTTTAGTCTATTACTCCGAGAAAGCTATCAGTTAATCCTTAAATAACGCTTTCAAACAAAAGATCGTCAATACTGTCGAATAGTATTATAGTGTCGAAGAGGGTGTCATAGAACGAGTAGCACACCAAAGAGCAGGGTGAACGCTGAGGTGGATGAGTCCAGCGACCCTGCAAGATGATCCTTCGGTAGAGTCGTTCTTCAATGTCGTGGAGACGGAAACGTTAGCGTTGTTTGAGCACCTCTCCTTCGAGTTTCTCGAAGGGTTCGACGTGTTCGCCCCGGCAAAGACGGGGCGAACACGAGACCACGAACCACCAGAGCTGATGCGTGGCTTTCTCCACTGCTACTACAAGGACATTTACGGCATTCGTCCGGTTGAGCGGGAGCTTCGGAACACGGTTGTTTGGCTGAGCTGTGGCTTCGATCGACCGCCGTCGAGAGACGCGGTCGATCGCTTTCTCACCGACCTCGAACACGTCGTCAACGAGGTCTTTGACCGACTCGTCGAGCAGGCCGCCCGACGCGGCCTGCTCGACTTGACCTACTGTATCGATTCAACCGACGTGAGGGCGATGCCCACCGATCCAGACGCGTCGAAGTGCTACGATCCAACCGACGACGAGTACTACTACGGCTACGGTTGCACGATCGTCTCGACCGGGCAAAAGATCCCGATTGCAGCCGAGTTCACCGAGAGCAAACAAGCACCGGAAGAGACGGCGATGCGCGTCACACGTGACGCGCTCGCCGTTGAGCAACCAATCTGGATGGTTGGTGACAGCGCCTACGACACGCTCGACTGGCACGACCACCTGCTGACCGCAGGGGTCGTGCCAGTCGCTCCGTACAACGCGCGAAACACTGATGACCCGAAAGACATCGAGTACAGGATCGAAGACCGCATCGAGGAACACAGTGAGGGCGTCCAGCTGAAGCAATCAATCCTAGACGAGACGTACAACCGCCGTACTGGCGTCGAACGAACCAACGAATCAGTGAAGGACTGCGGCCTCGGGCGAACGCACGCCCGAGGCCGCGTCCACGCACGATCGCAGGTGTTTCTTGCTCTGTGCCTTCGCCTCGTCGTCGCTATCACCAACTACGAACGCGGAGACAATCCGGGAAGCACGATCATCACGGTGTGACAAGAGTTCTATGACACCCTCGTGTCGAAGTGAACGGACGTGTTTAGTTAAGCGTGAAAAGTGGGTGGGAGCATTCGTCTTTAGTTAGGCCTCACTCCTCGGTTGCGTAGCGGTAGCGAGCGTCTCTTGGAGAATCGGTCGTTGCTGATGGATTTTTTGTGCGTCCTCGAGTAGCCGTTCTAACAACGGTGGCGGCGAGTAGCCGAGGTACTCGCCAAGTTCGTGGAGGATGAGCTGGGCGTGCGACCGGAAGGTCGCCGCCCAGCGTTCCGGCGGAAACACGATTTCGTCGTCGGCTTGCTCGGTGACCAGATCCAACAGATCACGGCTCACCAGCAGCGACAGCAACGCTGCGTACACCAGAATCTCCACGATGTACGTCTTGCTCGTATCGAACTCATCCAGATTGTACTGCGTCTTCAGCTCACGAAACAGCAGTTCTACTTCCCACCGACATCGATAAATCGTCGCTAGATCTGCCGGCAGAAACTCCTCTCTCGGCAGATTCGTTATGTAGAGATGGTAGTCGTCGGCGTCCTCGTCACGGACGCCGACGACACGGAACGTCTTGCTATCGTACGATTGCGTGCCTGCGTACTCTCGTCGATGAAACGTCGCTTCTACCTCAACATCAATGTACTCTCGGTGGAGATCGTCCACGACATCTTGGATCTGTTCACCTTCCAAGGGAATGGCGTCGCCACGCCATTCCCGCAATTCCGCCGTTATTTCCGGGTTTGCGTTCGGTTTCAGCCGGCTCACGAAGTAGCCGTCATTCTCATCAATCAGCGCAAAGCGGCGGTACTTGAAGTCTGCTTGATCGAACAGCACCAACCGATCTTCCAGCCACGATCCCGTGGAAAACTCGGTGCTGCCGTGTGTTTTCTCGTCAGTGACGCTGAACCGATCAATCGTCTGGTCGGTGACGTTGTGGACCAGGTCGAGTCGCGCTCCACCCTGCTCCCCTCGCCGAGGTTCGAACTCATCTGGGAGAAGCCGATGCAACCGCAACACGGTTCCATCGGCGATCATCACGTAGTCACCTTCGGAGTTAGGCGTCAGCTCAACTATCGGATTCGGAACCACATTGACAACTGGTTCCAAACTGTGACCATGCGAATTGACCGCTTTCACGTGCTCTGGCGCGGCAGTCAATTCAGCGCGAAACAGTGATTACGACGCTTCAGACACTACTGCAACCACGAGCGGCCGTACCAAGCACTTGATGGCAAAGCTCCAGCCGATGTCATCCAGAACTAGACAGTGCCGCCTCAATGATATTTCCCGTTTCTACATCAAGTTCTAGTGTCGGTTTCCTTGCGTTTTCGTTTAGTCCCGCGGTAGAGCAGAATAGGCGGCCATTATAAGACCAAATTCGGCGATATGTATACTGTACTCCGGTATCGTCAGTTCTCGATTGAGCTGTCCAGGCGACCTTGCCACCGGATTTAATGGCAAGTAGATTTCGGGTCGGTTCAAGACTTGGAATATCTGTTATATCCATGTTCATTTCGGGATCGAGAACCATCACCAGCACACCGTTGACTGGCAATATATCTCTGACTCTACTGGGGAGTTGTAGTTCGGTATTTGGGCCCTCAATCCGTCCTTGATAGTCTACCTGACAATCGAATTCTGGGAAGGCGGTCACCTGATGTGCCTCATCTGTGGACTCTCTACTGTCTTCGGCCGATAGAGAGCTTTTTCCGGTGTCGTACTTCAATGTCACCGTCACGAAACACTCCGGGGGGAGCCAATCAACGCCGTCTTGATCCGTCCACGACAAGTGAAATGGCTCCAAGTGTATGCGGCCCTGAAATTCGCCTTCGCTCAACGATTCGAGACCGAGCATTGTTCCGCCTGCAATCATTTCACCCCGGAGTTCGTGACGTGTCATTGTGGGGCTTGAAATGTCACCGTTCCCCTGTGGCTGAGATGTGATTTCGATGTCAACTTGGTACCATGCACCCACATTTTGGCCACGCACAGGCAGTAAATCTGAATGTATCTCGATGTTTATCGCCTCACCAGCCCCTGAGAACTTGCAAAAACCATCTTGTGTGGTCCTCTCAAACACCGAAACTCCCCTAAATGTTACAAGAGACATTGTCTGTACTATACGTAGATTAGGATTTAAATCTTTTAGAATTAAAATTTTGCTGACAGTTTGCGTTTAGTTGAATACTCGGCTGTCGAGCTCATTATAACAGTCGACAAGACGATACGGTTGTATTCAAAGCGACAGAATGTCTATAAACGCCGTACTAACCGAACCACGACTTATTGGACAAGTCCCTACGCTGGGGAACACTCTTCACCTGTTGAGTGTAATACGCTTGTATGTCGGATACGGATACAGTCAATGGTGGCGGCGACAAGACCAACATCAATATTCGGTTGACTGAGGCGTTTCTAGAAGACATTGACGCAACGTGGAAGGACGAAGGCTACAACAGCCGCAGTGAATTCATCAGGGACGCGCTACGGGATGCTGTCAAGCATCCGGATCTGTCCCGCGAATCGTGGAAGGAAATAGCCGCCGTCGAACACGCGCGACGCACAGGCGAGAGTGAGGCGTTCTCCCGCAACGAGATTCTCGGCGACGATGAGTGACGAGTGGACTTGGCAATTTCGCAAGCCTGTGAAGCGAACAGTATTCTCAGATTCCTGTTGAGATGACTTCTCCTGTTTCCGGGTCAAGCTCGACGATAATACTTCTACCGCCGTCAGCTGGAGACATCTTCGAAAACAGATGATCGTCGACAAGCCAGTGAATTCGGTGGACAAATTGCGTATTCTTCTCAGTGACGGCTCGGCCGCACCATGCCACTTCACCACTGGGACCAATTGCAAAGAGGTTTCGCCCATTTTCGCATTCACAGGTAGGATCGTCAACACCGGCTTCGTCCGTATCAAGTACAACTAATGCAGTTTGATTATACATGATGCAATTGTGGATCGAATGTGGGAAGCGTTGCTCTACCGCAGTTCCAGATATCCGACCTTGGTAGTACGCCTGGAGATCGTCACTGAGTTCAATTGCATCACCTGAGTCATATCTAATTTGTAATTTGCTATAGCTGTCCTTAGGCTTCCAGTCCACGCCTGTCTGAAAAACTCCTGCTGGGTCGTGTCCAAACGGTTCGAGTGAAAAAGCTCCAACAACCCCATCTTGACCAGTTAACCGCAAAAATCCACCCTCGGAGTGTAATTCAGCGCTACATTCATGTACAGCAGTATTCGGTCCGACGTCGCTACTGATCCCCTGTTTATCAGAAGTGAATGAGACCTCAATGTGGTAGTTTGCTCCGGCCGAACGTCGTTTTGGCAACTGTAATTTGCTGAAATCTAGGGAGAAAAAGCTGGGCTTTCCGGTCAAATGAACGAAATCTTCAGCCGTATCTTCCTCTTCCCATGCAGTAAATGTGAATTCAACGATTGTCATTTATTTACTCAAGTACAGCCAATAATAAATCACTTATCGACCATTTTTGACAGATGCCAAGTCGGTCGCTTTTCCGGTTTTCAGATCTCAGATATCAGTCACATTGATATGGTAATTCTGTTTGAAGTTCCTCAGCATCTGACGTGGTGCTTTTGTCCGCCCTTCCATACGATCCTCCGTGGAATTGAATATCACCGTGAATAGCAGTCCAGTAAAGTGACGAATTGTGACTACTAACTCTGTCAAAGACAGTACAGTCAGGAGCATAACGGTCAGTCGGCGAAACCCTCATCTCATTACTGTTAGATATGACGACCGTTTGAGGAGAGGATGCTTTTAATATCTGCTCACTTGTGACATTGTGCTCACCACTACTTGTCCCGTGATGGCTTGCCATGAGTACATCAACGGTTCTCAGTTTTGAACCGTACTTGTTAGCAATATAGTCCTCCTCAGAGTCTCGAATATCACCAGTTGTCAATAACTCACCACCCGAATGTTGTACATGAAGAATAATAGAATGGCTGTCGTGGACCTCTGAATTGCCAGACCTCTCAACAGTATTCACCGAACCATTGGGACCAAGAACCTCAACCGTAGCCTCACCAAGCGAGAACGTGTCTCCTTCGCGTGCGTTATAGACATCTGTGTGGCTATTTAAGTTATTATCAATTTCAGATTGCACCTCAATGGTGTTACCATTGCTATCAGTATTAGTTATACCATTGAAGTATATATTATTCACTCTTATGTTGTCGCTTTTGATGATCTCATCAACATACGAGATGTGATCAGTGTGGTTGTGACTCACAACAAGATGATCAATGACATAGTTCCCCTCAGAGTTTGTCGGAAGTCGTGAAGTCAAATCGCTTCGGTAGTGATCGTTCCAACGTGAAGAACTAACACTTGAGCCGGCATCCACGAGAAGTGCCTGACTGCGTCCTTCAGCAGGAGCTTTGATCAATGTGCTCTGTCCCTTGCCCATATCTATGGCTGTCGTTTCTAGTTGGGCGTTGTCATCTTCATCGTCCTCATCCATCTCTTCGACGATCTCAGAGGCTCTATAGACATCGAGGGCGAAGTCACCGACGGTCCTGATCCAGAGTTTCTCGCGCTCGCTGAGTCGCCAGTCCTGTTCAGTACCGGGTGCATCGTCAATCTCTTCTTCGTCGGTAAGTTCTTCGTCACTCTGTTCGTCTTCTTTCTCTCGCTCGATCGTGTCCTCAACTGTTTCGACACTGGTGGCACCGATAATCGTCGAGCCCAGTATATACAGTGCGATATGGCCATCGCCATTGGGGTTCTCTCCGATGACGACATCGTATCCCTCCGACGTTTCAGCAACTACTGCGGTAGACAAGACGTGATCGATGTCTGCTGGCGAGTTCAACGGCGAGGTTTCGTAGACGTACTCTGCTCCGTATCCGGCGACGTACTCAGCGTCCCCACGAACGGACGTGGCTCCCGCTGACAGCGTCAGCGGCACATCGATATTCCCGCTCTGGAGGAGTGCCTGTGTTTCAGTAGAGAAGTCCTTCTGATCCCACTGTCTGACGACGGTACTTGTCGGGACGGTCCGCTGGTAGCCCTGCTGGACCCCACTCGCAGAGCCTGTTGTCTCGGCGGCGACAAAGTAGACTGTGCCAGCGGCTGTGCCAGCGGCTGCGCCTGTTCCAATTGCACCGACAGCAACGACTCCCGCCGGGCTGAGGCTAATGCCACTTACTGCTGCACCGCCCGTTGTAGAGATCGTTCCACCAGCTGTGGAACCGAAAATGGTGACCGGAACAGTCGCTTTTGCAGCTGAGACACCAGCCCCGATATCGGCATCATACTCCTTGGCATCATGGTTAACGATGGCATGGTTTCCATCGTCGTCAACTACGACAATTTGGACCTTCGAAGGAGTACTGAGCCCGACTTCGTCACCGTAGGTTGTTCTAACCCCAACATAATCCTCTTCTGCCCTCGTCAGCTCATCAGATGCATATGTGTTATTCCGCCATCGGTTGCTGCTGAACGATACTGAGCTAGTAACGTATTGTCTGATCCGAATCTCTTTGATATTGTCAGCACTACCAGTTGGACGAGCAGCGACAGTAAACGTATCTCTAATAGCAGCCCCAGGCGCCAGTACCGGAATCGTGACTCCAGTGACTTCTGGACTAAGTGTTTCTGTTACTGGTTTGGAAGTATATTGGAATTCAGGTGGTGTGTTGACACGGAGTGGCTCTGGGTCAACTAGATCGTTCAGACCATCGCCGTCGGTATCTCTATCCCTTGGGTCAAGGGTTTCTGGTTGTTCACCAGTCGCATCATCTTGACGAGTCGTAGCTAATTCTTCACCGTCGTTAACACCGTCATAGTCCGTGTCAGGAGTAGTAGGATCTGCAGTATGCTTGTAATAGGAGATAGTCGTGCCGCGATACCTGACTTCCGTGTACTGGCCGATTTCTTTGCTGTCTGAGAGGCCGTCGCCGTCGGTATCGGTATCGGTCGGATCTGTTTGGATCGTCCTCCCGCTACCAATCCGTGTCTCAGCCCGCTCGACAGTATCTGGCAGTCCATCGTTGTCGCTATCCCGTTTAACGCGCACTCGGTCGACCGAAACGGTTCTACTCTCCGCCGTTACTGCCAGTTCGAGTCGGCCGTTCGTTTCGGTGCCCGACGCATTGAGCCGGTAAACATCCCGCCCGGTAATGGACGCATTGTCGAGGACACTGCCATTCGCGGTCTGGAGTGCGACCCGGCCGCTGCCGGTCGACGTGGCATTGATCTGTACGGTGAAGTTCTTGATCCCGTTAATCGATCCAAGGGTGCGCGTCACCTGACCATTCTCAGATGATTCGTTGGACGAACCATCGTCAGGAGACACAGCAGAGCCGTTGATGATTGCCGACTCTCCGAAGTATGATGGATCATCATGGTTGTCAGCAACACGATACTCAATGCCACCAGATTTGAGGGTCGTATCGACGCCAGAGATGTTGGCATACTGGTTGCCTTGGGTGTCCGTCACGGTGAGTGATATCTGGCCCTCCTTTCCCCACTCGATGCGGCCACGGAGCCAGCGGTCTTTAGGGAGCTGCGTATCTGTTTCCGCGAACACATACTTGTTAGAAGAGGGTGTCATAGAACGAGTAGCACACCAAAGAGCAGGGTGAACGCTGAGGTGGATGAGTCCAGCGACCCTGCAAGATGATCCTTCGGTAGAGTCGTTCTTCAATGTCGTGGAGACGGAAACGTTAGCGTTGTTTGAGCACCTCTCCTTCGAGTTTCTCGAAGGGTTCGACGTGTTCGCCCCGGCAAAGACGGGGCGAACACGAGACCACGAACCACCAGAGCTGATGCGTGGCTTTCTCCACTGCTACTACAAGGACATTTACGGCATTCGTCCGGTTGAGCGGGAGCTTCGGAACACGGTTGTTTGGCTGAGCTGTGGCTTCGATCGACCGCCGTCGAGAGACGCGGTCGATCGCTTTCTCACCGACCTCGAACACGTCGTCAACGAGGTCTTTGACCGACTCGTCGAGCAGGCCGCCCGACGCGGCCTGCTCGACTTGACCTACTGTATCGATTCAACCGACGTGAGGGCGATGCCCACCGATCCAGACGCGTCGAAGTGCTACGATCCAACCGACGACGAGTACTACTACGGCTACGGTTGCACGATCGTCTCGACCGGGCAAAAGATCCCGATTGCAGCCGAGTTCACCGAGAGCAAACAAGCACCGGAAGAGACGGCGATGCGCGTCACACGTGACGCGCTCGCCGTTGAGCAACCAATCTGGATGGTTGGTGACAGCGCCTACGACACGCTCGACTGGCACGACCACCTGCTGACCGCAGGGGTCGTGCCAGTCGCTCCGTACAACGCGCGAAACACTGATGACCCGAAAGACATCGAGTACAGGATCGAAGACCGCATCGAGGAACACAGTGAGGGCGTCCAGCTGAAGCAATCAATCCTAGACGAGACGTACAACCGCCGTACTGGCGTCGAACGAACCAACGAATCAGTGAAGGACTGCGGCCTCGGGCGAACGCACGCCCGAGGCCGCGTCCACGCACGATCGCAGGTGTTTCTTGCTCTGTGCCTTCGCCTCGTCGTCGCTATCACCAACTACGAACGCGGAGACAATCCGGGAAGCACGATCATCACGGTGTGACAAGAGTTCTATGACACCCTCGTTAGAACCGTGTTCCCTTCTGAGTTGAATTGGACTGTCACCCTGTCCAAGATAAGCATTGTAGAAGTGGTCGGCTTCATCGGTGACACCGAATCTGAAGCCCAGATCTCGTTCTTGCCCGTATTCGACGCCGTTGAAATGGACCCAGAAATCGAACGTATCACCTGCCGACGGATACCGGTCGAGGCCGGACCTCGACTGGAGTTTGACACCAGATGCGACTTCGAGCAAGTTGCTCCCGTTCCGCGGTGTCACTTGGGGCGAGTCGGTTACTCTCACGTGATCGGACGGACCCTCGCGAAGATAATATTCGGACAAATCACCGTCTTCGAAGGTATCGATCGATTTCAGGCCGGTAGTCGACTCGTCTCCCGGACTCGTCACCTGCAGGCTGCCGTTCGTTACGCCAGCTTGGACTGCCATCCCTTGGGTCTGGGTCCACGATGAGAGATTCGCGATGGTCGTATTGGTGAAATTCTGATCAACACTCCAAGGAGAGGTTCGATTCCCGTTGAACTGTTTGACCCATTCCGTATAATCCATCGCCACGTACCGCGAGAAATGCGGCGTCTGTGTCCGTACAGTATCGTTCGCCGTATCGACAGTTGTATTCAGCGGGACATAGGTTTGGGCCGACCGGTTGTATCGGAATATCGCCAGCGTGGATTCGTTGTTCGGCACCGCCGACTCATTGTAGGAGAACGCGATGGTCGCGTTGTCGAACTCGCGTTCACTTTCGAATTCGACGACAGGTGAAACGCTTGCATTCTGTAAGGAGTCAGTGACAACCGGTCTGTCGGTAACTCCCAAAGTACTCACGCTGGACGCGACGTCGCCGGAGCCGTTGACTCGGACAGTCAAACCCAAGTCTTCGTCCGTTGTCGTTGTCGTGAACGTCTCGTTGCCGTCGCGGACACCATCGCTGTCCGAGTCCGGATTTGTCGGATCGGTACCCAGTGTGATCTCTTCGCCATCGGGTAAGCCGTCGTCGTCGGTGTCCGGATTCGACGCGTTCGTTCCATGTTCGATTTCACGTCCATCGGTGAAGCCATCGCCGTCGGAATCAGCTAGGAACGGATTAGTCCCGGCCTCGAGTTCTTCGCCGGTAGTCAAATTATCTTGGTCTGGATTCCATTCGGAGTCTGAAACACCGTCCCCGTTTGTGTCGGAGTCGGTCGGATCAACGTCCTGAAGTCGTGATTCGACGCCATCAGGGAGTCCGTCACCGTCTGTATCGTTGCTCTGAGGGTCAGTGCCGAGTCGGTATTCGCGATATGCCGGTAACGTATCATTGTCCAGGTCTTCTGCGCCGTCGATCACCGCATCCCCGTCAGAGTCTGCTACCCTGGGGTCGGTTTTCGTGACGTTTCGCTCGTATGCATCGGGAAGTCCATCACCGTCAGTGTCGTTCGAGGCCGTCGAGCGTGTGGCGACGAGGAGCCACTGGATATCCCCGACGTCGGTTCGGTTGTCTCCCGTGTAATCGTACGCACTCCAGTTGGCACCGGCTGCTGTGGATCCCAAGTGACGAGACAGTGCGTCGACGTCAACGATATTGACAGCCCCATCGCCATTGATATCTTCGTACAGGCCGTCACCATCTGGATCAGTAGGCTGGTTATCATCGACGAGCGGGTACGGGTGAGAGTCGTTTTCCCGGGGCGGTAACTGCGCAATGGCACTCGCATTCGGCTCTGTTGAGCCATTCCAGCTGGTCGAAAGTGGCCCAGTCGCTTGGTTCCCGGCCGCTGCGGCGGGGATGTCATTGCCGGCCGTCTGCAGCGGGCCAGCCCCGGTCCCGGTCATCATTCCCGAGACCGGACCGACAGTCACTAATAGTAATACACCAAATATCGCTTGTAATTTTGTCGCCGAACTTGTCATATAAACCCCCACCAGAGGTATTGTTGTGAGCTTGAATCAGTAACCAGAATACTTAATCCTACTTATTGAGACTATACATTTAATGAGGAAGCTTGCGACAGTATTCGGCGTTTGTATAGCAGTATCCCTCTTGGCGGGAGTGGCGATGGGGGCGGGGACGACCACTGTTGAAGTCCAGCCATCGACTGAGACCGTTGCGGTTGGCAACGCAACCACTGTTGACATTGTAATCACGTCGACCACAGGCGGGGTGGGTTCACTGGATATCGAGCTTGTAAGCACCAACGAGTCGGTTGCAACAGTCTCAAACACGACTGTTGCCGGGAACCCAGAAACAGTCCAGTCCTCTGAAGAAAGCAATGGCGTTCGCATTGCGGCGACTGGAATGGATACCGCTGACAGTGGCTCGGCGTCTGTTGTCTCGGTGACGCTTACGGGCGAGGCTGTCGGGACGAGCGATGTGGAGATGACCGTTGCAGCCGTCGGTGACGAATCCGGGAACGCGTACAATGTCACCAGCGTAGGTGGTGGAACGCTGACAGTCGAGTCCGGAAATGACACAACAGCAACTCCAACGGAGACGCCAACACCAACTCCGACGGAAACACCAACAGAGACTCAGACGGAGACGCCGGCAGAGACCCAAACGGAAACACCAACAGAAAATCCTACCGAGGAGGACTCTTCCAGTTCCGGCGGTAGTAGTAATGAGGACGACGATGATAGCGATTCAAGCAGCAGTGACTCGAGCGACTCCAGCGACACAGCGACGGACACACCGACAGTAACGGAACCGACGCCCAGTGACACGCCAACAGCGACGACGACCGAAGTGACTGAACGCTCGACCGAAACGGACACCGAGGAATCAACCTCGACCCAGACCAGCAGTGGTGGGCCAGCAATCACTCCGAACGTGACGGACACACCGTCTCAGGCCGCGGCCACAGACACTGTCGAGCCGTCGGGCGGCTCACCGACGAATCTGCTCATCGGTGGGAGTATTCTCGTTGCTGTTGTCGGTGGGATCATCATCTACCGTCGGTTGTAGAACCGATTCCAAGACACACGATACATTCTCACCTCACTGACGACTCAATTGGAGGTCGTCTGTAGCTTCCCTCTGAAGAGCGGCCGGCAACTTACTCACTGCCGATGATATCGTTCGCTTCATCGCGAGTGCGTTTCGCAGCTTCCTGAGCGTAGCCCTTGTGTGTCGTCTCGATTGACTTGTGACGGAGTACATCTTGGGCTAGTTGTGGATTTTCGCGATAGATTTCTCGTCCGAGGCCACGGCGAGCGCCGTGGGGCTTCAGGGGTTCCTCGAAGTCATACTCTGACCAGTCACAGAGGTTAGCGAGGATATCCCGAGCCGACTGGGTTGTGATTGACGGCGTCGGGTCAAGTGATTTCGCAGCGTTGTCGAGTCTGGGGAACACAGCCTCGTCCTCATCTGGGTCCCGGCGTTGTTTCCAGCGCCGGAGTGGATCAAGAGCGTCGTCGAGGATCGGCGCAGACTCACGAGTGCGATTCTTGCCGAACACCTGCATCGTGCCAGCGTCGAGATCGACGTGCCGCCACCGAAGGCCGTTGCGGTCTTGATCGTCGGAGACGGCGACGAGTTCCGCGCTGCGAGCCCCAGAATAGGCGAGGAGGAAGACAAGTGCTTGATCGCGGTAGGCTGCCGTGCGGTCGATACCCTCGCTCTCGCCGGCTTCATCGACGCGAGCAGTGGCAGTCGCACAGATGGCTTCTCGGTCGCGTGTGGTCCAGTACTGCTGGTCACTCTCTGTCTCGTCGGTCGGAAGCGGGTCTTCGGCGTGGTTGGTCTTGGCCGGGTTTGTCTGGATCAGACCCTCGTAGACAGCCCAAGTGAGGAACGAGCGCAGATAGGCGAAGTAGCGTCGTGCTGTCTCTGGGGAGATATCGTCTCGACTCTCGGCACGGGCGAGGTCACGAGCGTACTGTCGACAGACGTCGTCGTCAATCTCCTGAGAGCTGCTGATTCCGTGCTGGTCGCGACTCCATGCTGCGAATTTCCGGAGGACGCTCGCGACGTTGGTTCGATAGCGTCCGGAGTCGATATCGACGAGCCGCTTGTCGATGGCTTCTTCGAGGGGGTCATCCCCGGGAGTAGCGTCGTACTCAGGCGGAAGACGATTCATGCTTCCCGTACAGCGGCGGTGCGGGTAAAACTGGTGGTGCTTATTAGGGTAATACAAACCTAACACTGAAACTCGAAATCCGGTGTTTCAGGTCTTGTAGCGTATGTTGTGTGGGTTTTCGGTTGTTTGTAAACTATATGGCGCTATATGATTTTCCGATTGGGGAAAGTTGAGACTACAGCGGGTGTAGCGGGCCTGTAATGCATGTATTTGGACGAATTGCCGATCGAAAACAGTTCCAGATAAGCTCTCAATCACTCATTCATGTTGAATTTCTGACTGTATCGCCAGATTATGGAAACTTTCGTAAGTGTAGCCACTCAAACTCCGCATTCACCTGGATTGAGTCCCCTCTCTACCCAATTCCAGTCTCCTTCTTCAGCAGTGTCAGCGTATTATCTGCCGTCACCATCGGTGAGTGTTCATACTCACCAGTTAATTCGACCTGCACGAGCAGATCCACCGCTCGCCAAATCGAGTATAGTAGACACGCGAACGCGAAGTAGAAAAATCGCAGTCCGAAATGCTTCGATGTGGTAGCGGCCATGAACCGCTTGATTGACCGATAGCCGCTCTCGATCTCCCAGCGATAGCCGTACTCGGTGAGAAAACTACCCCCATGATTCGACATGAACACCGAGTACTGCCGGTGATCATTATGCTCGGAGTCGTCTTTGCGTCGGTAGATCAGCGTCGTCTCGTGCCACTCGTTCTTCCCGAGGTGGAGTTTCCTGTCGGTCTCGTATCGATCCTGGCCGCGCTGGAGCAGGCGTTTGGCTTGGGCTTTCTCGCTGGTCTGCATTCGTTTCGGCACCACATACGAAAGCCCTCGTTGGCTGAGCATCTCCAGAATGTGCTGGCTATCGAACTCCCGATCGATCAGTACGTTATCGACGTGAACGGCGTCTTGGGCTGAATCCAGCAGATCCTCAACGATCTCTTTCCGTGATTCGCCTCTTCGTACAGGCCGTGCATCCAATACGATTGGAACAGTGTTGCCGACTAACTGGACCGTCGCCCACTGATAGGCGTACTCGTCGGTTTTCTCCTAAATTCCGGGCAGTAGCAACCGTACGCGGCTGAGGCCCGGGCTGAGTCAGAGATGACCGAAACGAAGTCCAGCCCAGCCTCGTCGCAGTTGGCGGCTACGAGCGTGACAACGCGACCCTCGCGGCGGTCGAAGTCTACGAGCGTGTCACCGTTTTGAAGTCGGTGACGTTCATTCGTTTGATTTCCCCGGCCGGTACCCGTGGGTGCCGACGGTTCGGGTCCGGTTTGCTGGCAGCTCAACCCGCCGCAGGGGGGTGGGTAGTATACTCGTAGTTCACCGTGGTTAGCCCTTGGCCGTAACCGGTGTATTCCACGCTCTGATTGTCTCGGTAACAATCACGCTATGAGAACAGTTCTGCACCACTGCCCTCTAGCGGACGATTGTTCGACTCACGTAGCTCCTGCACCGAGACCGAGTGACTGACGCGGACTCAGTTCGGTTTCTGAAGCCTCGGTTGTAAAGTACCGACTATACTGGCCATCGCATCTGGGAACCGCTCCAATACTCAGAGTCACAATCGTACGCATGTTATATCAAGCTGCGTTGGAGTGCTTATTTCAAAAAAGGGCAGGGGTGGGCCAGAGTATAGGCTGCATCGGCCGCGAAAATCGAGGGCGTAAAATTGTAGCCTAGCCGTGTGGAAGAACAGCGGGGACTGCGGCACCGTAGTCTTGGATTACCTTGACCACGTAGTGAGCGGCGACGGTCACGTACTCGCGGACCCCGCTCGTCGAATCGGGTCGCCAAGCGCGAGAGAGGACGGCCTCGTCGGGAACGTGGTCTAGCCCAACGGTTCAGCGAGTTCTTGGTACGTTTCGAGCGTCCGGTAACTATCGACCGTAATCTCCCGATAGATGAACAGCCGAATCATTCCTAGGAATGAATCGGATGCTGGTGCCAGTCCGGGTAGCCGTCTTCGAGATGCTCCGTGTAGATGGTGACCTCGCTCACAGTCGCTCGGAGGCACACCTCATCTCGTAAGGTTTCGATGAGTTCGATTCCGGTCTTGTAAGCATGGGTCGTCCGACAGGCGCGATCAGACAGCGGGTCCATGTCTCCGACATTGATTCGCGCTTGTGTCGGCGGGTAGAACCGATCGCGGTCTCGTCTATACCAGCATCCGCTCTCGACAGAGATGCTCAGTGGAGGCTTCGCTGGCCAGCGCAGAACCACCGGATTGAAGCGATTGGTCGTGAAAGACGGCCACATACCCGACCGAGTCGATGAGTGAACCGGAACAGCCGCCAACGCCCGACCGCCTGACTGCCCTTCTCGAGGAGGGAGATGATGACCGCGAAGCTGTTCGTCACGCTGGCCCAATCCGAATCGGCGGCCGTCCTCCCCGCTGTCGACGCGCTCGCCGACCGGTTGGCCGACGAGGGGAAGTGTCCCCATTGTGGGCTCGCCTTCTCAGATGATGCCCCGCCGATGTGTCCGCGCTGCGGGGCCCCACGCTGAGAAGTTTCGGCTGCCCTCATTCCGGAATTCTTTTAGTTATTTAGGCTAGCCTAAAACACATGGTAGCTGATTCAGGCGGTCACGAGGCACCGACGCGCAGAGAGTACGTAAAGTACGGTGGCGCAACGTGGCTCGACTCGGACCTTGACGGGGAGCGCGGCGGGACGCCCGTCGACGGCCTGTGGCTGGCCGGCCCGACCGCTGGCGTCGAAAGCCAGATCGCCGTCGCCGTCGGCCACGGGGCCCGCGTCGGGCTGGATGTCGTAGCCGACTACTGCCGCGTCGAAGAGGGACTGTGGGGGCCCGCTGCCGACCACACCGACTGGGTGGTCCAAGAGGGTCGCTACGCCGGCGACGACTGGCTCGAACGTAGCGCCGGGTACACCACCGAGTCGGCTTACGACGAGCTGGACGAAGAGTTCGTCCAGCGTAAAGCTCGCGATTTCGCAAAACAACAGCAGGACCAGCAGATCAACGAGCCCGAAGTCGAACGCCGCACAGAACGAGCTCATCGGCGACTTCTCGATCACGTCGACGATGAACTCATCCGTGACTATGTATCTGATCCCGACGCCCCAGAGGTGACCGGATAGATGGCGACCGAAACCTCATCCGATCCGGAGACGACCGGCTGGCGAGAGCAGTGGTCCGGCTGGTTCGACGGCTCGCTGTTCACCCTCATCGTTGGCAGTCTCGCCGTCGTCATCGGCGGCGGCCTCGTCCAAGTGAGCTTCGGTTCGTTCTCGATGAGTATCCTCGATGCCTGGCAGGCCGTCTTCAACCCGAACGTCATTTTCAACGCACAGGCCTGGGAGGCGTTCCTGCTCGGCGCGGAGGTACCCGAGATGAACAAGCGCAGTTTCATCGTCTGGAACATCCGCCTGCCGCGCGTGTTCGTTGGCGCGCTGGTTGGGATGAACCTCGCCGTTTCTGGCGCCATCTTCCAAGCGGTCACCCGGAACGAGCTCGCTAGCCCGTTCATCCTCGGCGTCTCCTCCGGTGCCGGCCTGATGGTCCTGCTGACGCTGGTCGTGTTCCGGGGTCTGGCGGCCTTCCTCCCGATTATCGCCTCCATTGGTGGTGCGATCGCGTTCCTGATCGTCTACGCCATCGCCTGGAAGAACGGTACCTCACCGGTCCGGCTCGTGCTGGCGGGCGTCATCGTCGGGACGGTGTTCGGCTCGGTACAGACGGCGCTGTTCTTCTTCGCCGACGATATCGGTGTCGTCCAGTCTGCTATCGCGTGGACCACCGGGTCTCTCACGGGGACCGACTGGGAGCAGGTGCGGATGGCACTCCCTTGGACCATCGTGGCGATGGGACTCGCGCTGATCAGCTCCCGACAGCTGAACATGCTTCTGCTCGGTGAAAAGACGGCCAGTTCGCTCGGAATGAGCGTCGAGAGGGTTCGCTTCGCGCTCTCGGGTGTCGCCGTCTTGGCGGCGGCTGCGAGCATTGCCGTCGCGGGTATCGTCGGCTTCGTCGGCCTGATCGTCCCGCACATGGTGCGCAACATCGTCGGCAGCGACTACAAGAAACTCGTCATCGGGTGCGTGTTCGCTGGCCCGGCGCTGATGGTCGCCGCCGACGTCGGCGCCCGGCTCGCGCTCAATCCCGTCCAGATCCCCGTCGGTATCGTCACGGGGCTGGTCGGCGGCCCGTACTTCCTCTACCTGATGCGCAAGCAGGACGAGATGGGTGAGATCTGATGGCACAAGAGCAAATGACCGATCAACGGACGAACGGAAGTAGTACAGCGAGTACAGACACTGAACGGCCGACAGCAAGAGCGATGGCAGTCTCGACGGTGAGGGCCTCGTGCTCTCGTACCCCAGCAGCGACGGCCCGATCATCCACGGCGAGTCGATAACGGTCACGTCCGGTTCGGTGACGGCTCTCGTCGGCCCGAACGGGTCGGGGAAGAGCACCCTCCTGAAGGGACTGGCCGACCAGCTCGCGCCCGACGCCGGTTCGGTTCTTGTGGATGGGCGGGCGATTCAGTCGTTCGACAAGAAGGAGCTCGCCCGGACGATGGGGCTCTCTCCCAAGAGAGTACCTCGCCGAACAACATCACCGTCAAGGACCTCGTCTATTATGCCCGCTACCCCCACCGCGGGTTCTTCGAGAGTACGACCGAGGAAGACGAGCGGGCCGTCGGCCGCCCATCGAGCTGGCCGGCTGTGGGCATCTGCGCGACCGAGAGGTCGGGAGTCTCAGCGGCGGGCAGAAGCAAGTCGCGTGGATCGCGATGGTTCTCACCAAAGACACCGACGTCCCTCTTCTCGACGAGCCGACGACGTTCCTCGACCTCCACCACCAGCTGGAGGTGATGGAGATCATCGAGACGCTCCGCATGGAGAGCGACATCACCGTCGTTGTCGTCCTGCACGACATCCAGCAGGCGGCCCGGCTCGCCGACGAGATGGTCGCGCTCAAGCAGGGCGCGATTCGGACGCGTGGGACGCCCGAGGAGGTCGTCTCCGAGGAGTTGCTCGCGGAGGAGTTCGAGATCGACGCCGAGGTCGACCTGACGCCGCGCGGGCCCCGTATCGAACCACTCCGGCCTCGCCACGACGATGACGAGCGGGAGCGGCCGACCGAACGTGTCTCCTAGGTTGACGGCGGGGTAGGCTGATAGCCGCCGGCGACGAGTTCGAGACCGAACTGGACGCCTACCACGAACAGGTCGAGCGCCCGCTGTGGCGACTCTTCCGCGCCTATACCCCGATCACGCCCTGTGGCTCACGGTCGGCTTGGTCACGAGCGTGCTCGCCTACGGGACGGTACTCGTGACTCCCATCGTGCTCGGAACGACCATCGACGCGGTGTTTACCCAGGAGAGCGCGTACGTGCTCCCGCTCGTGTCCGATGCGTAGCTACCGACCGTACGCGCAGTTCTGGCTCTCGACGGCCGTTGTCGCCGCTGCGCTGTTGGGCGGTGATCTAATGGGTGCGTGGTGGGGCGATCAACTTCTTCGCCCACGGTGTGATGTACGCGATCCACGTCGCCGCCTACGAGAAGATGCAGCGCCTCGACATGACCTTCTTCGACAACAAGGAGACTGGCGAGATCATGTCCGTCCTCAATAACGACACTGAAAATCTCGAGATCGTCTTCGACAACGTCCTCGGCGACAGCGTTCGGATCGGCGTGATTGTTGTCGGTGTCATGGCGGCACTCCAAAGGGATGCAACTCGAACTGCCGCCAAGCATTGACTACACGTAGTCACGCAGTCGGTTCGACGAACTATCTTTTGATTGGTCAGACCTTTTATTACTATTCTCAGTAGACGACGCTATCAGCCGTTTCAGCGTCGACAGACGGTATTACCGAGATTTTGTCCGTTTGGATGGTATCTCTGACAGTGGGTTGGAGACTGTCGTGTACGGTTGTTCACCGTTGGACCCCATCATTCGCATGGCAGTCAGTGGTTTATGCACCAGCTGTGGTGCAAACAGCGACTCGCGGTCGGCCGAGACGCGAACATCAGGAACCGACCGGTCGGCAGCCAGACGGTCGAACACCCGCTCACAGCGATCTCTCACCAGCGACCAGCAGTCGTCTGTGTCGACCGGTTCCGTTGCGACAAGTCGGCCGATCAACTCACCCAGATGGTTCTGGAACAGGGAGTACCACAGCTTCTCACGGGCTGGCTGTGGGTCGGCTGTACAGATCTCCGACTCGGGATAGAGGTCGAAGCCGAGATCACCGACTCGCGGTATGCAGAGACTGACATCGCCGAAATCACTACACAGTGCGCCTGTGGGACGACCGTCGTTGAAAACGATGGCCGTATTCTGGAGGTGGGCTTCTAGCGCAATACCCTGCTTCACGAGGAGCGTGAGTGGCCCGGGAATAACAGCGTCGAGATACTCCTCGAGAAACGCCCTGACTGTCTCAGACCGATCTGCCGTCATCATGTTGGTGGCAGTGGTATCGATGAGTGCAGCGAGAACCGACTGATCGCCCGATGGCGGACAGGAGAGGATACTCGCAGCCGTTACTGCCTGTTCGCAGTCAGCGACGATCGAGTGGGCTGCAGGGGGGTGTCGAATGAGTGATCCGAGATGACGGGCATCGTCGTACCCCTCTCCGCCAGAATAGGGGCCATCAGGTGGGTGATAACAGGCGGCAGCTGGTTCGGTGAGGACTCCGAAGCGGTCGAAGGATTCGGTTTCACACCGCTGTCTGATGAGTTCTCCGAGCGGTGGGCCGTTGGCAACGACGCTTGGCGACAGTGTTCGGACCGCGTTGGTCGTCTGGACGCCGATGGCGAGTTTGAGGTGTGGCGGAGCAGTGAGCGACGTTTCCTCGGGATCAGGGACGACTGTCCGAAGCGATAACAGCGGTGTTGCCGACCGCGAATAGTCTACAATGGGGACAACGTGATCTCTTCGGCACGCCTCGGCATAGCGCTCCGGCACCACATGTCTGAACTGCCACGGGTGAACAGGGAGAACGATGTAGTCACTCCGGTCACGACCAGCAGGGAGTGACTGTTCGACCGCTGACGCCAACCCGGGGAACAGCTCATAGAGCCACTCGGTGATCGATCTCTCCTCGGCCGACACTGACAGCGTGTGCCTGCTGTGGACCGCAACAAACCGGAGGGAGATTAAATCGGTGAATTCCGGCGTGAACGACAACAGCTCCGTCGGCGACATATTCCGCCGCAGTTTTGCACCTGGATGGATCGGGTGCCCGTCAGTCACGAGCCGATCAAAAAAGGCACCAGTGTCGGCGGCCCGACGTGGCCGGTCAGCTGTCGGCACCGGCGTTTGGTCGAGATCGTTCCAGAGAGTTTGTCGTCCAAGATGCGCCAACGCGAGGTTTGCAACGCTCTCGCCCACCTCCGAGCGGAAGCGGTCGGCGTCGTCGGCCGTTGGAAACGCTTCTTCCCGTTCGAGAAGTCCCACGATTGTTTCTGGACTCCCAACTGGCTTGACCTCATCGGGACGGCAGATCACGGCCCACCCACCAAACCGAAAACGACCGTACGGTCCACTCGTTATCACAGGAGCAACGACCGAAGCCGACACAGTCGGAAACCGGATCACAAGCAACTGTTCGGCCGCACCTAGATCAGGAACGCGCTCTATGAGTGTCGCTACATCGTCTGCGCCTGGAACCGTGTCTCCAGGCGCTGTCGTGGCCCCATCGATGCTGACGGTCACTGGCTCCGGAATACCTGCTGGGGCATCCCGGGCCAAGCCACCGAGTAACCGTTCGAGGATCGATCGTCTGGCGTCGACCAGTTGGCGGCGGTAGCCCTTGTCAGCCGGGTGCCTAAATTCGTGTTGGTCAGCATAGTAGCAGGCCGCAGGCAGTGCGCTCCGTTCGTGCTCCGTCAACGCCATGTGGGCGAGCATATCACTCTCACCGTTCGTATCGGATAGTAGATGTCTTGTCATATGTCTTTATTTTAGGGTGGCCTAAAAATTGTTTCGTATCCGATCGTTGGGGGATTTGGTGTTGGTGGTCGTTACGTGTTACTTAGAGAGGATTTTGACGCCTGCTCGAGGAACTCATTGGGAAGTGAGTCGGTTTCGCCCGCCTGGACCCTCCAGAGGTTCGCATAGAGACCATCTTCGGCCAGCAGCTCTTCGTGGCTGCCACGCTCGACGATCCGTCCGTTATCGAGTGCAAGGATCGTGTCGGCATCCTTGATTGTCGACAGCCGATGAGCGATGGCGACAGTGGTCCGGTCAGTCGTGACGCGATCAAGCGACCGCTGTATCAACGCCTCCGTTTTGGTGTCGACGCTGGCTGTCGCCTCATCGAGTAGGATGATATCGGCGTCCTGGAGAATGACTCGTGCCAGCGCGATCCGTTGGCGCTGTCCGCCGGAGAGTTTGACGCCCTGCTCGCCGACGCGGGTGTCGTATCCGGACGAAAGTGCCTCGATGAATGTGTGGGCCTCGGCAGCCCGGGCGGCCTCCCTGACCGCCTCATCACTCGCATCAAACTGTCCATACCGAATATTTTCGGCCACAGTTCCATCGAACAGTACCGTTCCCTGACTGACGTAGCCAATAGACTCACGGAGATCGCCAAGGCGGACATTCTGTACGTAGTGGCCATCGATCCGGACCGTCCCCTCGTCGGCATCGTACAGTCGCAACAGGAGCTTGGCGACTGTCGATTTACCGGCTCCCGTAGGACCGACCAGCGCTATTGTCTCGCCCGGCTCAGCAGTGAAACTAATACTGTCGAGGATCTGCTCGTCAGCTTCGTACGCGAAGCTCACGTCTTCGTATTCGACACGGCCATCGGCGGCCTTGAGCGAAACGGGGTCGGTCGACTCGTGGATGCGGACCGGGACATCGAACAGGCCACAGATTCGCTTGCCCGAGGCGCGGGCGTTTTCGTACCAATCGACAATGTTTGACAACTGTGCGAGGGGTGCAGTGAGCTGTTGGACCAACAGAATGAAGACGACAAACTCGCCAACGCTGAGTTCGCCGGAGAACCCCGGCGGCGGACCCGAGAACACCCAGATACCGCCGATAATGAACGTTGTGAGCAGGGCGGCACCGGTCAGCAGTTTCATTCCCGGCCGGTAGAGGAACGCCAACTTTGAGACGTTGACTCTCGCCTCGAACAGTCCGTGTGAAACTCCCTCCATCCGCCTGTTTTCGCGCGTGGCCGTGTTCGCTGTTTTGACGAGTTCTATCCCACTGATCCCGTTTTCGATCTGTGTGTTCAGCTTCCCGATCTTTGAGCGTAGCGTCGCATACCGTGGCTCAACGACGCGCATGAACCACCACGTAAAACCGACGAGAAACGGAACAACAACCAACGTAACAACAGCGAGTTGCGCATTCGTGTGGAACAATACGACCGAGATGCCCACGACAATGGCGAGGATACGGACAGCCTGGCTCAGAGCGTTGTCGAGGAACCGTTCGAGATTCGAAGTGTCGTTGTTGAGGACGGACATGATCTCGCCGGTCTGTATGTCGTCAAAAAACGACATATCCAACCGTTGAAGCCGTGCGTAGGCATCGATGCGGATCTCGTGTAACACTTTGTATGCGAACACGTTCATTGCCACACCACGCACCCACGTCAGCGAGGCCGTGATACCGAGTGAGGCACCGATGAGCGTCACTGACAACCAGAACTGCGCGCTCTGTTCGACAGGCAGCCACGCTGTTGGGACCAGCGGGAGTCGGTACGGGCTTTGTCCGGTGAAGATGGCGTCGATGGTCGTCCCGAGGATAAGCGGCGTCACGAGCGTCGCAGTGTGGGCACCGAGGCTGGCCAACAACCCTACCCCGAGCCAGCTGGCCTCCGGGCGGCCGTAGTTCAAAAACAGCCGGAGAAGGGGACTTGTCACCTCCTGTTGGCGTGCCCCGAGTTCACCTGTGCCGGAATCAAATTTACCTGAACTCACAGCTGTAACTCACCGCGTTTTAGGTAGCGGTTATTTATCGAGACTGGTGGGGCTGTCAGCCGTTCAGAGCCACCATCTCCAGTCGCGTGGCGTGTTGACTGCATTCGTCAGTTAGAGGTGTCCTTGAATGATGTCTGTCACCCGCTGGCGGTCGAACAACTGTTTGTCGGCGGCCACCTCGGGGAACTTCTTGGCGTCGAACTCACCGAACTCTTCGGGATACAGCTGTTGAGCGACCACCTCGGTCTGGAGCAGATTCACCAGTGGCCCCTGCGAACCGAACGCACCGGGGTAGACGTTGCCCTTCTGGACCGCGCTGAGCCGGCTCCCAGTAGAGTCCTCTTCGAACGGCGTCACGAATTGCTCGGCGAACGCTTCCGGGGAGAAGCTATCGGTGTCGCCAGTGGTGCCGATCCCCCAGTGAACGACGATAACCTCGGGGTCGACTTCGAGCAGTGTTTCGTAGTCGATAGTTCCTGATTCGATGTGGTCTGCGGTGAACGCACTCCGGATATCGAGATCCCGATACGGCTTCAGCTCGACGCCCTCGACCTGCGTCCGCATCGGATAAAACGTCCCTTCGTTCGGGTTCGACGCGCTGTTGATCAGTGCGATTTCTGGGCGTTCGTCAGCGGGCGGGAGCCGGGATTGAACCTCCTGGTGAAGCTCGTCGTGAACCTCAGCGAGCGCCTCGTAGCGTTCGCGCTCTTGGAACAGTTCTGCGAGCCGTTCTAACGCTTCGTACATCGAGTAGAGTTTGTAGTCGTGCCACTCGCGGCGGCGGAGGATGTTGTTGCCGAAGAACGGAGCGACGTTCTCGCTGATCTCGTCGGTGTCGGACTCGTCCCACGACTCGTCCCACCCGGTGCTGTGCATGTAGTTGGGGTCCATCAGGATCACGTCGGGATCCTGCTCGTAGAAGATTTCCTTGTCCCAGTTCGTCTGCGACAGCGACTCCGTCTCCGAGAGCGGTGGAACATCGAGTCCGAACGGCTTGAAGAGAAAGCCGGGAATCATGTAGGCCGAGGTCAGGAACCCCTCGCGCTGGCCCAGCGCAAAGGCCATGTCGGCCCACTCGCCGTTGTTGACGATGTAGGTCTCCGGCACCGATTCGAGGGTCTGACAGCCTATCGGCTCGATACAGGCCTCGTAGCTGTCTGCCTGTTCTGTTGTGGTCGACTCATCGGAGTCGCCCGTGTTGTCTGATTCGGTACTCGACATACAGCCAGCCAGTGCTGCACCGAACGTGAGGCCCGTCCCCGCGAGTAGCTGGCGGCGTGTTACTGATTTGTGACACACCATATTTTTAGGCCCTCCTAAAATTACTTAATCCTTGTCGTTTCTGTTTATCAGAACCATCCAGCCCTACGAAGAGTCGGGCCGACAGTCGGAGGTTCTTACCGATCGAGCGATGAGTTCCGCAGCAGACGCTGTCTGTCGGCTCAGTCAGATCCTCATTCCCCACTGGGACCGCCACTGGATGTGGGGTTACTGTCGGTTGACCTCTGAGAGTGGGTTGGAAAGCGTTCCATGAGTTGCTACGTCCGGACGGGTGGTCGTATCCTCGTAACCGTGTCTCATCATGCGGTTACGGTTGAGACAGTACTTTTTGAACCGTGGACGGTAGAGATCGAACAGTTCGAACCGGGCTTCGAGTTCGGGGAACCGGGATTGATACTCGTCGATGGCCGCTCGGATCTGCTGCCAGAACCGTTCTTCGGAGTAGTTGTGGTGACGAGCCAGCAGATCGGCCATATACCGGAACACACCGACCAACAGCGTGCCGACGATCCGGTGACAAAGTGATTCCGGCCGTGCCTGATGAAGGATATGGTGTTTGTATCGGTCGTCGTCTCGAAGCTCGTTCGGGAGCATGGCTGTCAGCTCCGGGAAATCGCGGTCGCTGATGGCTACCTCGTCGACAAAATCCTTCACAGCGATCCGTGTCGGATACCCATCGTCATGGATGAGGACGACGTTCGTCCCGTGGGGCATGAACACGAGTCCGTACTTGTAGAGGTAGTGGAGCAAGGGATCGAGGAGTGTGCCGAGGAACTCGTCAAGCCAGGCTTCGAGGTCGAGACCGGCTTGATCCGCCAGCTGCGAGACGACCGGCGTGCCGTCGATATCTTCGTGGATGAGCGCAGCCAGCGTGAGTGGGCGCTCGTCGGCATCGATAAGCGATGTCACGCTCTCCCGCCAGACACAGCCAAGCAGTTCGTGGTACTGGTAGGGAGCCTCGTCGAACTGTGAGAACGTCGGATGTTCGTAATTAACGCTGGCAACCTCTCCCGGAAGTAACAGCTTGCAGTCGTCCCGGAGGAAGGCGTCGTTGTCCCGGATCGACTTTATGAACTCGGTTACTGCCGGGGCAGCCTCGGCCTGCTCGCCCAAAATCCCCCGATAGACGTTGGTGTTGAGCACTCGGATGGGGAGTTTCACGTGGCGCTTTTCCGAGTCGGTGACATTCGAGAACGTCCGGATCGACTGCTGGGGAAGATATTCGTCGGGTCCCTCACCCAGAGGGACGATCTTATCGGTTGCGATATCCCCGGCGAACAACTGGACGATGCTGTCGTTCCACTGCCAGTCGTGGACCGGCAACAGGAGGTAGTCGGCCGGATCGAGTCCGCGGTCGACCAGCTGCTCGCGGAACTGGTCGTAGTAGTCACCCAGTTCGTCGCTGAGTAACCCAGCGTGCTCAAGGCCCTCAATGGCCTGAAACGTCCCCCGGTCACGGCTCACCGCGATCCAAGAGAGACGCTGGCGCTGTTTCGACTCGGGGGCGTACTGACAGTAGTCGTCGTAACCGAACCCGATCCGCCCCTTGTTGTACGTGTACCATGGGTGTCCCTCCATCTCCCCTTCGACCGCTGCATAGGGGAGTTCGAGTATCGATTCCGCGTCGTGTTGGCTTTTTCGAGCATGAAGGTGGGCGTCGGCGATGAGAGTGTTGTTATACTCTCTGACGAGGTGGGAAGCAGTCGTTGGTTCAATACCGATATACTCCCGAGCGTCGAGCAAAAACTGGATGGGGTCGCTCGCCGACTGCCACTCCCCGCTGCCGTTTCGTCGACGGATCGTTCCATTCCGGACGCGGTAGCTGTCGAGGGGGCGCTGCTGGGCCGCAAATCGGTATTCGACGCCGTCGGTCAGCCCGAGGTGGTACTGCGTCCAAGAGTCGCCGGGTTCGTTCTCGTCGGCAGGAACTGTCTTCGTGGGTACTGGAAGTACAATATCCTCGTACATGAACTCCGCGAGTACCTTCAGAAACAGGTCGCGGTTGACGGCTGTCCAAATCTCCTCGGTAAGTGCCGACTCGAGTTGCGGGCGGTTCTGCATTACTGTTCCTCCATGGTCGGTTCGACGGATCGATGTGATCTAGCCCAATCGGTTCGTACTGGTCGGGACGCCATACTTTTTAGGTCTACCTAAAAATATAAAACCTTTTTGACCTTCTTCTCCAATTTGCACTGTATTCTGACTGTTGTTTCTACGGGAAGCCTTTTAGGCTCGCCTAAATAACTGTTGGTACAGGTGTACGAATGACGTCTACAAACAGAGTAAGCGAGATATGTACCGATGAGGAGATCAATCTCATTCGCCTGTTGTTTGTTACCCAAAGCGGGGCGATCAGGGCTCATGCAGTCGATATCGAGAAAGTCGACTCGGCGGTCGAAACCGGTATCACGATCTCCGAGTTGGTCCAGACGTACAACGCGTTTGGTCGACGCGACAAGGACGGTCGGTTCGACGCGGCGGGAGAGGTGATACTCCACCCCGATCGGGAGACGTTTCGGCGGCTTCCGTACGCCGCGCGCGCTGGGGCGATGCTGTGTGATATTGAGACACTCGACGGTGAGCCGTGGACCGTCGACGCACGGTCCTCACTGCGAACACTCCAGACGGAGTTCGCCGACGCCGGGCTGGCTCCGTCTGTTGCGTTCGAGAGCGAGTTCCATCTGTTCGAACAGCAAGACGGAGAGAGCCAGCGTGTCGACCATCGGGGTGCCTATTCGACGGCAAGCACACGGGAAACCCACGAAACGATTCTGGCGATCACTGACGCGCTCAAGGCACAGGAGATTCCGGTCGAGAAGTACTATCCGGAGTACGCTGCCGGAAAACACGAAATCGTCACCGGACACCGCTCGGGACTCCAGGCGGCCGACGACTGCGTGTTGCTCCGGGAGACGGTCGACAGCGTTGCGCGCAAGCAGGGTTACCAGTCGACGTTCGTTCCGAAGCCGTTCGATAACGCGACTGCCGGCTGCCACATCCACGTCTCCCTGTGGGACGACGACAACGTGATGTACGACGCCAATCAGGAGGGGCTTAGCCGGACCGGGCGGCAGTTCGTCGCAGGCGTACTCGAACACGCGCCCGGACTCTGTGGGCTCACCGCCCCGGCGGTCAACTCGTATGCCCGCCTGCGTCCGCAATACGGTGCAGCCGCCTTCGTCTGCTGGGGACGGGGCAACCGCGAGGCACTCGTTCGGATTCCGGCCCCAGACCCACAGGATCCGGCGGGCTCGACACGGATCGAGTTCCGGGCGGCCGACAACACTGCTAACCCATATCTAGGGCTGCTCGGGCTGTTAGCAGCCGGACGCGACGGGATCGAACGCGACCTCGAACCGCCGGAACCGGTTGCCGTCGACCCCGGATCCCTCTCAGAAGGTCAACGAGTCGACCGTGGGATCGACCGTCTCCCCCGGACGCTCGGCGAGGCACTCGACGCACTCGAAGCCGACACGACGTTCCAGGAAGCGCTTGGCGATGATCTCTTCGAGACGTATCTCGGCGTCAAACGCAGTCACTGGGAGGCCTTTACCCGGAGCGCCAACTCATGGCAACGTGATCGGCTCCGGAGCGTCTACTGACTCCCGCCGGAGACCTCGTTATCTGTGGAACTGATAGTTCGAACTCACAGTTCTCCGACATATTACTGGTATCAAAGCTTTTATGAATTTTTAGGCCAACCTAAAAACACATCATGCAAACAAACAATCCGGATGACCAGCCATCGTCGGCCGACTCACCGCCGAGGTACGATCATTCGAACGAACAGCTGCGGCGGAGTCAGGCCGCACGCGAGTCTAGTGCTCGGACATATCCACGGTCGCTGCCGTTTGCGGTCGAGCGTGCACAGGGTGCCGAGATCGTCGATGCCGACGGAGAGACGTATATCGACTGTCTTGCCGGGGCTGGGACACTCGTGCTCGGACACAACCACCCGGAAGTGATTCAGGAAGTCGAGCGGCTGCTGGCCGAAGACAGACCTCTCCACACGCTCGATGTAACAACACCCGAAAAGGAAGCATTCGTCGACACGCTGTTCGAGAGCCTGCCCGACGAGTTCACCGACACCGCCAAGGTACAGTTCTGCTCGCCCGCAGGCACTGATGCGGTCGAAGCTGCCCTGAAGCTCGTCAAAACCGCGACAGGAAACCGGAGCGTCCTCGGGTTTCAGGGCGGCTATCACGGGATGACCAATGGGGCACTCAGTCTGATGGGAGATACGGCGGCCAAGGAGGCGGTGCCGGGACTGATGTCGAACGTCCATCATCTTCCGTACCCCGACCCGTACCGACATCCGTTCGGCCTGGATCCGACCGACCACGAACCGGTGAGCCGGTTTCTCGAACGGGTAGTAACCGATCCTGAAAGTGGCGTCACCGACCCTGCCGGACTGATTCTCGAACTGGTGCAGGGAGAAGGCGGTGTCAACCCGGCCCCCGTCGAGTGGATCCAAGAGGTGCGGCGGATCACCGCCGAACATGATATTCCGATGATCGTCGACGAGATCCAGACCGGGATGGGCCGGACGGGCGAAACGTGGGCCTTCGAGCATGCAGGCATCGTGCCAGACGTGATCACCTGTTCGAAGGCGATCGGCGGCGGCCTCCCGCTTTCGGTCGTTATCTACGACGAGTCGCTCGACGAGTGGGAGCCGGGTGCCCACGCTGGCACCTTCCGTGGCCACCAGCTCGCAATGGCAGCCGGACGAGCAACTATCGACTACGTACTCGAAAACGATCTCGATGAGCATGCCGCAACGGTCGGCGAGCGCCTCCGGAATCAGCTAACCGATATTGCTGCGAACGTTGATGCCGTTGGTGACGTTCGAGGACGGGGGTTGATGCTCGGCGTCGAGTTCGTCGATCCGGTGGCTGGCGGCGAACTCCCACCGCCTGACGGTGAACTCGCATCTGCAGTCCAGACGGCCTGTTTCGACCGAGGGTTGGTGATCGAGACTGGCGGCCGTGACTCCGCAGTCGCGCGCTTTCTGCCTCCACTGACTATCTCTCGCACACAGGTCGACGAGATCGCCGACCGGTTCGAAGCAGCCGTCGAGGCGGCTGTCGACGATCACGTCGGAGGGAATCATGCGTAACCGCGAGGCTGCCGAGCAGGATGCGGGCCCCGCAGGAGAGACTGCTACCGAACCCGATGGGCGCGTGCTTGCCGAGGAGCTGTTCCTCGGGACTCCGGAGGGTAACGAAGCCTACGAGGCGGCGATAGAGCACTGTTGTGAGGCGGTTCTCTCGGCAGTTGGTGAGACGGACAGCCCCTATTCGGGCAGTACGTACGCGGCACTTCGGGACCGACTCGATCAGGAAACGATCCCCGAGTCGGGCCGGGATCTCGAAGCGGTGATCGCCTCTGTCACCGATGATCTGCTCGAAGAATCGGTCTACCCGAGCAACGAGGCCTGTAGTGCACACCTCCAGTGTCCGCCGATGGTTCCGGGGATGGCTGCCGAGGCATTGCTGTCGGCACTCAACCAATCACTGGACTCGTTCGATCAGGCTCCCGCCGCCACGGTACTCGAAGAGCAGCTGATCGCGGACTTCACAACGCTGTTCGACCTCGGGGAGGGTGCCGATGGCGTCATCACGTCGGGGGCGACACAGTCGAACCTACAGGCGTTGCTTCTCGCACGCAACTGGTATGCTAGCGAGATGTTCGACCACTCCGTACAGGCGTCGGGTCTTGCGCCAGAAGCCGACCAACTGCGGATCCTGACCTCTGCGGACGCCCATTTTACTGTTGCACAGGCGGCCGCCCAGCTCGGTCTCGGCGAGGATGCCGTCGTCGCGGTGCAGACTGACGACGACCATCGGATGGACCCCACCGCTCTCGCCGACGAACTTGCCCGGCTACAGCAGGCCGACTGCCGACCGTTTGCACTCGTCGGGACGGCTGGCACGACTGACTTCGGGAGCATCGATCCGCTGGCGGAACTCGCCGACCTTGCCGACGAGCACGACCTCTGGTTCCACGTCGATGCAGCACTGGGCGGTGCACTCGCGTTGAGTGAGAGCCATGCCGACAGGCTCGACGGCATCGAACGGGCGGATTCCCTCGCCGTCGACTTCCACAAGCTGCTGTACCAGCCGATCTCCTGTGGGGCCTTCCTGCTGGCCGAAGGCAGTCGGTTCGAGCTGATGGGACGCAACGCCGCCTATCTCAACCCAACAGACGACCAGGTACCCAACCTCGTCTCGAAATCACTCCAGACGACACGTCGATTCGACGCCCTGAAACCCTACGTCGCGTTTCGGACTGTTGGCCGCGACGGAATGGGAGCACTCGTCGATCGGACGGTCGATCTCGCGGGGCGAGTCGCGGAAGTCATTCACTCGGAACCCGCCTTCGAGCTCGCCTGTCGCCCAACGGTCAACATCGTCACCTTCCGGTACACGCCGGAGCGTGACCATCCCACGAAACCCCCCGAGGAGTTCGCCGACAAAATAAACAGCCGGACGCGGGAGCAGCTGTTCGGCTCCGGAGACGGCGTCGTCGCCCGAACCGAGGTCGAGGGCCGCGTCCACCTGAAGTTCACACTCATGAATCCACGCACCACAGTCGAGGATATACGCGAACTGCTAGTCGAATTGAAACGGCATGCTAGTCGGGCCGAGACGGCGATGCTCGATCCGACGGGCGGCTCGGCCGATGATATCGATACCGCTCCTGTTCGGGGATTACCCACGGAGGTGGAACAATGACTGGCGTAAGTGCAGGCTGCGAGACGGCGGCCGACCGCGCGGAGTCGGCAACGCTACACGCGTTTCTGAACTGCTACCTTCAGGAGACCGATGCAGGCGAGATCGTCGACCGGGGGCGCGCGCTCTCGGATCCGGATACCGACGGGAAAGCGGTCCGTGTCCGGTTCCCCCGACAGCGTATCGCGGTGGTCGTGCCACTACGCTACGAGTCGCCGACCGGTCGACATCTCTTCGAGCTGCCGGCCTACAGTCTGACCACTGACTCGGCTCCCGAACCGATCGATACTGGAACGCTCGCGGCACTGGGCCGACGGGAACTCGCGCTCTCGGCTGATGGTGCTAGTCTGACCGAGGGGATCGACCTCCTCAGGCGACTGCTCGCCTCACGGAGCGCCATCGAACGGTTCGTTCGCCAGCGCGACGACAGCTGCCGGGCTCCGAACGAGATTCCGTTCCACGAGGCCGAACAGTCACTCGTCTACGGCCACCACCTCCATCCAACCCCGAAGAGTCGGGAGGGAATCGCCGATCACGATGCCCAGACGTACGCGCCCGAACTGAACGGATCGTTCCAACTCCGGTATTTCGCCGCCGATCCCGCCGTCGTCTCCCAGTGGTCGACCGATGACAGAGAGGTCACCGAATGGCTCCAGACAGGGCTTGCCGAGGCAGCGACTGATCTCCCACCCCGTGCCGAGGATGCGATCGATGACGGCCGTCTGCTGATTCCGACACATCCGTGGCAGGGGTCCTATCTCGAATCCCAGCCGCATGTTGAGCAGGCACTTGATACGGGGACAATCACCGATCTCGGCAGCTTCGGGCCGACGTTCTACCCAACCACATCGGTTCGCACACTGTGGTCTCCGGAGGTTCCGTTCATGGTAAAAACCTCACTCGCTGTCGAAATCACGAACGCCGAGCGCACGAGCAAGGTGCCGGAGTTGAAGCTCGGTGTGGCCGCAGCTGAACTGCTCGACACTGGGTTCGGCGATCGACTCGACGACCGCTTCCCGCGGTTCTCGATCCTAGAAGATCCAGCAGCACTGACACTCGGTCTCGGAGAGGGTCCGGAGTCCGGGTTCGAAACAGTGCTCCGTGAGAACCCGTTCCGCGATGAGAAAGCACAAAACGTCTCACCCGTTGTTGCGCTCTGCCAAGACGGTATCACTGGCCCGTCGCGTCTTGGGCGAATCGTGGAAAATATTGCAGAACAGACCGGCAAATCGACCAACAGCGTCGCCCGAGAGTGGTTCCGTCAGTATCTGGCTGTCACACTCAGACCAGTGATTTGGACATACTTCGAACTCGGTATTGGCCTCGAAGCCCACCAACAGAATACACTCGTTCGACTCGACAGCGATGGATGGCCAGTCGAAGGATTCTACCGTGATAACGAGGGGTTCTACCTCCCCGAGTCACGCCGTGAGGACGTCGAGCAGTGGCTTCCGGATCTCTACGACCGGGTCGATACGGTCTGCCCGGACGAGACAGCCGACGAATGTATCCGCTACTACACGGTTCTCAACAACGCCTTCGGCGTGATCAATGCGCTTGGAGTCGCCGGACTCGCCGACGAGACAGCACTTCTCGAAGATCTACGTGCCGAACTCACCGACCTCGCAGCGAACGAACCATCCGAATCAACGTTCGCCACAGCATTGCTCGAAGAGCCGTGTATCCCCTGTAAGGGTAACCTCCGCACGCGATTCGAGGGTCGTGACGAACTGGCGGCACCACTCGAAGAAGAGTCCGTCTACATCGGTGTCGAAAACCCATTAGTTACGCAACTGTCGACCACTCACAACTGATTTCCCGGGCGTTCGCTCCGGGAGTTCGGTGAGAGTATTTTCGGCCTCTCTCGTGAGACCTACTCGCTATCGTGTAGATCTGCGATGCGCTCGTTTGCGCCGGAGATCTCGGCGAGCGACTCGCCATCGTAGAGCCGTTGTATGAGTGCTGCCTCCGATCCGTCGGTTCCAGTATAGCGCTCGATAGTCCGGTCGACCTGACCTTTGGGAACGAACACGACGCCATCCTCGTTTCCGATTGCGACATCTCCCGGATGAACCACTGCACCGCCGACCTGAACTGGCACGTTGACATCTCCCCCCAGACTATCGGTGAGACGCTGAACCGTCCGATTGGTCCGTGTACGGGCGAACACCGGGAATCCGATCTCGGTGATCTCTGCAGTATCGGTTACCGCACCATCGATAACAACACCTCTCGCTCCGTTCGCTACGGCTGCGTGGGTCGTGACCGCTCCCCACGGAGCATTCGTCTCGTGTCCACCCATCTCGATGACAATGACATCTGTGGATCCTGCCAACTCAATCGCTTTGTGGACCATCGTCCCGTCGACAGGGGGAATTCGTACAGTCAGCGCTGAGCCAACCATCTGTGCCGACTGGGCAGTTCCCATGAAGCTGATTTCAGGCGACGAATGACCGAAATGGTTGTGATGACCGAGTTCGTTTGGGTCGACCTCTTCGAGAGCCTCCAACTGGTGATCAGCTAGTCGATCGACATCACCGATTACCATTTTGCCACCATCCGTAGAATCGACTGGCTGCCGAATAAACCGTCACGTGTCATACACACGGTATACGATCCCAACTGAGCATAAAACCGTTGAAATTTAGGCAGGCCTAAATAATACCCGTCCCGGATTGGTATCTCGTGTGAATCGCCTCGGAGTTAGGTGGTTCGAGAATCGTTGATTCATTCCTCAGAGTGGGATGATCCAGCTGGGTGGCTATCGGCCGCAGCAGTGTCGACGTCGAGCACCGTTGAGGCCAACCGCTCGGTCACCGGTGGACTGACCATTCCCACGAGTGCCATCGCTTCGGCGTGGGGATCGGCAAGCGCCAACACGTCGTCGAAAAACTTGGTGCAGAACGAGATAGCTCTCCTGAAGCGCCGCCCCGCGTTCGCAGCCCTCGGCGGTGAGTGTTACACCCTCGTATAATTCGTGAATAAGAAACCCCTCCTCATCAAGCCGCTGGAGCATCTCGGTAGTCGCCGACGGCGATCGGTCGAGTTCAGCCGCGACCCGCCCCGTCGGGACGATTTCGGACTCGGATTCGACGAGCTGGAAGACGACGAGCAGGTAGTTCGCGGCGTCGGTCATCGGGAACCCTCCGGGGGACAGCAGGTCAGCGGACGTGCCCAGTCGATGGAAAGACGGTCCCGACTCATACGCATCGAATCAGATGGTCACGGACGGTTCGTTGGCAGTCGAGACACAGCTCAGTCAGTTGCGCAACCGTTGATAGGGCAGAAAACTCTGTCGACAGCGGCTGGTAGAGGTACTCGACGAGGAGGTCGCTCGCTCGTTTCCGCCTGCGATCGTCGACGACCTGGTCGTCGTCCCGTTCCTAATCGGCGACGTGTTCGCGCTCGATCGAGCGGCTGGCGAGGTGGCGTGGCGACTTCGCCGAGTATGCAGTGATCGCTGCACTGTTTGCGGGTTTACTTGGGAAAATCCTACCCCCGGCCTGAAGGACCGAGGGTCGTATGTGTCGAGGGAGTAGGTGGGGTAGTTCATCTGTGAGTTACTTCATTCCGTAGCCCATCTTTCGCAGTTCATCTTCGACTGTCCGAGATTCATTATTAGCAGCCAATACGATTGCCTCGCAAACATCAATCTTGTACACAGATTCCGATGCGAAGATATCGTCCATCGTATCAACAATCTCTTCAACTCGGGATTCAGCCTCGTCTCGAAGGAAGAAATTTGCGTGGCTTCGTTCGTCTTGAACGCCATCACGTCGGTACTTGTACGGCAGTGCCTCAGTGTCTTGATTAGCGGTTTCAACCACCTGTGTCTCGGTTTCGATTTGGTCGGCCTCTTTAGCCTCTTCTTCCCTCTCGTTCTTCTCAGCGTCGTCATTCTCAGCGTCGTCATCCACGTCGAAATCATCCTCGAACGGGGACCCTGCGCCGGATTTCATGCGTCAAACGCCTCCTCGATGTCGGTCGCGAGGTCGTCGTACTTCTCTAGCGTTTCGTGCTCGCGGTCAGGAATCCGGCGGACGCCCTTCTCGCCGTCCTTGAAGGCCTCATCGACCACCTCATAGGCAGTCGCCCGAGCGTCCCACATCTCCTGCATGAGCGACTCGCGCTTGCGGAATACCGCCGGCACGTCGTAGTCGATATCTTCCTTGAGCGTCGCGAGGTGTTGCTTCTGACCGGTTGTATCACCGAAGGCGACAGGCACGATTCCCAGAACCCCGACCTCGATGCTGAGGTTGTCCTCGAGGCCGTCGACCAACTGCTCCAAGCCGTCGATACTGAGTGAACCCTTCCCCGACAGTTCGACCGGGATGAGTACCGTCTGTGTGACCATGACCGCGTTGTAGAGGCCCTGGCCCTCGGATGCCTGCGGGTCGCAGATGATAACATCGTACTGTTCGTGGATGCCGTTGCGGCCCAGCAGCTGGTACAGTTGCTCTTCTTCAACCCACTCAGCATCAGGATTCATCTGCTCTTCAGTCTCTTTGGCACGACGCATCGTCGTATCCAGCGATGAGAGCATGTTGTGGGCTGGGATGACATCGAGGTTGTCGACACCGGTGTCCTCTCGAATGAGATCCGCAAACGGTCCCTTGCCACGGCCGACCATGTGTCGGACTAGGTTGTCCGCAGCACCGTCATCGCGGTCGTCGTCGACTTCGAAGATGTACGAGAGTGAGGCCTCCTGTGGGTCGAGGTCGATGACGAGCGTTTTGAGTCCGTTTCGAGCGTGCGCGTGGGCGAGATTCGCTGCAGTCGTTGTCTTCCCAACCCCGCCAGCCTCGCTGTAGGTTGTGTACGCCAGCATTTGTTATTACTGTGTTTTACTACTACTAATAATTAGCGTGTGTTAGTAACGCTTGCTACTAGTGTATGTAATATATGGTAGTAGCTCCCGATAGTAATTCACTGTAGTAACTATAGCTAGTAACAAATAGTAATAATTCTCGTAGGTAATGAGAAGTAGTAATTTATGTTAGTATTGTTTGGTAGTAACATCCCGGAAATAGAAGGGTGCGATAACACGTTGATGGCGGGGTGTTAGGCTAAAAGATTCTTTCAAATGTTATACCGACACTCAGACCAGTCCCATCACTCATTTTGTGTAACCATCCCGACTGAGGGTTTCAAACCATGCACGACCTGTCCGACAGCCAAAACAAAGCATTGCTCACCGAACTCGCAACCTACCAGAACCGAAGGCTCCTGCTCTGGCAACTCGCAGCTGACGGCCGTTCGTTCTGCGGTGTTCGATTCGTTTCTCGGGAGCGCGACCTGCAGAACGCGCCCGTCGACGAACAGGTCCACGCGTTCGTCGACGATATGCTCTCGGACGGTGAAATCCGGCCAGAGTACGATGCGATGGCTGACTGGGAAGCGCTTGAAGCAAACCACGGCGACACTGCCGACCAGTTCCTCTAGATCTGACTCCCTCCCGTAGCGATTTTGTGTGGCCTCAGTAGCTGGAGGCGTTCCAGTATGTTGCCTACAGCCGACGTTCCGTTCGAACCGATCTTCCTCGAAGAACCGCCCCTCAGTCCGAACTACTACAAAGCCATCGCGAGCGATGTCGGCCTACCGTTCTACGTTGATCTCAAGCGTCCAGATGATGTCCCTGCCGAGAAGTGTGAGCGCACGATTGATCTTGCAGAACGCATCCTACGTGCCGGCGGCGTCCGAACCGGCTTCGGGCACCACGAAGAGGTCCGAACCTCGATGGAATCGTGGGCTCCCGAGCGCGATGAGTATCGCGACGCCGATCCGGGCTACTGGCGACACTCTGTCCTCTTGATGTCGCCCCACGAAATGAACTTCGGGCAGCTAGACGGTGAACCAGAAGAGAAGCACAAGAAAGCCAAGACCGTGCTTGCTTGGGCCGGAGACTGTATCGACACCGACGTCCTTCAGGAGATCGAGCAGTCCCAAGCCGAGGATATCAAACAGGCGTGGCGAGATGCAGCGAAAGCCGAACTAACTCAGCGCAAGATCGAACAGTTCGCCGAGGAGCCGCCGGAAGAACTCGATGGCTGGCAGAGACTTGACGCCGGCCACGACGCAGTTGAAGTGGCCTACGTCGCCGACAACCACGGGACGTCGTCGGTTGCAACCGTGTTTGAAGCCGCTGACGGTGAGCTGAAGGCCCACGAGTTCACGCTGGAAGCGTGGGAGGAGAACGATGGGAATCCTCGCGAGGCCCGGCTGAACCGGTACTGCGTCACCACTGACGGCGACGGGGCCTTCGCCTGTCTTCGATCACATCTGCTGACCTTCGAGGTCGAGCCCGTGGAGCAACTCGAAGTGTGAGTTGATTTCGCGCTGAGTACATCGAAGGCCGACAGTACGGCTGGTCGTATTCCGCTCTGCTGAATTGATTAGAACATTGTAGGAGCCAGTCATCAGGTGCGGACCAGAACGTGATTGTATCTTAGTCACTTTTAATGGTTTCCTCAGGGAGCAGTATCTCGGGTCGTTGGCGGCAATCTGCAGCCCGTGCGAACGCTCTAATTCGATCCCACTCGTCGGGTGTGAGGTTGCTATCCATAATTGACAACTACCTGTTTGGAAGCTTAATATTTTATGAATTTAGACGAAATAAATAGTGGTTAAGGGGGAGCAACGAGGACACTCACACCAATAAAGAATCATAATAATACGGCCGTGGTGAATCGCCAGACATAGCTTGATTTCACTGTTTCATTGCCTGCTTGATGTTATGAACTGCACACCTCAGGACGAGTTCACGAAATTCACCGTACCAAGTTCGCGCACGCACGGCGTCGCCGAGCGTGCGCTTGATCGTCGAGAAGACGGTTTCACACATCGCTCGTTGGCGGTATCGAGGCCCATCGATCCGCGCGTTATGCGCGTGATCGATGGGCCGGAACTCACGATGTTTGATCAGCGGTCTCACGTCCTTTTCGCGGAGTTTCTCGCGTAAATACATCCAATCGTAGCCTTTGTCCGCAGCGAGGCTGGCGAGGTCGCCCGCGTTGCGACGGGCGACCTGCCAGCCGAGCTGTGTATCGTGGCGTTTCTTGGTCGTACAGTGAACGTCCAGAATGGCTTGGCTTTCTGTGTCGATGAGAGCTGTCGCTTTGAGCGTCTGAACCCGGTAATTCGTCCGACGGCAGTAGTGCTTGCTAGCGTTTTCGCGGTCAAAGAACGTTGCGTCAATGGCAGCGTGACCGGATGGCTCGGGCTCCTGCGCCGACAGGCGCAGCAGCACTCGCCAAAGCGCTGTCTTAATTCTGTCAAACCACTTGACTAACGTGGAGTGATCGGGGAGATCGGCCGCGTTGAGGCCGATCTCCCCGAGTATTTGTGGCATCTCACTCAGCAAATCAAGTGCTTCTCGGTAGGATTTTTCCAGGTAAACCCGCAGACAGTGCAGCGACACCACCGCATACTCGGCGAAGCCGCCACCCCCTTCGGGGGCGGCGACTTCGCCTCGCTCACCAACAGCATTTTTAGCTAACTGAACCACTCTGCTCGTGAAGCGGGAGATCTTCGACATGAACCATCGGCGGTTTCCCGCTTCAGTCCACTAGTTCTAACGGTCGAAGCCGACGCTGTCCAGCGATTCACCAGAGCCTTTAGGACCAAAAATACCAATAGTGGTCAGCGTATTTGTAGAAAGACTACCGATGGAGTGAGATGACTTCGCCTCGCTCACCAACCGCATTTTTAGCTAACTGAACGACTCTGCTCGTGTAGCGGGAAATTTTCGACATGGACATCGACGGTTTCCCGCATCATACTCCTAGTTCTGGCGGTCGAAACCGACGCAGTCCAGCGATTTACCAGAGCCAAATATTGGGGTTCCACCCGGGCTGTCTCCGGTGCTTTGTGGGACGGAGCGTACGCGATTCACGCCTGCCGTGAACGGTGGGATTCTCTCGCTGAATCAAGATCGTTCGACAGGACTGCTCCGTTGGTGCCATCAGTCAGTGATCTGGGTGCTGTAAAAAATGGGTACGCTCATGTGAAGCACGTTGTTGGTGAATCAGAGGACGGTTCGAACGATTTCTTTGAGCGCTTCTTGACCGGGTTTGCGTAGGATTCGTCGGCGAAGTTGGAATGCTCTGAGATACGGCGTCAGTTTGTCTTTGGAGACGCCTCGGTGTGGCGAGAGCCACCGTCGCGCCAGCGACGCGTGGCTCTCGCAGGTATTCACGTGCGCGTCTCCATCCACATATTCACCCTCGCTGTGAATGACCGCTTCTCGCTGGTAGTTCTCGTCGTCTTCGAGTGGATCGTACGCTCGAAATCCGTCCGTATAGACGGTCAGCGGCTCCTCCTCGCAGTCGCTGAGGAGGAGTCGCACGGTCGATTCGTCAGCGGATTTCGCCGGGACAACGTAGCGCTCACCGCTGCCACGATCGACCAACGTGAACACTGGTGGTTTGTCTCCATCGTACGATCCTCGTCCACGCGTGGACAGGCCACGCGAGCGCGGCTCTTGGTCGCGCTCGCGGCCCTTTAGCCCCGCAGTCACGTAGACTTCGTCGATTTCGACCGGGCCAACGAGGTTGATGGCTGGCGCGTCGAGCGTTCTGGCGAACTGCTCGACGCGCCGCCGTAGTGACCGATACGAAACGGGGAGTTCAGCGTCCAACTGGTGGATACTCGTGTTGAACCGAAGAAACGAGTAGAACGCGAACAAGAGCTTGTCGAGGCCGATCTTCGCGTGCGCGAAGATCGTGCCAGTCTTGTCGTTGAACGTGCGGTCGCAATCCTTACAGAGATACCGTTGATACGTTCGATAGCTGCCGTGTTTAATCACCGACTCAGACCGGCAGTGCGGGCAATAGAGGCCATCACGCCAGCGAACCTGCTCCGGCAGGTTCGCGGCGCTCGCCTCTGAGTTCAACACTTCGGATGGGAACATATCGGGTGACGCTGCTGCGTCACCCTTGCCCGCTACGCTTCTACAGCGCCAGCTCTATCTGACCAACAACCTGCTTCCGAAGAGCGAAATGGGTAATAGTGGGTAAGACTGATATAGTCGTGGGCAATAGTGGGTTATAAGATGAAAGTTGACGCCGACAAACTCCAGACGAACGAGACCGACGATCGGGGGCGAGTGTATCTTGGCACTGAGTACGCGAACAAGCGCGTCACGGTGGCTATTGTTGAGGTTGAGTCCGAGACCCCCGACGAGGAGGAACTGGCCGCCGCGTATCGGGAAGCGTCCGAGAGCGCCAGTGATCTTGTCGACGAGTGGGGCGGGGCGTCGGACGAGGCATGGTCGGGACTTGACGAATGAGCGATGAGGTCGAGATTCGGCGCGGTGATGTCGTTATCGTCCGACTCGACCCTGCCGAGGGGAACGAAATGCGGAAAACACGGCCTGCAGTGGTTGTCCAGAACGATGTCGGGAACAGGAACTCGAACACGACAATCGTCGCACCTGCGACGGGAACGTACCGAGGCTATCCCTTTGAGGTACTCGTGGAAGCGTCGGACTCACCGTTCGAGAAAGACTCCTCTGTACGGCTTGATCAAATTCGAGTCGTGTCTGTCGAGAAGCGAATCCATTCAGCGGCTGGCAGTCTCGACGACTCGACGATGGACGAAATCGACGACGCGCTCAAATTGAGTCTCGGACTCGACTGATCGGGAGACTCTTTGCGAAGACATCGGTGCCAGATCCGTATGTATTGAGAGCGCCAGTCTCAACTACTGGCGGGCGGTTCGACGATGAGACAATGCAGGTCGCTCCGTCGATGAGGGTCCTGTCTTCCCCGAGCATGAACACGAGGAGACGGGACAGACGGTGTCCGTCATCAAAGGGGCTATCGAACTGTTCGGAGACCACCAGCAGGTACTGGAAGCGGGGGGACGCATTTATAATCGAGTCGGGCGTCCATCACGGGATACGCGGCGTCGCCAAGCGAACCAAGCTACTGGACACGTTCATGCCGCCGCTCAACACGATACCGGAGTAGCCACAGAAGTCACGGCGTCGACACCTTCGTCACTGAGCAGGGCGTCGCAGACGTCCGCGGACTTTCGACGATTGAGCGGGCCGAGGATAACCGGGGCCTGTGCGAATCCGGACTTCCAGCCGGAGCTGCGGGCCTAACTGGACGACGTAAGAGCTCAGGACACCCATATCTCGCACGACATCCAGCGAGCGCCCGAGTAGCACGAGTAGAAAGCCGCGTTTACTGACACGGGGAGAGGCGGTTCGACAACTGCGAACCGGCCCGCGTCGTCGGTTATTATATCGGTACGCCGGACCCCCCCATCAGGTAGAGATACATCCACCAGATGTATCCGCCGGTGAGCGCGATGGCGGTGAGGGTCTCGAGCACCTTAACGTAGCTGTCACCGTGCGTCTCGCGGAACTCCTGAATGAGTTCGATGCGACGCCAGATGGGTAGTAGCGGATCGGGGATGACCTCACCGAGGCCGCCGGCCTGTTTGGCTGAAGTCTCGGCGATATCTTCGGGTGATTCCTCAGAACTCATTGTCCCGCCCCCGTGGTGAACGGCAGTTCAAGACCGCGAGACATTACCTTCTCCGCGAGGAAGATACCGACGAAAACCGAGATACCCGCGAGTTTCATCACGTTGCTCGGATAGACCATGACGAATACGCCCAGCACTGTGAGCAACGCGCGGATGCCGACTTTCCGGCCGATACCCATCTTGAACGGGTAGTTGAGCCCGTAAATCATCGTGATAGCGCCCATCAGTACCAGCGTGCCAATAAAAACGGTATTGAGCCCGATACTCATCGATACCAGCCCGGGGTTGTAGACGAATGCGATGGGCAGGATGAACAGCGGGGCGGCGATCTTGATGGCCGCGCCACAAGTCCTCCAGAAGTTCGCCTCGGCTATGCCGGCAGCCACGACAGCCGCAGTCGCCACCGGTGGCGTGATACCCGCCAGAATAGCGGCGTAGAACATCGTATAGTGGGCCGTGATCGGGGTGACGCCGAAGTCCGAGACGAACGTCGGGACGATGAGAATCGCGACGACGACGTAGGCTGCGACCGTCGGCATGCCGACGCCCATGAGAATTGCGACGAACATCCCCAGCAGGACCGCGAACAGCAGGACACCCCCGGAGATGTTGATCAGCAGAAGCGCTATCTTTGCTGGCACGCCGGTTGTGCCGAAGATGTTGACGACGCCGCTGATGACCACGAGGATGATAGCAATGGGTGCGAGGATGATGGCCCCGCGACGGAACCCGTGGACCGTGTTCTTCAGTTGGGACACCAGCTCTAACCCAGACCCGACATCGGTTCTGTCGACGAGTCGCTGGAGCGGCGGCACCAAGACTCCGGTGATAGTCATCGCCACGACGGTATATAGTGCGGAGGTCATCACCGTGAACTGCGCAACACCAAGCAGGTAGATGAGGATGCCGAACGGGATGCCGAACCTGACCGTCTCGAACACCTTTTGCTTGTTCGAGAGGGTCTCATCAAAGAACTCCGAGAATTCCATCTCTTGGCTGCTAGAGTCCGAAATGGCAGTGTAGTGGACCGCGATGACGATTGAGATCACCAGAATCACCGCCGGCACGAAGCCGGCAACGACGATGTCGAGGTATGGGACGCCGAGGTACGACGCCATCACGAACGCCGAGGCGCCCATAACCGGTGGTAACACTTGTCCTGACGTCGAGGCGACGGCCTCGATACCGGCCGCGCGGTGACCGTCCATCCCGCTCTCCTGCATCGTCGGGATAGTGAACGAGCCGGTCATTGCGGCGTTCGCTGTGTAGGAGCCATTTATGGACCCGATGACGGCCGATGCCAGCACCGCTGTCTGTGCCACGCCAGACTCAATGTACTTTGCAGTCACGATAGCGATCCGGAGTATCAGGTCGAACGCGCCGTAGGCGAACAGCAACCCGGCGTACAGTAGGAATGGCGCGATCCAAGAGGCGGTAATCTGGGTCAGGCTTCCGTAGAAGCCATATAGGTCGGTGACCGTCGCCTGTAACAGCGTTGCTTCGCTCATCCCTGCGTGACCGAGCACACCGGGGACGAGGTTCCCGTAGACCGCGTAGATGAGTACGACAGCGACGAGGCCAAGGAAGACGTTCCCGAACTCGCGCCACGTGAGGTACATCAGCGAGATGATGACGAGTCGCGCGAGCATGTACTCGTGCTCGACCGCAAAGCCCTGCCGGAGCAGGTAGACGTCTTCGAAGTTCAGAGCGAAGAACGCGGAGGCGGTCATAAGCGCGAGCGACGCCGGTATCAACACCGCACCGTCGATCCAGTCGCCCTTTTCGATGGCCTCGCGGGTCTCGTTTAGTGCGTACACAGTCATGATACCGCCGACGAACACCGTGGCGTACCGTACCGGTGAGATGGTCTGCGTCTGTGCCCAGAAGAGTACGCCGGCCCAGAACAGCACGGCAACCAGAGTGACTGTGATGTCTAGTCCCCGGAGCAGTCCGGCGACGCGACCAGCCGAAGTCGGTTGTGAGGTCATTGTTTTTTAGGTTGTGTAAATAGTCGCCACGCCCTGCACCGCGGGGCGGCAAGCGAGTGGTCGGGACCTATTCACCTTCCTGCAGGTTACTGTCCCACGCGTCGTTGTCCTTGTAGTACTGGACCGCGCCGGAGTGGACGGGGATGTTCTCCCGTGCGGAATCCAGCATGTCGCTGGTGGACTCGAAGTCGTTGAACTGCTCTTCGCCCTCGTTGACCGTGTCGTTGTGTTCGTCGACGACGCGGCACAATTCGTAGACGGCGTCGTTGTTGGCCTCGGGGTTGAACGCGTAGTTCACTTCTAGGTTCCAGTGGAACAGTTTGTCAGTGCCGATGTCTTGGTTCATACTCCAGTCGTCGTAGGCAGTGGTCCCCATCCCAGCACCGGGGTAGGACTCTGCAGACTCCTTGAGCGCGTCGGTCGGCTCGACGTAGTGGATGTCGACACGGGAGGCGAACTCCTGAACGAACCCGGTATAGCGGACGCCGGGGGTCCCGTAGGCGATGGACGCGTCGATGTTGCCCTCCTCTATCGCGCCCGGCGCATCGCTGACACTCATGTTCTGGATGTCCATTTCCTCGTAGACGTCGGCTGTTGGATCCTGCGACCAGACATCGAGCGTCGTCGCACGCGTCGAGTATCCTGGCTCCGCCGGGTAGACTTTCGCGCCGGCCAGATCGTCGAAGGTCTCGATGCCCGTGCCGTCACGGGCGATGACATAGATGCTGTACGGGAACGCGTAGAACCCGTAGTGGGGAATGCGGTCGACCGACTGATCCGCGAACTGACCGCGGTCGTCGATGGCCTTCGACAGGGAATTGTTGTCGGTGATGCCAGCGTTGAACTGGTTGTTGGCCATCCGGCGGATGGTGCCGACGTAGCCCGGGCTCTCGATAGTCGAGTACTCCAGCGTGTCGCTCTCCTGACTCACAGCCCGCTCGACAGCCAGCCCTACGTCCTGTGTCCCGCCGGCCGAGGTGCCGACGCGGAGTGACAGGTTCTGACTCCCGCCGCCACTGCTTCCGTCGCCCCCGTCATTACTGCCGCCTCCACCGTCGCCACCACCGCATCCGGCGAGACCGATAACGCCTGCAGTTGCTGCACCATACAGGAACTTGCGTCGATGTATGCTATCGTCTGACATCTTCAATCGGGATAAAACCGGGTATACTTAATAATCTATCTATCCCATGCATTGTTGACACTTATTGATACGGGAGCCGTGCAACCCGTGGCACCCACTCACCGCTCGACAGCATCATTCGGGGAGATATACCATCACCGGGCAATCTGCCGAGAGCATCACCGACTGAGTGACGCTACCGAACAGCATTTTTCCCGCGGGACTCCGTTTGCGGCCGCTCAGGACAATACTTTCCGCATCTATCTCCTCAGCGACGGCCACGATTTCCTCGGCCGGGTCACCGTGTTCGCGTCGCTTCGACACGGACACGCCGGCCGATTCGAGGTGGTCGGCCGCGGCGTTGACGCTCTCGGGAAAGTTGGTCTCGTCCCATATATCCTCGGACTTGACCTTCCCCTCACCGGTCGCCTCGAACTCCTCGTAGACGTTCAGAAGGACCGCTTCGACCGATTCGTCGGCGTTCAGGAGCGATTCGACTGCTCGTGCCGCGAGTAGCGAACGATCCGTATCCTCGTCGACCGGGACAAGTGCGTGGTACTCTCCAGACATGAGGACGGAATACGCACTTCGGCGGGAGGGACGGGATACCGCGGTCAGATCGCTCTCGATCGCTTCGCCCACCCGATGCGCGTTATCGCCTCCGCTCCAAGCTGGCCGAGGAGCCCGGCTGCCTCAAGGTCATGTTCTTTGAAGGCGTCGACGACGATATCGCCTGCGCTGAGCACGCCGTGGTTCCCGATAGGAACGTATAGTCCGGATCGGAGTTCGCCGCGGCTGTGGTCGTCTTCGATCATCTCGTGATCCGAATAAATCTCTGGTTCCCCCGTTCGGTAGATACGCGCAGCGGGCGTCTCCTCGTTGATGTCGTAGTTTGGCCGTTGACCGGCGCGTTCGAGACACTCCTCCGTGGCTTCAACGGTTCGGAGCGTGCTGTTATTCCTGTCGGCCAGTCGGACGGTGGTATTGACTAATCTGAGGATGTTCTTAGCGGCGTCGGCGATTATCTCGGCGACCTCCTGTCGGGTGCTGGCTTTTCGGAGTTCCTGGCTCGTCTTTCGGAGCACCTCGATTCGCTGTTCGCGTCGCTTCTCGTCGGTGATGTCCCGAACGGTACCATACATGGAGACGGTTTCACCGTCTTTCACGCGAGGATCACAGCGCATTCGTATTGACTGCTCGGTCGTTCCCTCACCGACGAGTCCTACGTCGATCGTGAACTGCTCGCACTCTTTGATTGCCGCTTCGAAGGCAGCCATCGCTCGCGACCGGTCGGATTCCGTGTAGTGAGTGGCCAGTTCCGAAAAAGAGAGCATCCGCTCCGGTTCGAGGCCGTGGATTTCCTTGGCCTTGCGACTCCAATGCATCTCCCCGGTACCCGCCTCATAATACCACACGCCGACGCCAGTAAGTCGCTGGATGCTCGATAGCATCTCGCGGTAGTCCCCGTATTCCGCGTCGGCGCCCAACCACATCGGTTCTACATCGTGTGGCGAATAGTCGTGCATAAGGATTGATATTGGGGATTGTACTGTAAAATCTTTTGCGTACGCTCTCGGTCTTATGCAGTACTGTGGAAAGCCCCGATAACGAGACAATCAATGGTTGATCCAACATGTCTATCAGGTATAGTATGAACGAACAACTCCAAGTGTGTGAGTGGCCTATTCCAAGCCCTGCTTGGACAGGCCGTGGAATTTCCGCGGCTACGGATGACCGAACAAGAACAGACACTCAGCCTGATTAATGTGGACGCTGTCGGGCGATACCCCGCTCTTCCCGCGACTTACACAAGAGCTCTAGCGTTACCAGTCCGCACAGTTGCTACAGAACACGATTGCTGAGCCGGTGTCTCCAGCCAGATTAAAGACGGTTCAAATTCTCCTTCTCTCATTCCCGCTCCAATCAATGTAGGCCATTCGCCACCAAATATCTATCATATATATTATGTTTGGTGACATCGGGAATGTCGCTCGGCCAGGATTAATCTTCAGTGGCGGGTAATATTGACATATCAATATTCTCATTATGTTAATGCTAATTCTAGTCGAGCCATTCACATTATGATAACGGTTTTTTACCCACATCATAAATAGTGGGTATGATCGATGATACACGGGGTCGAACGCTCAAAACGACGCAAACCTCGCTGGAGATTCTCACTCTCATCTTGGAGTACGACGGTCTCACTCTCACGGAATTGGACGAGATGGTCGATAGTCCTAAAAGTTCCATTTACAGCCACCTCAATACGCTCCGTCAGAAGCGGTACCTCCTCAAGGACAAAGGGACTTATAAAGTGAGTTTCAGGCTCGCGCTGATCGGTGAGACAGTCCGGTATCGCTATCCCAGCGATGAGGTTGTCAAAGAGGAAGTCGAGCGATTGGCCGAGAAAACGGGTGAAGAAACGAACTTCACTATCTTCGAACACGGACGTCTGCTGATGTTCTACGGGACCGCCGGAGCCGCCGCGGGGAAGGAGAGCGACGTCAACTACCGATCGGAGTACTACCTCCACAACACGGCCGCCGGCAAGGCCATCCTCGCCGAACTCGACCGTAAGCAGGTCGAGCGCATTGTCGACAAGTGGGGACTGCCACGGGAATCCGAAGCGACAATCACCGACCGCAATCGCCTGTTCGAGGAACTGGCGGAGATCGAGACACGCGGCTACGGAACCGTCGATGAGGAGTTCGCACCCGGTCTCGTCGCGGTAGGTGCGCCGGTCCACGACGAGGATGGCAACATCATCGGTGGGTTGAGCGTCGGGGGCCCGAAGTACCGCGTCAATCATACGCGGATCACTCAGGAACTGGCCGAACAACTCCTTGACGCCGTCAATTCATTTGAATCGACTCTGCACTCGTAACCTACTATTACCGGATTACGGTGTCGTTGAATAATAGGCGTACATCTGTTAGTTCTTGTTGAGTCGTCGCTGCTTCATTTGCAGGTGTGACCGCGGGCTACCGAATCAAGATCAGCGACATCGTTGACGAACTATGCTTTTCCAGATCCAAATGAGCCGTAATTCCGGATTCCAATGGCATCGATATTCGTTATCACCGTAGTCTCGCAAGCGGATCTAAAACACATTAACGATAATCACATTATGCGAACGGTCGTGGGAATGGATGATCGTCACTGCCCGAAACCTCCGATAATCGTCTGCATCCAGACCGATGAAGGGGACATTGGTAGAGTGGTTCGCATTATGTGATCAATCCACACGCTAGATTGTAGTAGTGATAGTGGAGCTGCCGCGGGATTTGTCTGTCACCAGCTCCAAATTTGCGTGGCTGATAATTTACATTTGTGGTGTCTGCGCTGGAGTGGTCACGCGATACAAGAGTCAACAATGGCCTTCAATCGCTCTGTAGTCGGAGAGTTCGCCGTAGCATTAGCTCCCTTCCCTCTAGGATTCATGGGCAAAGGCATTCGATCTGGAACCTAAACGTGACGGAACTGACGATTGCGAAATAGCAACCCGGACACTCAGCAGCCGGCGGTGAACGTGTACCCTCACTGAATCAGCGATTCTTCCCCCGGATCGTGGACAGCCGGCAGGAGTTACTGACCGTCTATAGCGACGACTTTCAGGCGTACGAACTCCTTGAAGAGGAGACAGACTCGACCACAAATACGCCGACGAGGAGGTGCACGTTACACCTGCAGGTATCAAGAATACTGACACGAGGGTAGCTCTCGTTCACCCGTGGCGTCTCTATAAGTAAGCTGATACGGTATCTCAGAGCAGTCCAATTACGTTGGAAGCTGTATCGAAACTCTGCGGGACGCTGTGGAAAAGCCGTTCTGGTGAGATAGGCTCCATTTAAGTAGTCCCCGAACTCGGAGCGTGCTTATGCCCCGGGTGCGAGTCCCGCCTCCCGTAGGTACGCGTCTAGCTTCTCGACGAGTGCCTCCGCGAACGCTTCGTCGTTGATATGGGTGTCCAGCTCCAGCAGTTCGACCCCCTCGTTGAGGTGCTCGCGCAGGGCGTCGAACAGTGCGGCATCGGCCTCGGGGTCGTAGAAGTCCTCGCCCTCTGTGTCAAGCATCGAGACGCCATGCGAGGGCAGGTACAGCGCGGTCGGGCCCGTTGCGGCGTTCAGTTTCTCGGCTAGAATCCTCCCCAGTTCGGCGTTTTCATCGACGTTCGTCCGCATTAGTGTTACCTGCGGATTGTGCACGTGGAGCTTTCGTCCCTCGAAGGTCCCGGGGACCGAATCTCGGGGTCCGAAGTTGACCATATCGAGCGCCCCGACCGAGACCACCTGCGGCGTACCGGTCTGGGCAGCGGCATCGAGGCGCTCTGGTCCAGCAGAGAGGACGCCGCCGACCAGTTCGTCAGCCCACTCTGTTGTTGTAACGTCAAGGACGCCGTCGATCGTACCCTGACGGATCAGCTCCTCCATCGCACGACCACCAGTCCCTGTGGCGTGGAACACAATCGTCTCATATCCCATAGCCTCTAATTTCTCGCGGGCGTGTTGGATGCAGGGCGTCGTCACGCCGAACATAGTGAGACCGATGGTCGGTTTTTCAGCAATCTCGGCATCGGGTTCGTTGGTGATCATCCCGACCATCGCAAGGGCGGCGTTCGCGATGACCTGTCGCGAAAGCTGGTTCAGTCCTTCGATGTCGGCGACAGAGTACATCATCATCACATCCTTCGCACCCACGTAGGGCTCAGTATCGCCGGAGGCCATCGTCGAGACCATTACTTTCGGGATGCCGACTGGCAGGGCTCGCATTGCCGTTGTCGCGATAGAGGTGTTGCCCGACCCCCCGAGGCCGAGCACGCCGTCCAACCGTCCGGCTTCGTGCAGCCGGGTGACGATGGCGGCGGCTCCCTCCCCCATCGTCTCGATAGCCTCGCCGCGGTCGGCGTCGTCTCGGAGGTGACTGAGTGTGGTCCCAGCGGCGTCGGCGACTTCATTCGCGGTGGTGTCCGGTTCGAACTCGGGGTCGCCCATCACGCTCGTGTCGACTACGTGGACCTCGACACTCTCGGCCTGCAACACGTCGCGTGCGAAGCCAATCTCCTCACCCTTGGTGTCGAGCGTCCCGACGATCACGACACTCATGATTCCTCCGTGACGTTCTCGGGTGTCGGCAGTTTCCCCGGCGGGACGATTTCACACTCTGGGAGGTCGCGCAGGACGTCCTCGGGGCCAGGAGGTGCATACACTGCAAACAACAGGAGCGGCTCCCACCCAGTATTGAGGGTCCCGTGTTCGACGCCTTCGGGAATGAAAACCATGTCACCAGCCGTGATATCGCGGGTCTCGTCAGCGACTTCCTGTTCACCCTCACCACGGATGACAAACAGAATTTCGTCGCTCTCAGGATGGGTGTGGCGCTCGTGGCCCTTCCCGGGTTCGAGTTTGACGACCCCGGCGCTGAACCGCTCGCCGCCGGTGACCTCGGGAGTGCTCATCCACTTCAGGACGCCCCAGTCGAACAGCTGACTCTCGATGTCATCGGGTTCGACGAAATGCCTGTCACTCATAAATCGATCTCCTTGAACTCGTGGGCTTGGTTCTCGATGGCCTGTTCGGTTGGGAGCCGTTCGATGCTGGAGGCACCGAAGAAGCCGACGACGCCCTCCGTGTGTTTGAGGACGTACTGGGCGTCGTCAGGCCACGCTATGGGGCCGCCGTGACAAATGACCATGACATCCTCGTTTACGTTTTTAGCGGCGTCGTGGTGTGCCTGCACCCGTTCGGCGGCGCTCTCGAGATCTAGTGCGGTCTCGGCCCCGATGTCGCCAGACGTGGTTAGACCCATGTGTGAGACCACGATGTCGGCCCCGGCCTCAGTCATCTCTCGAGCTTGTGACTCCGTGAAGACGTACGGACAGGTTAGCATCTCCTGCTCGGCGGCCTCCTGTATCATGTTGATCTCCTCATCGTAGCCCATCCCCGTCTCCTCAAGATTCTGCCGGAAACTGCTGTCGTCGTCGATGAGGCCGACCGTCGGGAAGTTTTGGACTCCCGCGAATCCCCGCCGTTTCAGGTCTTCGATGAACACGTCCATCTGGCGGAATGGGTCGGTCCCGTTGACCCCGGCCAGCACTGGCGTGTCCTCAACGACCGGCAGTACTTCGTGTCCCATTTCAACGACGATCTCGTTGGCATCACCATAGGGCAACAGGCCAGCAAGGGAGCCACGACCGTTCATCCGATACCGACCGGAATTATAGATGATGAGCAGGTCGACGCCACCTCGTTCGGCGAACTTCGCTGAGATGCCCGTGCCTGCACCTGCACCTATGATCGGGCGACCGGTATCGACTTCTGCACGTAGCGATCGGAGTATCTGATCTCTCTGAGCTGTCATCGCGTTCAGACCATCGAAAGGAGAGATAGTAAGGATTGGGAATAGCACGGTGCACGTGAGTTGGTCGCTACACTGTTCGTGTCGGGTCTTCCAGTGATGACACGGCCACCGGAGGTCCGTTGATATCCAATCGGTTTCATGATTATCAATCCCCGGTTTATCAGAGTGCAATATGCCGGTTGACGATATCAGAATGTCCTATCAACCTGCTTGGCGTAACAAGCGATAAAATTAGAAGTGCTCTTGTGGGTAGACAGGTATAACAAAGCAGGCATACTCGGCTTCTTTGAGATTGTCTGGTAGTGGGGACTCTCTTTCCGAATCTGTTCAACACGGTCGCACAGACAATATGTAACCCTACTGAATAGCCGATCCTGCCAACATTTCTCTGAACGAAATCGGGGAAGCGTGGCCGTATGCATTGGTCGCGCCAGTCTCAGATACTGTAAGTCTCTGGAAGATGAGACTAAATTGGGTGTAGCGGGCTGTAAGCATGTATTTGACGATTAAGTGACCGAGGGCAACTTCAGATTAGCTCTCAACCACTCGAACCTGTTGTAATACTGACTATATCGTCGGATTACGAAGATTTTCTGTATTGTAGCCACTCAGACTCCAAGCTACCTCCGATTGATTCCCTTCTCTATCCGATTCCGGTTTCCTTCTTCAACAACGTTAGCGTGTTATCGGCTGTTACAATCGGTGCTTGCTCGTACTCGCCAGTTAACTCAACTTACATGAGTGAATCGATGGATATCCAGATCCAGTATAGGAGACACGCAAACGCAAGGTAAAAGAACCATACTTGAAATCATTCAGCGTGGTGACAGCCATGAAACTTCTAACCTATTTGTATCTGTTCTGGATTACTCGGTGGATACTCAAATTAGAGCTTGGAATGTCCACAGATTCATACTAACTGGTGGTGAGTGATATCATATGACCGAGCGTATCACGATGACTCCACATTACATTCTGGCTCTCGCGGGGCCACTCATCGGTGGGACTCTTGTTTTTCAATTTCGTGGCGTCCTGTGGGCCAGTCGGGTATTCGGAGGGCGAATCACCACCCAGTGCATTTCGATATGTCATCCTTGCGTGGCTGAATATTGCCAGAATACGCAGAATATGGTGTGTTCAACCGTGCTCGCGTCTATTATCTCGCCGTCCGCCCGGGACGGGTCCTCGAGTATGTGGTAAGTCAGTACGAATAGTAGATCATTTCATCTCGTAGCCCATCTTCCGGAACTCGGTCTCAACGGTGCGGTCAGGCTCTCCGGCTCCGAGAAGCGCTGCCTCAAGCACGTCTACCTTGTAGACCGACTCAGTCTCGAAGACATCGCCCATTCGATCGACCAGCTCGTCGACGTGGTCTTGGGCAACATCGCGGAGGAAGATGTTCCCGTGGTCGCGGTCATTTTGGACACCACCGCGGCGGTACTTGTACGGAAGATCGCTGGTCGTATCCAGCGATTCCGTTGCTGTCGACTTGCCCGACGGTTCACTGTCGGTCTGGTCGGCCTCCTGAGTCGCTCCGTCATGGATGCGCTCACGATTGGCATTCTCGGTGGACCTCGTCAGTATCCACATCGACCGGGCTCCCGAGTTCGTCTCTGATGCGGGCGACATAGTCGACGAACTCGTGGGCTGTTCGCTCGCGCGGCCGCTCTATGTCGATAGAGATAGTCGACTGTACGGTTCCGGGGTCGGCGTCCATCACGACGACCCGGTCGGCCAGCGTCACCGCCTCGTCGATGTCGTGCGTGACGAACACGACCGTCTGTTCGGTCTGGGCCCAGATATCCAGTAGTTCGGCGTGCAAGCGGTCGCGGGTCCGTGCGTCCACGCTCCCGAACGGCTCGTCCATCAGGAGAATCTCCGGGTCAGGTGCGAGTGCGCGAGCGATGCCGACACGCTGTTTCATGCCGCCGGACAGCGCCTTCGGATACGCATCCTCAAACTCTTCGAGTCCGACGAGGTCGACCAGCTCCCGAACTCGCGCCTCGCAGTCCGCGCACTCACACGCGGGCCGGTCGAGTCCGAACCGGACGTTCCCGCGGACGGTTCGCCACGGAAACAGGGCGTACTCCTGGAAGACCATGCCCCGGTCGAGACCCGGTTCGGTGACCGGTTCTTCGCCGACAAGGACCGACCCACTGTCCGGGTCGTCGAGTCCCGCAATCGCTCGCAACAGCGTAGTCTTTCCACAGCCGGACGGTCCGACGACACAGCAGAACTCGCCCTCCGACACTGAGAACGAGACGTCATCGAGTGCTTGCGTCGACTCGTACGCCTTGCTGACGTTCCGAACAGTAATCTTCTCGCTGGGCGCCTCCTCGGGCTCCGTAGATGATTGCTCACTCATCGCCACGCGAGCACCCGCCGCTCGACGAGTCGAAAACCAACGTCCATACAGAGGAACGCGAGGCTGATCACAAACATATACGCGACACTTGTTGCCATCGCGAGGTTGTTCGAGGCGTTGATGATCTCGTAGCCGACGCCGGGGGCGCCGAACAGCTCAGCGCCCACGACGATCATCCAGCACCGGCCGATGCTCGTTCGGAATCCCGTCAACACTTGGGGCGCGGCGCTGGGAAGCGCGACGAGTTTCAGCATTGAGAAACTGCGTTCCACACCGAGCGTCGACGCGGCGTCGGTCAGGTCGCTCGAAACCCCTTCCACACCACCGTAGGCGCCGTAGAAGTTGATCCAGAACGCGCCGACGAAGACGATGAACGCCGCGCCGGTGTGATGGATGCCGAACCAGACGATGGCGAAGACGACCCACGCGAGCGGCGGAACCGGCCGCAGTATCCGGGCGAGTGGCCGCAACCAGTCGTCAAGTGCACCGTTCCAGCCCATCGAAAGGCCGAGACTGATGCCACAGAGAGCGCCGAGGAGGAGCCCCGGCACGTAGTGGAACAGCGTCTGTGCGAGGTGTGCGAAGCCAGTCGGGAGTACAAGACTTGCCCCCAAGATGGGGACGACAATCGCAGTCGAAGTTGTGAACAGGTCGACGAAGGCATATGCCGACTCGAGGGGCCCCGGGACCAGATACGTGGGCTGGGTCGTCACTGCGCCGACCCACCACACGATGAGGAACGCAAGGAGTCCGCCCAGGCCGCGCAGATACCGCTGCAGGTCTCCCCCGAAGCTGCCGGCAAAGATGGTGTCGGACCGGGTGTTAGTACGCGTGCTCATTTCTGGCTGGCGTCGTAAGATTCGAACGCGAACAGGGTCTCGGTCGCAATCGGTTCCTCGATGTTGCCGGCGTTCGAGGCGAACTCGCCCATCGTCGCGGCCTGTTTGCTGACCGCGTGCGGGTTCGAGATGAACTCGGACGCCTTCGAGTCCATGGCAGCCGTCGCGAGGTCCTCGCTCACACCGGATCCGATTACGGACGCGGCGTGGGCTGCGGCTGTATCCGGCGAGGATTCGATGAACTCGGTCGCGGCTACGTGTTGTTCGACCAGTGCTTGTGTGACCTCACTGTCGTCGAGCACCTGCTGGTTCGCGAACAGCACCGTCACCGGGTGGTTCTCCAAGATGCTCCCGGACCAAGCGAGTTCGCTGAAGCCGTCCTCTCGGTCGATGATGGTTGCGAACGGTTCCTGGATGATCGTCGCGTCGATGTCACCGGCCCGGATCGTCTGGACCGCCTTCGCCGGCGGGACCTTTGACTTGTTGACGACTGACTCCATCTTACCGACTGCGAGATCATCCTGAAGCCAGTACCGGAGGACGATATCAGGAACACTTCCGTCCGGTGGGGCACCGATCTGGACCTTCCGACCATGCTCTTGTTCGAAGTGCTCGAACGCGGCCGCCCCCTCCTGTTCGTAGAGATCGGCGAGTTCGGTCGTCCCCACGATCTTGAAACCATTTCTCGAGTTTGCTGCGAGGATACCGGCGTCGGTGCCTTTGTCCACGAGGAGCATCGCAGGCGAGATTCCAAAGAGTGCAACGTCGACGTCCCCGTTCGCGAACGCCTTGACGACGCTGGGTCCGGAACTGAACCGATCTATTGTGACATCTGCTGGAACGTCCTCGTAGTAGCCCTCTTGTTCCATCACGTAATGTTGCATATTCGGATAAATTGGGACGTAGGCGATCGTGACGGAATCGAGCGGGTCACTTCCGCGACCGAGACAGCCAGCGATTCCCACCGCAGCAACGGTGGTTGTGCTCGCCTTCTGGAGCAGCTTTCGGCGTGAGGTGTGAGTCATCTGTATTATTAACTGGCGAACTAATTCTAATAACACCTGTGATTTCTATGCTGTATGTTAATATGATATGGAGTTTATGAATGCAGATGTTCCTAGAGTTAGCCTGAATGCAGCGAGGAGAGGAAACAGAATTTGGCAAACGGGCCGACGTCGTTCACAGGCAGGAAAGATTGCGAGTAAAATGAATGTAGGTCAAAATCTCATGACGGGTTTAGTCGGGTCGATGAGAACAGAAGTTACACACCGGTTCTATCCTCCGAGGTTGTGTCATCCGAACAGTGCCCAGAGATATAGCGATAATTGGTTTATACAGTATTCAGCTTGAGTCCTCTATCGGTGGCAAGATGCTGGGTATCTCCCGGAAGACCCGTTCATTGATGACCTATAAGATAGTTCTCTGCTGATGACGTCTGCGATAATCCCTGTCATTCGTCGTCGCTACAGTAGCCTCGGCGATTCGATCAAGTTCACTGGGTGCGTTCCGCCGATAGTTTTCCTTACTCTCTCGCGACCTTTCTTGTCTCGGTACCAATTATTGGTTCTGAAAAGATAATAAACTGTATATAGCTAATCACCGGCGAAAATCTATCTCATCGAAAATAACCCTATCAGACACCATAAGGCTGGATGTCCGCATCACGCAACTGTGACAAGTATCTGTAACAGATGTCTGTAACTGATAGCTGTAATATGTCAAGTCACGATTCTTTAGTGCCATTCCACACAAAATTTAATAGTAAAGACCTCTAGTATATGTTTGAGATGGATATCTGTGCCAGTTATCTGTATTAGGTGTCTGTAACAAATGTCTGTACAATATTTCACACTCACAAATATTCTCCAGACAGCCATACGGGTGTTAGGTATGGGCGGTCAGCAATCTGTTGCCAAAATCTGTATTATTTATCTGTAATAGATATCTGTAACGCTTATCCGTATTATGCGCCTGTAACAAGCACCTGTGTAATATTTTTGCAGTTAGCAAATCCTCTCCAGACATAATAACAGGTGATCTGAGAGGGCAGACCGCAATCTGTACCCATTAGCTGTACTGGACTTCTGTAATGGATATCTGTAACAAAAGCAGGGAACGGAATTCAATGGTGAAGTACCTCGGGGGCAAGCCCCGAGGCACTCGCCTTGCCTATCTGTAGATCAAGCTAGTGCTGATATGGCACACGTTACAGATGTGTGTTACAGATACTCGTCTGTAATGTCTGACACAGATTTATGCATAATGCCATCTATACATTGACCGTATGATAACGGCCGTAGTCTACTCAGAGTCAGGCGGGACGTATAAGACAACGATGACGGCCAACCTCGCTGTCGCGTTGGAACGAATGGGCGCACGCACACTAGTGATCGATCTTGACCCACAGGAAGGGAATCTAACGAGTCTGTTCGACGTTGGTGCAAATCGAAGCGACCCCGACGCAGACAATCTCGTCAAGCATATTCTCGATATGCCAGATGGTGAGTTCGATGACCTGATCGAGACAACGGACGAGGGCGTCGACATCATCCCGAGTCACGATATGCTCGGGGACTTCACCTCCAACCTAGAGCAGAAAATCTCCTACGAGACGGGGATGAAAAACATGAACCGAGACGAGTACCCTCGGTTCGAACTCTTGTATGACCTGCTCTGGAACGAACACGAACTCAACCAACGGTACGATGCGATTCTCGTTGACCCAAACGCACGCGCTGAGGATTTGCTCTATAATGCGATTTACGCGCTCCGGACGCTGATCGCCCCTGTCAAACCGGCTGGAAAGGGGAATCTCAGCCTCGATGGTTTAGAAGAGCTTGTCGGGAACATGGAGACTCAGTTGGATATCGAAATCGGCCTCTCTTGTGTCGTTCCGTCCGGCGTCGGCCAGACCAACGCACACCAGCAGTACCAGCAACAGTTCGACGATACGGACGCATTTTCGACGCCTGTTACTATCGGCAATCGAGAGAGCCTCATGGACGCGATGTGGGAAGCACGAGGGTCCGCATTCAAGGTCGTTGAAGAGCGCTGGAAAACGTTCAAGCGTGATGATGAGATGGTCAGTGAACCAGGCCAGCGGCGTCTCCGTGATAGAGAAATAGAAACGCTTGAAAAGTTGTTCGAGTTGGCACATTTCGTCGCAACGGAAACGTTTGACGCTGACGTGGACTCGGTTCTGGAACTCGAAGTCCAAGATAACAGCAATAGACGCCTCGAGCTAACTGACGAGGAGCAAACGGAGGCAACCCCATGAATAACTTCAAGTCCGGTTCCGGAAATCTGGATTTCGGTGCTGAGAGCGAGGAAGAAGACTCACAAGAATCTGAGGAGGTTGTGGATGAAAGTGAGTCTCGAACAGCTGAATCATCTTCAGAGCAAGTACAGTCCTCAGGTGCGACCAGCTCCCAGACCCTAGGAACCGCGGGTAGCCCTGACAGAGATACGAAACAAGAATCGAGCGACACGGCTGAGTACCCATACTTCGTCAGGCGGAACAACGTCGGCGATGAGCGAGACACCCGCTTAGAGATTCATGTTCGAGATACCGTAGCGGAGCAAGAAGGCCGCTTCCGGTCTGTGCTGGCCGATGAATTGGATGTTAGTGAAGTCTCGAAGACTGACGCTCGGGAATTCGCGCTCCTTGCTGCATATGAGCACCCCGAGAAGGTGGCCGAATTGATGGAAGACGAAGGATTCGGCGTTATCTGATTGAGACACGGCGGTCGGCTTGGCTAAACAACCCCCAGTTAGTATATTAGTGGACGATTCTATCTGAGTATCCTATTCTTTTAATACAGTTGCTGTTCGCGCTCTTCGCGTTCGTCTTCGCGTTGCTGTTCGGATTTCTCGGCGCGTCTGCCGCGCCGATACTCGACGAGACCGGGAATGATCTTGTTCTTCAGGTCGAAGACGAACGACGCGATGCCGTACGCCCAAAAGAAAAACAGGAATAGCATCCCGCTCCAGTAAACCGTTGCCACCAAGTACGTGCTCATGTCGATTTTCCTTAGTCGTCGGATTCGGCTTCACTGCCCGCGACACTCCCACTAGTCCCGGCAGGGTCGAGTTTGTGAACGAGTGCGTCTCCCGTAGCCGTATCGAATAGATGGACGTTCCGCCGGTCGATGACGACCCCGATCTCGTCGTCTTCTTCGAGGTCCGAGTCGGGATCGATGCTCATCAGCAACTGGTCGTTCGTCGCCAGCTCCTGAGACATCGACGTTTCGCCCTCGCCGAGCAGTAGGTAGGCGAATATCTCGTCGCCCATCGGTTCGAGAATATCGGTCGTCGCCGTAATCATTCCCGAGGGGTCGGGCACCTCCGACTTGAGTTCACCCGGGTAGATGTCCTCGGGGCGAATGCCGAGTGTCACGCTGTCACCCACTCCGACGCCCTCGATTGACGACGGATTGAACTCAAGATCGAAGTTCGGGGTTTCCAGCGCGTTCTCGGTGACGGTGCCTTCGACGAAGTTCATCGACGGCGAGCCGATGAACCCGGCGACAAAGAGGTTGTCCGGCTCGTTGTAGCAGGTCAGCGGCGGGTCGATCTGCTGGAGCTGGCCCGAGTCGAGGACGGCGATACGGTCAGACAGCGTCATCGCTTCTTCCTGATCGTGGGTCACGTAGATGATAGTCGTGTCCAGTTCCTTGTGGAGTCGCTGAAGCTCCGTCCGCATGTGGACCTTGAGCTTCGCGTCAAGGTTCGCCAGTGGCTCGTCCATCAGGAACACATCGGGCTCACGCACGATGGCGCGGGCGATAGCGACGCGTTGACGCTGTCCACCGGACATCTCTTCGGGCATCCGGTTGAGCATCCCCTCTAGCTGGACGATATCCGCGGCCCGCTCGACGCGGCGGTCTATCTCGTCCTGTGGGTAGTCCCGTAGCCGCAGCCCGAAGGAGATGTTGTCGTACACGTCCATGTGCGGGAACAGCGCGATGTTCTGGAACACCATCGCAATGCCGCGGTCTTTCGGCGGGAGGTTCGTCACCTCGCGGTCGCCGATGTAGATCTCGCCCTCCGTTGGAATGGTGAGGCCGGCGATGGTCTCCATCGTCGTCGACTTGCCACAGCCCGAGGGGCCGACGAAGCAGATGAACTCGCCGTGATCGATATCAAGGTTCATGTCGTCGACCGCGGTGACCACATCACCTTGGTCGTCGTAGCGTTTCGTCACGTGTTCGAGTCGTACTCTTGCCATTGTGTTACTCCTTGAGTGCGCCTGAGGTCAGTCCGCTGACGATGCGTTCCTGTGCGACGATCACGAGGATGACGACGGGGAGGACCCCGACGATGCTCGCGGCCGCCATGAGGTTGAACTGCGTCGTGTACTGGGTCTGGTAGCTGAGAATGCCGCCGACGATGGGTGACCATTTGGCCGCCTCCGGCGAGGTCGCCATGATCGAACTGAAGAAGTACTCGTTGTAGACGGCGATAAACGTCAGCACGGCCGCGGTCGCCACGCCCGGCGCAGACAGCGGCATGATGACCCGGAACAGCGCGCCCAGCCGTGTCGTTCCCTCGACCCGTGCGGCGTCCTCCAGTCCGTCCGGAATCTGGCCGTAGAACGTCGTCAGGATGAAGATCGACAGCGGCATGAACAGCGCACTGAACGGCAGCACCATCGAGCCGGGCGTGTTCAGCATCCGCGGTGGGGTAAACAGCGGAATGGACGTAAACGGTATCGTGATCGGGGCGTTGCCGGCAAAGGCCTGAAACAGCGGGATGACGAACGCGGCCGGCGGGAAGTAGCTGATCGCCAGAATCCCGAGCATCAGCAGTGCACGGCCGGGGAACCGAAGTCGGCCGAACACGTAACCGGCGAGGCTGGCGACGAACAGGACGATGACCGTCGTCGTGACCGCCAGCGCGAAACTGTTCAGCATGTACAGGTGGAACGGTACCTGTTCGAAGACCGTGACGAACGCGCCCGGATTGAAGCCCTTCGGAACCGGCAGCGGGAACGTTCCACTAACACCGAAGAGATTCACAGTCGGGAGAAAACTACCCGAAAGCAGGTTCCCTTCGGGGGTCACCGCCAGCACGATGAGCCAGTAGAAGGGGAACAGTGTCGTCACCAAGAAAAACACCATCGCCGCGTAGAACAGCGCCCGGTACACCTTGTCCGGGTTCTGGATGGCGCTCTGGGTCCAGCGCTGTAGCGGGCCGTCGCTCGACTGCTCCTGAGTATCGGTTGGCGTAGCCATGTTAGATCGCGTCCTCCCCTTGCCAGACGATGAGTCCCATCACGACCGTCCCGATGATAGCGGCCGTCACAAACGCGATAGCCGCAGACGTTCCCTCGCGGGTAGTGAACGTGGCGACGACCATGCACGACAGCGACGGCACGACGGTACAGCTCGACACCGTATCGATGATACCGTACACCCGCATCGCCTGCACCGACCGAAACAGCACGGCAACGCCGATAGTCGGGAGGATGAGCGGGAACGTGATGAGCTTGAACTGTTGCCACTTCGTCGCGCCGGCGACCTTCGCCACGTCGTACAGGCCCCGGTCGATACTCTGGAGGCCGGCAAGGATGAGCAGGGCCATGAACGCCGATGTCTTCCAGATGTCGGCGACGATGATAATGAACGTCGCACTCGCCGTGTCGTTCAGCGTGTTCGTCGGCGCGAGCAGTCCGAGGTCAGCCAGCGGTGGCGTCAGGAACCCGACGTTCGAGTTGAACATCAGGAAGAAGATCATCCCCTGAATGACGATGGGGACGGCCCACGGGATGATGATGGCCGCGCGAATCCACCGCCGACCGTAGAAGTCCTGATCGAGGATGAGCGCCTGTCCGAGGCCGATGAGCGTCTCGAACAGCACGCTCACAACAGCGAAGATTATTGTGACGATCAGTGCGCTGTTCAGCAGTGCACTTATCCCAAATCCTTCGGGAAGGAACGTTGTTCCGCCCGGAAGGTACCGGTTCTTTTCGCCGGTGAACAGCTCGACGTAGTTCCCAGCGCCGACGAAGCTAGTGCTCGAAAAGTCCGCCGAAAGCGCGAACAGCGACAGCTCGAAGGTCCGCAACAGCGGGTACAGTGCAACGATACCCAAAAGCACGAACACGGGAACCAACAGCAGATACGCGTACTGCGTGTCGCTGAGGTTCTCCATCCAACGCATCACGCTGACGAGTGCCCCCGAGCGTCTGGATTCACGGCCGGTTTCTGTACTCATTCAGTTACCTCCGTCCGTCGTTTGAATGTGTCATGGTAAATAATCACAGGGGTAGTTTTTGTAATGCAGTCCTGTGGCGTCAGGTCTGCTCGGTCTCTTCCAGCGCGGACTCAAGCGTCGCCATCGCATCGGCCGAGGAGGCTTCCTGCCCGACCGCGCGGTTCGCCTGCTGTGCGATTTTGCTGGACTGGTCGCTCCAGACAGCCGTCACCGGGCGCGGCATCGTGTTGTTACCGGCGACCTGCAGCGTGTCCATGTACCGGCCAACGACGGGCACGTCTTGGGCCTCGCTGGAGTTGAACAGTTCAGGCCGCGGCGGCAGCCATCCTTGGACGGACAGCAGCGTGAGCTGGAAGTCCGGCTGCATCGCGGCACGAATGACCTGTGTCACGGCGTCTAGCTGCTCGCTGTTGGGGTTGACCGTCATGTGCCAGCCACCGAGAGCGGCCGTAGAGCCTCCCGTGCCGGGCTGTGCGGCCTCGCTCTCGGGGACGGCGTACGGAATCGGCATCGCGCCGAGGTTCTCGCCGAGTGCCGGGTCGTCGGTTTCCTCCGGATTCCGGCCGCCAAGCGCCAGCGAGTAGGGCCAGTTCCGGTGGAAGACGGCGTTGCCGTTGACGAACGGCGCGCGGGCGTCCTCCTCTTTCCAGCCGAGGATTTCGGTCGGGGTGAAGCCGCCGCCGTAGCCCTCGAACTGGCCGCCGAAGTCCTCGTCGTGAACGAACTTCCGCATCATGTTCAACGCGTTGTGGACCTCGGAGTTGTTGACCGTGATCGGCCGCTCGCCGATCGGCCCGAAGAGGTTGTCGCGGCCGCCGAAGTACGCGCCGCCCCACGAAGACATGACTTCGTTGAGCGTACAGCAGGAGGTCCCCTCGTAGATGTCCCACTGTGTCGTGAATCCGAAATCGACATCAGCGTTGTCGTAGGTGTCTGCGGCGATGTTCGACCACTCCTCCCACGTCATCGGCTCGGTCGCCCAGTTGTTCTGTTCGGGGTTGTAGCCGGCTTCTTCGACGAGGTCCTTGCGGTACTGCATCGTCGGGAAGTCCGGGAACACCGGGACGCCGTACAGGTTCCCGTTGCCCGGGTTCCGGGCCGTGTCGGTAAAGGCCGAGAAGTAGTTGTCCGACACGTCCGAGAGGAGTTCCTCGGGCAGCGTTTCAGAGAGGTTCTGGAGCTGTCCCCGCTGGATGAAAATGTTCGTCCAGCCGTTGTCCATCAGGAACATATCCGGGTTCGTCTCGCCGGCCGAGAGCAGTCGGTTGTAGTTCGACCGAGCCGCACCGGTATCCTGATCACGCGGGACAAACTCGATTTCGATGGAGTCCGGCAGGCCGTTGTCGTGCAGTGCCTGCTTGATTGCGTCGCCGTTGTTCTGGACGGCCACCGGGTCGAAACCCCACTGGACCGTCGTCGTCTCACCGCTGCTACCGTCGCCAGTCGAGCCACCGTCACTCCCGTCACCGCTACCGCCGTCGCCACCACCACCAACGAAGTCCGCACAGCCCGCCAGTCCACTGACGACACCTGCTGCTCCGGCGGCACGGACAAACCGTCGCCGGGAGACGCCTGTTGAGTTCCGCTCGCCGCTTGTGCCATTGTCCGACATGTCTATTCTGAGCTATCCCGGACACACCTTAAAGGTTGTCCATAATTAACCACAGGTGTTGTTAATTATCGACCGCGGGCCGACAATAGTGATATATTATTGACTGTTCAGGACTGTATAAATCTTTCAGTATATATACGCAGGGATAGGTCAAACAGTTGTTTGCCACACGGAGGCGCTCAAACGCGCAAACAGAGTGAAAGTTTATTCTTGCTGAAAAAGGGGCGGCTGCGTCACTCGTATTGGACGTTCGTAATCGTAATCTCAGTGGCTTCGATTTCCTCGATGACGGCCCCCCAGCCGCCAATTTCGTACGTCCCGTCGTCGGTGACTATTGTGGCGCTGATTCGGCCCGCCAGTTGTGCTAGCGGGACCGGGTCCGTCCGCCCGATGCTACTGCCGGTGTAGTCGACGGCGGTGATGCGCCCGGTCAGTTCAACCGACTCCTTCGTTTCCGTATCGTATCCCCTGACGACGGCTTCGATGGTCGCCTCCTCGTTCAACAGCGGTTCGATATCGCGGACGGCGTGGCGGAGGTCGACGTACGTCGTCGGGGTTTCCGGCGTCCGTTCGGTGTACAGCGTGTCCCAGATCTCCCAGAGACAGGTCAGGAAGAACCAGTGGAAGACGTAGGTGTGGGTCCGGTCCTTGACGAGTACGCCGTACTCGTTGACGGAGTCGTGGTGGGGCGCAAAACACGTCCAAGTTCGGTCGACCAGCACAAAAAACGGGGCCGGAATGTCACGGTTCCGGGCCTCAGTGCAGGTCCCTTCGATGTCAGCCATCGGCGGTACATCTTCGTCAGGGCCCGTGCAGATGCTGAGTTTGATGTCCACGCCGCGGTCGTGAGCGGCAATGAGTTCCTCGCGTACGGCGTAGAACTGCTCCGGGTCCACACCGACTTGGATCTGGTTTTCGGCCGCTTCGATGAGTTCCCGGGCCCGGCTGACGACCGTTTCGAACCGTTTGACGATACTGACCTCGTGGTCGGAGATTTCGGGCTGGTTCCAGCGTTCCTCGATAGTTTCGGCCGCATCGAGGTACTTGCTCGACCGGGACCGCAGGTCCTCAAGCACTACATCTGGGTTGCGGGCGCGGGCGGTCAGGCTGTCCTGCTGAAACGTCTCGATATATCCTTTCGTCTCTAAGTCCCGGAGCACGTCGTAGATCCGCGGGTCCGGAACGTCACAGGAGTCGGCGATGTCGGTCGCCGATGCGGTCCCCAACCCCAGCAACGCCACGTAGGCCTCCGCCTGATACGGGGAGAGACCGGCATCTTCGAGGACATCGGTTAGTTCGCTGTCGTCCATGTGTGTACAGGGAAACTGAGTACGCAGTTAACGTGCATGGTTATCTATCGAGGTCCACAGTCAGTCCTTGCCTTCCACCGGCCACTGTGGCTGTTTCGGGGCCTCGATCCGGGCGCACTCCTCGTCGGTCAGGTCGATGTCGAGCGCCCCGACGTTCTCTTCCAGATGAGCCATCGTCCGTGGGCCGATGATTGGTGAGTCCACGACCTCCTGATGGCAGAGCCACGCCAAGCTGACCTGTGCCGGCGTCGCCCCCTTCGCATCGGCAATCGCTCGTACCTCGTCGAGAACCGCCCAGTTCTCGTCGCTGAACCGGTTTGCCGTGTACTCGTCCGTACTCGCCCGCCCCTCGGAGAGGTCGTCGTCGCGCTCGTACTTCCCGGCCAAGAAGCCGCCAGCCAAGGGCGACCACGGGATGACGCCGACCCCTTCCATCTCACACACTGGCAGGAGGTTCGCCTCCTCGTGGCGGTCGACGGCGTTGTACTCCGGCTGCATCGAGACGAACCGTTCGTGCCCCTCGAGGTCAGCCGTGTACAGTGCCTTCTGGAACTGCCAGTTCGCCATCGTACTCGCACCGATGTACCTGACCAGCCCCTCGTCGACGAGATACGTCAGCGCGTCCAGCGTCTCTTCGATGGGCGTGTCGTCGTCCCACCGGTGGATCTGGTAGAGGTCGAGATAGTCGACGCCGAGCCGGTCCAGCGTGGCGTGGCACTGATCGATGATGTGTTTCTTCGAGAGCCCGCCCCCGTTCGGGCCGTCGTGCATATCGAAGTACACCTTCGAAGCCAGAACCAGTTCACCGCGGCGGGCAGAGTCGATGGCACTACCCAGAATCCGCTCGCTCTCGCCGTTCGAGTACGCGTTAGCCGTATCGAAGAAGTTGATACCCAAGTCGAGTGCCCGTTCGAGAATCCGACGGCTCTCGGCCTCGTCGTTTAGCATCCAAGGCTCCGCGCTCCCGAAGTTCATCGTTCCGAGACAGAGTTCGGACACGTCGAGGCCTGTCGACCCGAGCGTCGTGTACGTTACCGGCGAATCACTCATGCTATTTAGTACCACAGCTGTTGTTAAAGAATTTTGGGACTGCGTACCGTTGTCCGAGCATGAGCAGGGAGTCCGCACTGCAGGAAGTCGATCCAATGGAACTGCTTGAGAGTCTCAGTGACGAGCCTCACACCGGAGAGAACAGATGCTGGCCGTGTACAGTGCTGAATCTGGGGCTAGTTGGGCTCGGTGCCTTCTTCTTGCGTGCACGCGGGCGCTCGCTTGCGAGCCTTCTGATCGCCGTTGTCGGTGTTGCGGTGGTCTATCTCCGAGGGTATCTGGTTCCGTACACACCCAAATTTGCCCCGCGGCTGGTGGCGGCATCACCGGTTCCGAACGGGTGGTTCCATGGGGAGCAATCACACAAAGACACAGTCCGGGAAGACGCGACTCGCCGGGAGAGCGAATCGCTGGCCGACGACGTGGGGATAGACGGCGACACCGTCTTCCGAGAGCTATCGGCGGCTGGCGTCATCGAAGTCGAGGGCGAGCAACTGTTTCTCGCGGCGGCCGTCGACACGGCGTGGCACGAGCGAATGGACGAACTGGCCGACTACTCGCTCGATACCCTCGCAGCGACACTACAGGCGTCACTCCCGCGGATCGACTATGCAGAACCGTACGCCGACGACGCGGACTGGGTTGCTCTCGGCTCCGACAACAAGCAGCTCCTTCCCCGTCCGGTTGTCGTTTCCGAGCTCGCGGCGTACGAGGTCCTCGGTGAGCGTCTCGACGACGAGCGGCTCAGAGTCGCTGGCGCGGAAGCCCTCCGGATGTTTCTCGACAGGTGCCCGGTCTGTGGCTCCGAGCTAGTCGAGTCGTCGTCGGTATCGTGTTGTGGCGGCCATCTGGGTCCGCGCCAGAACCCTGACGAGACGCTCGTCTGTCCGACCTGCGAGCAGCGACTCTACACCTTTGAAGTGAGCGACAACTGAAACGGGTGATACGGAGCAGTCAAACCGGTTCCCCGTCCGGTATTCGAGGCGATAACCGGATTCGAAGCGAGACGATAGACGGCGAATGGCGGGAGAGTCCCGCCTGACCGCTGGTGCATGCGGTCCCGTGTCCAACCATGCTGGGGTGACGGTTGATTCGGCCGGGTCGAAGTGGCAGGGAGCATCGGTGACCCAACGGTGGTCCCACCGGGTCCCGGACAGCAGGGGGATGAACCCAGCCGTTAGAATGGTACAACTGGTGTTGTAAATAGATTTTGGTGGGTGTAGAACACTGCCTATTAAATCCTCGCACACGGAGATGGTAGTATGAAGAATATCGACGACCTCGTCGACAGCGCATCCGATCTGGCACAGCGTGGCCTCTCTAAGGGCGAGATCGCTGACGAGCTCAACGTCTCCCGCGAGACGGCGAGTTGGCTTGTCGAACGTAGCGGCACCGGCACGGAACCGGACACGAGCGACGACGGCGGTCCCCACGACATCCACGTCGACTGGTCCGCTGTCGGTCGGGACAGCAACCGGCTGTATCATACGGGAGCGGCGATGGCGGACCTGCTCTCGAAGAAAGGCGACGACGTGGACCTGACCATCGGCATCGAGAAGGCCGGCGCGCCGCTTGCAACGACCGTTGCGCGGGAACTGGAAACCGACCTCGGGACGTACGCCCCGACCAAACATCAGTGGGACGACGACGAAAGCGAGACCACTGACGGTTCGTTCTCCCGGAACTTCGCGCAGATCCGGGACCGTGACTGCTACGTCGTCGACGACACTATCACGAGCGGCAAGACGATGGGCGAAACCATCGACGCGATCCACGAACAGGGCGGCAACCCCGTGGCCTGCGTCGTGCTGGCGGACAAACGTGGTGTCGGCGATATCCGTGGTGTCCCGGTGTACTCCCTGCTACAGGTCATCCGGGTCGGCAGCGACGGGGACTCGTAACGGCCCTGCCCGACTGTTCCGAGCACGCGTTTCGCCGGGTGGGCACCGATCAGGTGGCCGCGCGAGAGACTATCCTTTTATTCGTGCCGTGCGTAATTCGCGGTATGACTGTACTATCGTTCGACGAACAGGGCGTCGACGTCGTCTACGAGGGGACGGAGTTCCGCCTCGAAAAGGCCCTCATCGAGGACGCTATCCAGAAGTCGTATCCGAATGTGACCGACCACGAGGTGCTGCAGATGGTTGAGCCGGAACCCGCGCTGTCGGGAGAGCCCCAGCGTATCGCCGAAATCGTGAGCTGAAGCGGAAGTAGTTCCTTTCAGGGCGATAAATCCGTCGTGGGCAAGAAATCCGACAGAGAACCCAGATGCCGTTTCTGGGCGTTTATGTCGGCGAATATGCGCTAATTAAGCATCCGAGCAGTAGGCATTTAAGCCGTCAGCGCACACTGAGAGATAATGTCAGACCCACGTATCGCCGGGGCCGGCGTGACACATTTCGGGAAACACCCCGAGCGAACCGGCCGCGACCTGTTCGCTGAGGCCGGGCTGAAAGCGCTGGCTAGCGCTGGAATCGACCCGGACGACGCTGAAGCACTTTACTACGGCAATTTCATGGGAGAGCTCGCGGAACATCAGGGCCATCAGGGCCCGCTGATGGCCGAGGCCATCGGGCTGGACGTGCCGGCGACCCGCGTCGAAGCGGCCTGTGCATCTGCCGGCACAGCCGTTCGTGAAGCCGTCAAAACGATTCGGAACGGCGAAGCCGAGGTCGTCGTCGTCGGCGGTGCGGAACGAATGACCAACATCGGGACGGCGGCGGCGACGGACGCGCTCGCTATCGCCGCTGACGACCTCTACGAGGTCCGCGCCGGAATGACCTTCCCCGGGGCGTACGCCTTGATGGCCCGGTCGTATTTCGACCAGTACGGCGGCTCCCACGAGGACCTCGCCCATATCGCCGTCAAGAACCACGAACACGCGCTGGTCAACGAACACGCCCAGATTCAAAAGGAGATCACGGTCGAGGACGCGATAGAGGCCCCGACGATTGCGGACCCGCTGGGCCTGTATGACTCCTGTCCGATCACCGATGGAGCCGCGGCTGCTGTTCTGACGACGGAGTCCTACGCCGAGGAACACGATCTAGACGCATCGGTCGCTATCACTGGGACCGGCCAAGGTGGCGACAATCTCGCACTGCAAGACCGCCCACATCTGGCACAGACGCCAGCCGCCGACAAGGCCGCCGAAGAGGCCTACGGGGACGCCGGCGTCGGTCCCGACGACGTCGACTTCGCCGAGGTCCACGACTGTTTCACTATCGCCGAAGTGTTCGCAATCGAATCGCTTGGCTTCTACGAGCGCGGCGAGGGCATCGCCGCCGCGCGCAACGGCGAGACGACCCGCGACGGCAACCTCCCGGTTAACCTCTCGGGCGGGCTGAAAGCCAAAGGTCACCCGGTCGGTGCGACCGGCGTCGCCCAGCTGGCAACGGTCGCCTGGCTTCTGGACGGGTCGCATCCGCGGGCCGATGCTGTCCCGGACAGCACCGTCGGCGTCGCACACAACGCGGGCGGGACAGTCGCGTCTACGACTGTCCACGTGATGGAGGTGAAGAATGACTGAATCCGCACAGGACGGCGAGTACGACGCGTGGCTCGACAGCATCGAATCTGACGAGGGCTACTTCCTCGAATGTTCGAACGGCCACGGCTGGCTCCCGCCCCGGCGGGTGTGTCCACGCTGTCACGATCAGGACCTCTCGCAGATCGACCTGCCAGAGTCCGGCGAAATCGCGAGCCACACGACGATTACGGTCCCGACGCCGCAGTTCGAGGACGACGCGCCCTACGTCACCGCTATCGTCGACTTCGGACCGGTGTCGGTTACGGGGCTCGTCCGTGACGTGGACCCGGATGACGTTGCCATCGGCGACGTGGTCGGTATCGACGTCGGCGAGCGCGTGACAACCGGCGAGAGAGCCGTCGTGTTCCGACCGCGCTAACGCTCAGTTCTCGACTGTTACCGAGGTCACTCTGTCACGGACCACGTCGATGAACTCACCGGGGTGTTCGACGTGGGGCAGGAGCAGTGAGTCACCGAACACGACGAGCATCGCGTCCGCTCGCTCGGCTAGTTCGCGGCCCTTCGACAGCGGCGTGATGTCGGCGTCCTCACCCCACACCAGCGTCACAGGGACGTCGAGGCTAGCCAGTGTTTCGCCGAGGTCGTCCTCGGGGTCGAGGAAGCCGGAGACGAACGACGCCGGCGCGAAACGCGCGCCGGGCTGGTGGCCGCTCTGCCACTCGTAATCGACGATCTCCTCGGTGAGATTGCCCATGTCGTAGTAGCCGTGGTCATCGTGGAAGTGGCGGATGGAGGCTTTCGAGACGGTGAGGTTGTAGATGGCCTCGCCGACGACGGGCGCGCGGAGCAGTGAGCGGAGCCAGACCGTTCGATTACCCATCGAACTGTCCGTCGGGCAGATGAGGACGAGTTCTTCAACGTCGACCTCCTGTGCCGCGTTGGCGGCGTAGGCCCCAGTTAACGACGACGCGACGACTGTCGCATCGGTCGTGACGTCCTCGATGAAGTCACGGACGAACGCCGTGTACAGCGACGCCGAGTACAGCAGCGGCGGCCGGTCCGTGTGCCCGAAGCCCGGCAGGTCCGGCGCGATGACGTGGTAGTCCTCGGCCAACGTGTCGAACACCGTGTGGAACTCGTGACTGCTGGCAGCGGCGTTGATGCCGTGGAACAGCACGAGGTCCGGGTCCGAGGGGTCGCCGGCCTCAGTGTACGCGATATCGAACCCTCGCCAGCGGTACGTCCCCTGTTCTCCGTCGAGTATCGGCTCGAACGCGCCGGCCCGTGACTGCAGTACGCGGTTGGCAGCTGCTGTCGCGCCGACCGCACCAACGACCGCACCGAGCGCCTTGCGGAGTTTCATACTGTTGTCTTGGGGCCCGGAGTATGTTATACATGCTGGAAGATTGTTAGATGGCTGTCGCTATCGACCCGGCAGACGTAGTTCCGCGGACGCGACAGTTCCGAACTCAGCTCTCGTCACGCTGCTCGTCGACACACTCACGGAGCGGCGTGAGGACTTCATCGACGACAGTGTACGGGTCGGTGTGGCGCTCGATGACGGCGTCGACGTACTGTTCGATGCCGCCGCGGCGGTCGAGTTCGTCGACCAGTAGCTCGTTGGCGTCTTCCCGGAGGAGGGTTCGAATCTCGGCGGCGAATCGCTCCCGTGCCTGCCCCTCTCGGCGGCCAGTCCGGTCCAGATATTCCCCGTGGTCGGCTAAAACGTCGAGGAAGTCTTCGACGCCCTCGCCCCGGTTGGCGACCGTCTCCACGATTGGCGGGTCCCACGTCTCCGGCTCGTCGTCCCCGTCATCGGAATCGCCGGCGTGCGCGTCACCGTGGTCGCCGCCGAGCTCGGTCGCGCCGTGATGCCCGGAGTCCGGTCGCCCACTCCGCCCCTGTAGCATCTCCCGGAGCTGCTGGACCGTCCGGTCGGCTCCATCAAGGTCGGCTTTGTTGACCACGAACACGTCCCCGATTTCGAGGATGCCGGCTTTGAGCATCTGCACGTCGTCACCGCTACCCGGCGGGACGAGTACGGCGACGGTGTCGGCAGTCCGGACGATATCCACCTCGTTTTGGCCCGCGCCGACTGTCTCGACGATGATCTTGTCCTTGCCGAAGGCGTCCAGTGCGGTCACGGCGTCGGTCGTCGCCGTCGACAGCCCGCCCAGCGAGCCACGGGCGGACATCGACCGGAAGAACATGTCCATGTCGCCCGCGTTCGACGCCATCCGTATCCGGTCGCCGAGCACCGCACCGCCCGAAAACGGCGAAGACGGGTCGATAGCGATGACGCCGACGGTCAGGCCCTGCTCTCGGTAGGTCGCCGCTACCTTGTCGACCAGCGTGGACTTCCCTGCGCCGGGACTCCCGGTAACGCCGATAACGTCGGCCGTCCCGGTGTGCTGGTGGAGGTCGGAGATCACCTCGCGATACCCCGGCGAGCGGTTCTCTATCTGTGTGATGACTCTGGCGAGGGCGCTGTGCTTGCCCGCGAGCAGGTCAGCGACGAGATCGCTCATCGCTCAGGTGCGTTCTCGTGGATGTAGTCGATCATCTCCTCCATCGACGCGCCCGGGCCGAATATCTCGTCGACGCCCTGTCCGCGGAGTTCGTCCTGATCGTCGTCCGGGACGATACCACCGACGAGGATGAGCCGGTCGTCGAACGCGTCGTACTCCTTTAGCCCGTCGAGGATCTTCGGGACGAGCGTGTTGTGTGCCCCTGAGAGGATGGAGATACCGACGACATCCACGTCCTCCTGCACGGCGGCCTGCACGACTTCGTCGGGCGCTCGATGGAGCCCTGAGTAAATCACTTCAAAGCCGGCGTCACGGAGCGCCCGTGCGATAACGTGTGCGCCCCGGTCGTGACCGTCGAGTCCAACTTTCGCCACCAGACACCTGATGGTCCGTTCCGTCTGCTCCTGCTCGACACTCATGCCACTACGTACCGCGCGGTGTGTTTTCATTCTTGCCCTATTCATCATGACCTATGTCGATTACGAGCGACCCTCGGGAAGCGGTGGTTGTCAGTACTCATTTCACCCCGCCGCTGAGAAGCAAGGGTCCCGACCGTTGGATTTTCCATCGGCTGTAACTCACAGCGGTCGGTTTAGTGTGAGCTGCGGGGCCAGACGCAGGGTGTCAGATCCAGTAGTACTGTTCCAGAGAACGACAATTACAAGTTCGCTGCTAGCGGCGTTTCCACCAGTGCGAACAGTCGCCGTCATCCCCGCGTACAACGAGTCGAGCACCATCGGATCGGTGGTCGACGGGACGAGCCGCTATGTCGACGAAGTCGTCGTCGTCGATGACGGGTCGTCGGACGATACCGCGGCTATTGCCCGGGAGCACGGCGCACACGTTGTTACACACGTCTTTAACACCGGTGTCGGCGGGGCCGTCAGGACGGGCTACCAGTACGCCATCCGCCACGACTACGACTTCGTCGTGCAGGTCGACGCCGACGGCCAGCACGACCCGGAGAAAATTCCGACGCTGCTCGACCACGCCGAGGACGCGGACATGGTCATCGGCAGTCGCTACCTGAACGAGAGTATCGACGACTACCCGCTCATCAGGCGACTCGGCATCACCTTCTTCACCACCGTCGTGCGCAAACTCGGCGGTATCGATATCACCGACGTGACCAGCGGCTTCCGCGTCTACCGCGTGTCGGCGCTGCAGGACATCCTCCACCGCTCGGACAATCACTGGGCGGTCGAACAGACGCTCGATGCGGCCCAGCGCGGCCAGCGCATCGAAGAGGTATCAGTAGAGATGCCGATCCGGGACGAGGGCGAGTCGCAATTCAGCCTCGACACGCTCGTACTGTACCCGCTACGCATGACTGACACGGTGTTTCGCGTCCTCCTCTTTCGCTAATCATGGTCTTTGGATTCGACTACTCGCTGGTGAATCTCCTGTCGCTGGCTGTTGGGCTGGCCTTCCTCGCGAACGGCTACATCATCGTCAAAAGCGAACGCGAATCGCTGGAGTTGTTCGTGATGTCGCTGCTGCTCGGCATGGGGCTCATCGTCGTCGCCATCGTCCCCAACGTGTTCGAACTCGTGGCACGGCTGTTGGGCTTAGAATGGAAGGCCCGGGCCATCCTCGTCATTTCGAACCTGACGCTGTTCGTGGCGGTGACGTACCTGCTCAACCGCATCGGCCACATGTACGACCGGCTGTCGCGGCTGAACGAAGAGCTGAGCCTCCTCCGGAGCGAACTGGAGGAACACCAGCTACAGACCGAGGACCAGCAGGATGAGTAATCGCGCAGTGCTGTCGATAGATTTCGAGCTGTTCACCCAGACGCCGGCCTACCGGAGCGCGTCGGGGACGACCGACCGCGACGGCGTCGGCCTCGACGGCGGCCGATTTTTCAGGGAAATACTCGCGGAGTACGACGCCACGGCGACTGCGTTCGTCGTGTCGGCGGTCGCCGAGTCTCATCCCGACGCTGTGCGGGCACTCGCCGATTCGGGACTGGAAATAGCCTCCCACACCCACACGCATCAGTTGCTCTCGGACCTCGACAGGGACGGGCGACGAGGAGAACTGACCCAGTCGAAGGACGTGCTGGAGCGGGTCACCGGCGAACGCGTGGCCGGGTTTCGCGCGCCCGCCTTCGACATCACCGACGACCACTTCGACCTGCTTGCCGATATCGGGTACACGTACGACTCCAGCGTGGTCTCCAGCCGGTCGATTCCGGGGTGGTACGGCGGCGAGTACGACATCCATGAACCGGTTCCGGCGTCAACGGTGCACCCGAACGCGCCGGACACGATTACTGAGTTCCCGGCGAGCGTCATGCCCGGCCTGCAACTGCCCCTCACCGGGACTTGGCTCCGGTTTTTCGGCCCGCGGTACACAATTTTGGGCATGAAATTGCTGGCCCGCCGGGGTATCACGCCGATGCTGTACGTCCACCCGTGGGAACTAGTCGACCTGCCAGCCGTCGAGGGGGTGCCGACGCGGGTGTACGTCAGGACCGGCGACTGGATGCGCCGGGCCGTCGAGCGGATTCTCCAGCAGGACTTCGAGTTCACGACCGCGCAGGCGGTGCTTGAGGACGGCGAAACAGCCGCGACACAGCTACGCAGGGGCGAGACGGCGTGACGAACCGCGTCCGTGACCTTGCCATCACGGTCGCCCAGTACGCTCTCGCCGTCGCGGCGGTGGCGTGGCTGCTCACGCAGTTCGATGTCAGGAGAGCAGTCGACCTGCTCGCCGGCGTCGACATCGAGACGGCGCTTGCAATCATTGCCGTGAGCACTCTCGGCATCTCTGGCCGGGTGTACTCGTGGTACGCGGTCATCACCCCGCTTGGACCCGTCCGGTTCCGGACCGCCGCTGGGACGACGCTCATCGTGAACTTCGTCAATCAGCTGCTCCCCTCTCGACTCTCCGGGCGGCTGGCCGCACCGTTCGTTCTCCGGAGCCAGACCGGGATGGCCTACAGCGACGCCGCGGCCGCATCGGCACTACACACCAGTATCTTCGCACTCTACTACGGCGTCGCAGCCACAGCAGGTCTGCTTCTCGCTATTCCGCTCCTCCGAATCGAACTCCTCGTGCTGCTGGCGCTCGCGACGAGCCTGTACTTCGCGGCCGGCCTCGCCATCCTACTCGGGGGCCTCAATCTCTCCTATCTGGACAGCCTCATCGGCTGGCTATCCGGGCTTGCAGCCCGGGTTCCACGCATCGGCGAGGGACTCGCGACGCGTCTCGACGGCCTGCTCGAATTTACCGACAGTTCGACCACGACGTTTCGAACGCTCGTGAGCGAGCCGGCAGTGTGGCTCCGCTACGCGGTCGGTTGGACCGTCGACCTCGTCCTCGCACCCGGCGTCCGCGTCGGCCTGTTGCTGGGGAGTTTCGGCGTGGCGTTCGAGCCACTGGTCGCGTTGCCGCTGTATCTCCTCGTTGCGTACACGGTGACGCTCCTCCCGCTGACGCCCGGTGGCATCGGTGTCACCGAGGCGACGGCGACGGCGGTGTTCGTCGCGCTGGGCATCCCGGCTGCGGTCATCATCCCCATCATCTTCGTCGACCGGTTCCTCGGCATCTACCTGCCGTCGCTTGCAGGCTGGTATCCCTCGGTGCGGCTCGACCTCTCATCGTTGACGGCGGAGTAGCCGGCCGGAAAGAGCCCTACACGGGTCGGAGTCAGAACGGCGGGTGACGGTCCGAATCGCACTCGCCGGTGCGCTCCAGAATGAGCGTGTACTGGTTCGCCGCGAGTTCCTGCTCGTCGGCGAACTGGTCCGTATGCGGAACGACGCCGAGCCTGAGCAGGTCGGTGAACGAGCCGGGGGTCGGTCGCTGGGGGACGAAGTTCGGCGGCCGCTCCCCGAACTCGGCGACGATCTCGTAGTTGGTCTCCTCGTTCAGAAGGCTCCGGAGGTAGGTGGCCTGTGCGTCGCCGTTCCGGTAGTAGGTGTCCTCCTTGAGATACAGGAGGTCCCGGTACCCGATCTGGATGTATCGCGGGCACGCCATCGCTTCCTCCGCCTCCGAGTCCTGTCCGGCGACGTGTCGGGCGGCCATCGAGTGCGGGATTGCAGTGTCTTGAATGTGGACGCGATACGTCTCCACCACGTCACCGTCGGCGCTGTTGTCTTCCAGCCACGCCGTCGCTTCGTCGCGGGGCATGGATGCGAACTGCGCCGTCCCGACGCCGGCGTAGACCGCCGTTGTGACCAACAGAACAGCCATTACCGGCCGGGCAAGAGACGACGAGCGCTCGCGGAGTTGCACCAGTCGCCCCCCGACGAGCAAGGCGATGAGCGGGAACGTCGGCAGGAGGTGGTGCACGCGGAAGTCGTGCCACTGGGAGAACATCGCGATGTAGGCCGTCAGTCCCGTCAGGACGAGAACGGTGCCGTGAAACGCCGACGTTCGCTCCCGCAGCGTGGCAACGGTCGCAACGACGCTGGCCGCGGCCGCGGCGAACAGCGGCAGGCCGAGCGCACTGAAGTACCCTCGGAGGAACCACCACCACACCGGAGCGTCGGGCCCCGTCGTATGGCTCATCCGCGAGGCCGAGCCGCCGAACACCCGATCGACGAACGGTTCCGCGCCCGCCACGAGCGCGGTCGGGAAGCCGATCACGATCATAACGAACCCGAGTAACGCGCCACTTAGCAGGAGTTTCGGCCGGTACAACGTCTCCGGCAGCGGTGCATCGACGGCGTGAGCGCGGAGCAGGAATGCGACGCCGATAAGCAGGATGACCGGCGCGGCCGTCAGTTTGAACGCGATAGCGACGCCGCCAGCGGCGCTGGCCGCCAGAAACAGCGTCCCGTCGTCGGTCTGAATATACCGGACCAGCAAGTACAGCGCGAGGAGAACGAATACCAGCGCCGGCATATCCTCGCCGGCCTCCTTCGAGATGGTGAGGAAACCGAAGGTCAGCGAGAGCACGGCGGCCGAGAGCCGGCCGGCGTTGCGCCCCTCTATCGCGACGCCGAGGCGGTACGTGAGGTAGACGGCACAGAGTGCGGCGACGACGTTCGTCAGGCGGATAGCGACGAGGCTCCATGTCCAGATCCACTCTGGCGTGGCGGCCCAGACCTCGTAGTGGCCGAACTCCCAGCCCGGAAATGCCAGTGACGTGAACGCGCCTCCGTCCCCAGTGATGACGGCGACGAGGACGACGGGAAGGATGGCCAGCGCATAGAGGTACAGCGTCGCGCCGAAGGGGGCTCGGCCCCACTCCACACCGGCTTTGAGACCTTCGAAACTCGGGTCTTCGAGGACAGCGCCGTAGGTGACCATCGCGTCTAGCAAGCGGCTGTACTCGTCGCGGGTCGCGAAGTTCGGAACCCGGTGCCAAAACCAGAATCCGACCATGACCGTCGATACAAGCAGAATATACCGGAGGTACGGGTCCTCTCGAAGGTCAGCCCGCACCTGTTCGACAGCACGTCGGGGCAGTGACCGCCAGCCACTCATCGTGTCACCGCTCCGGGGTGTGCGTTGAAAAGGTTGCCCTTCTCAGAAGTAGTCAGCATCGAACTCTCGGCGGAGGATGTAGTGGTTCGCGTATCCGCGGACGTACTTCGCGAACAGCGATAGATATCCCTCGTCGGCCTCTCTGCGGGCAGACGTATCGACACAGGAATCGGCGTCGTAGACGATTCGGCCGTAGTCTTTCATCCGCAGGGAGAGTTCCGTGTCCTCCATGAACGGGATGTCCTCGTCGAAGCCGCCCGCGGCCTCGAAGGCGTCGGCCCGGAAGCTACAGTTGAAGCCCGGTTGCTGGACGAAACCAAGCGGCCATGACACCCGATACCAGTAGTCAGACAGTAGTTTGAACAGCACGCGGTGTTTGAGACTGTCTTCGAGCGGGCGTGCGGGGCCACCGACCCCCACGACATCGTCGTCGGTGTAGTGCCTGAGATGCAGGCGAACCCAGTCGTCGGGAACGACGGTGTCGGCGTCGGTAAACAGGAGAATCGGCGCCGTCGCGGCCGCTGCTCCGCGGTTCCTTGCAATCCCTGCCCCGCCCTCGTCACACCGAACGACGGTGTCGACGAAGGACGTGTCGCGGGCCACCTGTTCCGTGCCGTCGTCGCCGCCGACCACGACGACAAGTTCGACGGGCTGTGACTCGAAGGGAGCCAGACAGCGGGCCAGCGACTCCGCCTCGTTGTAGGCCGGGACGATGACTGCGGCGTCCATCTGAGAGTCAGGTACACCGCACAGACAGAAATAGCAAGCGATGCGGCGGCCTGTCCCCAACTCCGTGCAATCACGAACGCCGCGCGAGGACAGTCCCCGCAAGGACGGCGACGAGTGCGATACCAGCGAGCGTTCCGAACAGCGCCGTCGCGTTCGCAAAGGCCAGAATCGACCCCGCAAGACCACCGCCAAGCGCACCCACGCCGAACACACCCAGATACGTGTAGCCGTACGACAGGCCGCGCGTTCCGGCGGGCGTGTACTCCGCGACTGCGGCCTGATACATCGGCTGGACGACGAAAAGGGCGATGCCCAGCAGCGCGCCCAGCACCGCCAGCGGACCGAGTCCCATGCCCGACACCGGAACGAACAGGACGGCGAGCGTGGCGAGCACCAGAAACGACCCGGCGATGCCGTACTCGACTGGAATCCGGTCGCTCAGTTTGCCGCCGGCATACTGGCCGAGAACGCCGATGAGCAACAGGCCGGCGTAGAAGTAGTCCTGCGGCTTGAGCGTCTGCCCCGTCCCAGCCTCGATACCCAGCACAGACAGGACACTGGAGGGCAACAGCGTCTCTATCGGAATGGGCTCAAAGCCCGGCAGGTCCCGCAGGAGTTCCGGGAGAAAGGTGAGGATGCCGCGGTAGTACAGTCCCGAGCACATGACGACGACGAACACGAGCAGGAAGGTCCCGGTCAGCAAGTGCTTGCTCTCCGTGAGAAACTCCCCGAGCGAGTCGATACCGCTGCTGGCTTTTGACCCGCCGTCCGTCGCGGCCGTCACCGCCGCCGTCTCGTCGAAGCTCGCTCGCGAAGCGTAGACGGCGGCAAGCAACGCAGGAACCCCGAGGACGAGCGCGACCGTCCGCCACTCGGCGACCAGCAGGAGAACCGCGGCGACAAGCGGGCCGAGGCCGATGCCGAGGTTGCCGGCGACACCGTGGTAGGCCAGCCCGGTCCCGCGCTGTTCGACGCCCTTGCTGATGAGCGAGAGCCCGGCCGGATGATACACGCTGGCCGAGAGCCCCCAGAGGACCAGCGCCAGTGCGATGACGACCATACTCGGGGCCAGTCCCAGCAGGATGTACGACCCGCCCATGCCGAGCAGACAGCCCGTGATGAGCCGCCGGGAGCCGATACGGTCGACGACGATACCGCCCGGAAGCGCGCCGGCCCCGAACAGGCCATAGCCCAGCGTCACGATGACACCGACGGTCGCCGTCGTCACGTCGAACTGGGCGATACCGAGGTTGATGAGGTCGAACTCGGTGAGCCAGATGACGACGAAGATCGGGACCGCCATCTCGTAGGTGTGGACCAGCCCGTGTGCGAGCATGACCAGTGCGGTGATCGCTCGGTCGTTCGCGTTCACACTGTGGTTCGTGTCGGCCGCCGGCAAGTGTATGACGGTTCCGCACATCCACGCGGACGCCTTTTTAACCGCTCTCAAAAGCAGGGGTGGGTTTTTATGTCCGAACAGTATAGGCCGCAAGTGTGAGCAAGATCAAGGTGTCACTTCCGGACCAGGTCGACTCGGACATCCAGCGACTCGTCGAGCAAGGCGAGTTCCTCAACCGTGATCAGGCCGTCGAAGACCTCCTGAAGCGAGGGATTTCGGCCTACAACACCACGACGGAAGAGACCGAGACGCTTGATGAAGAGATTTTCGACCAGACGGCCTCCGAACAGCAGGACCCAGCGATGCAGGACGACTTCCTCTAATCGCGGTTCTGCGAGAGTCTGCCGTCGTCGTCGGATGCCCGCTGTCCGGAGCCGTCGTTTTTCTGCCGGCGCTGTTTCGTTCGCGCGCCGGGTTTCGGTCCCCTATCGAACGACTCGTACGGCGTCTCTGCGATGCTCTCCGGGATGATATACCACGCAAGCGCACCGCCGGCAACGGTTCCGCCAACGAAAATTCCGAGTACGGTCAGCAGTCCGGCACCGCCGTACAGCGTCACCAGCCCCATCGAGACGCCGATGAGAAGCGCGAACCCGACCTGCGTGTATCGAAGAAAGCGTTGCCGATCGGCATCCGTCATCGATGGGCCGACCATCAGCGACCCCCGGAACAGATAAGGCGTGACCGTTCGGGCATCAGTAGAAGCCCCGTTCTACGTCTTCCTCGATAACGTCCTCGAACTCCGCGTCGAGTAGCTCCTCCGCCTCCTCGAACGTCTCCGTGAGGTCGCTCATCTGGTCGGGCCGGTCGTGGTGATCGAACTCCATCGGGCCGTAGGCCGGGGAGTCCATCGCGTCCATCATGTCCTCTAGCAGCGCTTGCGGCGACGTGGGTACGTCCGCATGGGTCTCAAGCACCGTTTCGAGGTTCTTTGCCTTTTCCTTGGCGTCGTCCTCGTCCTCTGGTCCCTGCTGGACGCCGAAGATGCCCGAGCCGTCGTTTGGAAACAGTGGGTCGATGTCCTCGTCGATGCGGCGGGCCACCTGAGATCCGACGCCCTGTACCTCGAAGGGGTTCTTGGCGTAGGTCTTGAGCTGATAGACGCCAGCGTCAGGGTGACCGAAGTAGATATCCTCGCCGATACCGTTCGCGCGGTCGCCCCCGACGGCACGCCAGTCCCCCGGATTGGCGTTGCTCTCCATCACGTCTTCGAGAATGTCCTGCCAGTCACGAACGCGCATTGTCAGTCTCCCGTTCGGTCTGGGTCAGAATGAACCCATCGGTCCTGAGTGGCACAGTCGCAGCTGATGAGAGCGGCGTGACAGCCGGGAAACGAGCAGCATAGGCGAACGCCTTTACTCTACGGAACAGCCAGACGTGGTATGGAAAGCGAACGCAACGTCCTCGGCGAGGAGCTGGCCCTCTGTTCGATGGACCCGGAAACGGGGTTCATGCGCGACGGCTACTGTTACCCGCTCCAGCGCGACCCGGGGCGGCACGAAATCTGTGCGGTGATGACGGCGGAGTTTCTGGAGTACAGCAAGGCACAGGGTAACGACCTCGTGACGCCGCGGCCGGAGCTGAACTTTCCGGGCCTCGACCCCGGTGACAACTGGTGTGTCTGTGTCCCGCGCTGGATAGAGGCCCACGAGGCAGGCAAAGCGCCGCCGGTGAACCTCGAAGCGACGAGCGAGGACGTACTCGAAGACGTATCACTGGAAACACTGGAAGAATACGCCGCTGACACGGAGTCCGATGCCGACACAAACAGCGAATGAGCCGCGGCACGAACGACTTTTGAGGGGCCGTCCCGTGGCTTTTGCCGTGCAACAGGGGAGGGCCAAACGATGAGCGCCGACCGCGTTCGCGGCGTCGTCGTCGACGTCGAGGAGCCGAAGACGGTGAACACACAGTACGGCGAGAGCGACCTCTGTGAGGTGACGATACGCCCCGACCGCGGGGCTGGCGAGCCGACGACGGTCACGCTCTGGGGCAAATGGAGCGAGAACGCCGAAGTCATCGAGACAGGGATGGAAATTGCCGTCTACAACCCCGACGAGCGCGAGTACCAGGGCGAACAGCAGTACTCCGTCGGCGGCGACGCCACGCTCGTCGTCCAGCCGGACTTTCTCGTCGACGTGACCGACATCCGGGCGTGGGTGCAGTGCCCGCGGATGTACTACCTCCGGAAACTCGACGGCGCGGACCACGCCTACCCGCTGGTGAAAGGGACCGTCGTCCACGAAGTGTTCGGGGACCTACTTCGTGGGCGTGACCTCGACACCGCTATCGAGGAACAGGTCGACGCCGCCGGCCTCGACATCGGGCTGCTTGGCCGCGAGGCCGACGAGGTCGCCGGCGACGTGCGCGACCACGCGTCGGCTATTCAGGGGTGGCTGCAGCAGGGAACACTCACTGAAACAGACGAGTGGCGCTCAGAGATGACGCTCATCTCCGAGCGGTTCGGGATGAAAGGGCGGGCCGACGCCGTCCGGCGCGGGATGCCCGTCGAACTCAAGACGGGGAAAAACACCAAGCGGGAGCCGCGGTTCCAAGACAAGATTCAGGCTACCGCCTACGCGCTGATGCTGGGTGAACGCGCCGCGGGTGTTGGCAGCGCCGTCGACGCAGCCCCGGACACCGGCACGCTCCTCTACACGAAGAACGCGGCTGTGGACCGCACCGAGGAGAGCGGCGATCTCTCGCCGGCCAAGGAGTTCTCCATCGGCAGTGGGCTGTTGAACTACGTCGTCCGGACCCGCAACGAAATCGCGGCCATGGAGTACGACTCGGGCGTGCCGACGGGCTACGAGGCCAACGCGAAATGCGAGTACTGCTTCGAACAGGACACCTGTATGGCCGTCTCCGGTCGGCTCAATCAGGAATCCAAGGCCGGAACGGTCGGCCGAGCGGTACCCGACGAGGAACTGGACTACTTCGAGCGATTCTACACGGCCATCGAGGCTGAGCGCCGAGCCGTCCACCGCGAGTACGCGAAGCTCTGGGAGCAGACGCCCGAGGAACGCGCCGACAACGACCGTGCACTCATCGGCCTCGAACCGACTGGCCGCACGGAACTCGACGGCGGCCGCTGGGAACTCCGCGCGACAGGGACCGGGGCCGTCTCGAAGATTCGCGAGGGGAGCCTCGTGCTCGCCAGCGACGGTGACCCGGTGACCGGTAATGCCGAACTGGCCCGCGTGGAACGTCTCGGCGACGAAATCGTCGTCACGGCCGACGAACCGCTCGACCTCCGCCGGCTCGACGTCTACCCCTCCGAGCTGACGACCGACCGGCTCCAGAACGCGCTGCACGACGCCGTGCTCCTCCAGTCACCCGAACAGAAAGACGTGCTGTTTGGGCGACGCGAACCGGAGTTCAATCCGGTCGAGGAGACGTTCATCGACAACAACGACGCCCAGAACGAAGCGGTCCAGTTGGCTGTCGGCGCGGAAGAGTTCGCGCTCGTCCACGGCCCGCCGGGGACGGGCAAGACCTACACGCTGGCGCGGATGGTCCGGGCTTTGGTAGACCGAGGTGACCGGGTCCTGCTCTCGGCCTTTACCAACCGCGCCGTCGACAATCTGCTGGAGGCGCTGGAAGAGCAGGGGTACACTGACATCGTCCGCGTCGGCACGGAGAGCGGCGTCCGCGAGGATATGCAGACCTACCGGCTGGAGACCAGCGGCGACCCCGGTGAATGTGCAAACCGACTCCAGAACGCGCAGGTCGTCGCGGCGACGACGGCCACCTGCGGCGGGAGCACGCTCCAGACACAGGAGTTCGATGTCGCGGTCGTCGACGAGGCCGGCCAGCTCACCGAACCGGGGACGCTGGCGGCGACGACGCTCGCCGACCGGTTCGTGCTCGTCGGCGACCACCAGCAGTTGCCGCCCGTGGTCCAGTCCGAGGACGAGACGCTGTCGGCCTCGCTGTTCGAGCGGCTCATCGACGCCCACCCAGACGCGGGTGTGATGCTGGACCGCCAGTACCGGATGGCCCAGCACATCCAAGCCTTCGCCTCACGGGAGTTCTACGACGGACAACTGCGGCCCGCGACCGGCGAAGTGGCCGCTCAGCGGCTCGATGACCTCGACGGCGTCTCGACAGCGAGCTTGCCCGAGGGACTCCGGGACCGCGTGGCGTTCGTCGACCCCGGCGGAAGTCAGGTCGGTAACACGAACCCCGTCGAGGCCGACCGCATCGCCGAGATAGTGGCGTCGTACCGCTCCGCAGGGGTTCCGGCCGACGATATCGGCGTCATCGCGCCGTACCGCGCGCAGGTCGCGGAGATCTCGAAGCGCCTGCCCGACGTGACCGTCGACACGGTCGACCGGTTCCAAGGGTCGAGCAAGGAGGTCATCGTCATCTCCTTTGTCGCCACTGGGACGCTCGACAGCCCGATCTTCGAGGATTACCGGCGCATCAACGTCGCCCTCACCCGAGCGAAGAAGGCGCTCGTCCTCGTCGGCGACGACGACGCGCTGGCGACGGACGAGGTGTACGGCCGGATGGTCGAGTGGGCACGGGGTTAACTCCCCTCGCCGCTCGCCGTTTCGTCAGCCGCTGACTCCCCGCGCCGCCGCGAAGCGATGTGTGCGGTGAGGCGTTCTCGCAGCGTGTCTCTGAGTTCTGTTGCGGTGTCCTCGTCGATGTCGTACACCCGAGCGACGCCGCCGAGCAGGCTCGACGAACTCGCCGTGTCGGCTCCGACGGTCGCCAAGTCGCGGCGGCGCTGGAACGGCGAGCGGGTGACGAACACGGTCTGGAGCCGGTAATACGGGACGACACGCGTCGTCCGCCGCCAGAAGCCGCTTCGGGTCGCCAGCACCGACTCGCCTAGGTCGAACCCGCGGTGTCGCCAGCGGAGGTGGGCCGCCGGCACAACGGTGAGGAAAAGGAGGGCCACAAGCCACCAGTAGCCAGTCTCAAGCACTAGCGAGTCGACGGCGTAGGCGACCGCGGTGAGGCCGGTCGCCGCCAGCGAGAAACGGGCGAGATACCGTCGGCGGGCGCGTTTCGGTGACCGGTCGAAGTCGAGGTCGCCGAACGGCTCGATGTCGCGGGCCAGTTCGTACACCTCCTCACGGGGGGCGAGAGGCACGGCGACACCCTGCGTTGACTGTTGATTGCCGCCGCTGTAGCCGGCCGTCTCGACGGCCAGCGTCGCGTAGCCGAACTGCCGCATCAGGACGTTCTCGCGGATAGTGACTGTCTGGACCTTCTCCAGCGGGATGTTACCGCTATAGCGGCGCAACAGCCCCCGCTCGTACCGGAGGTCGCCGTCAGCCTGCGTGAGTTGGAAGCCGTAGTACTCGATGACTGTCAGGGCCACGCTGACGACCAGTGCGAGCAGGAGGAACTGGACGAGAGAGAGTGCAGCAAAGACAGCGAGCCGTGAGGTTTCGGGCGACCCAAGTAGCCACCGTATCACCGGGCCATTCAGCGACGCCCCGACGAGACCGGCGTTGAACCGCAGCACAGTCCAGACGATGTCCATCCCCAGCGGGAGCGACGCGAGCGTCAGAACCGGGGCGGCCGGCCGGACAGAGACGAGTGCGTACGTCAGAAGTTCACGCTGGTCGAACGCGAACAACAGCGACCCGTCCGGCTGGTCGCGCTCCACTGTGTCCGAGGTCGAAGCCGAGTCACCGAAGTCACCCGCCGTCTGTGCGTCGCCGGTGTGTGTCGGTGTGGGACCGGTCACGCCGGGAAGGTCGGCATGGGCCGAGTGGCCAGATGTCGCAGTCTCAGACACTGCATCGGAGGTGGCCGCCTGCGTCTCGGCGGCCTCGTCTCGGTCGTGGGTCCGCACGTAGTTCCGCAGGCGTTTGACTTCGGCCTCGTCGACTGCGTCCAGCGTGGCTTCCGTCGCGCTGCCACCGGCCGTCTCGAAGCGGACGATTGCGAGTCCGAGCAGGCGGTTGAGGATATTCTGCTCGATGTCAAGGTTCTGGACGCGGCCCAGCGGAATCTGGCGGGACTGTCTGGCGAAGACGCCGGATTCGACAGTGAGCGTGTCGCCAGCAAGTTCGTAGCGAAAACGAAGGTAGCGCGCCAGCGCGTAGCCGCTAAAGGTCAGTGCGCCGAGCAGGCCAAGCAGCGGAACCGCGAACGCCGGCAGTCCGAACATTCCGGTCCCGAGTGAGCCCCCGAAAAATCCGAAGAAGCCGCCTTGCAGCGCTGCTCTGGCGACTCGCAGGACCGCACTTCGCGGGTGGAGCCGGTTCATACCGCGTCCGTGGCCTCGCTCTCGTTCGCGAGGTCACGGAGCTGTTCGCGCAGTTCGGTGGCCCGCTCAGGGCGCAGTCCGGGAATCGTGATGTCCGCGCCGCGGGTCCCAGCGGTGTAGACGACGACGCTCGCCAGCCCGACAGCGCGCTCTACTGGGCCGCGCGTCGTGTCGACGTGCTGGACGCGGACGTACGGGACGGACGTGTCGGTCCGGGTCACGACGCCACGGAGGAGAAAGAGTGCGTCGTCCTGCAGGTCAAAGCGCCAGATTCGGTGGGCGGCGATAGCGTGAGCGACGCCGAGTAACACCAGCACAAGCCAGCCGCCGACGATGACCGTCTGTGGCAGTGCGACCGCAAAGCGGTCGACGAGGTAGGCGATGACCCCAAGCACCGATGCCTGGATGACCGTCGACAGGACCCACAGCAGCCTCACTCGCGGGTGGAGCGACTCCATATATCCCAATTCAGGGGCCGGCCGCGGATTAACGGTTTGGCTGCGGGGCGAAATTGGAACAGTCCCGGTCCGCACGGGGAGCGGATTGTGGTCCGAGTGGCCCTGCCGTTCACCCTCCGAACAGTGAGCGCGGTTTCGGCGACGCTCAGTCGTCGGTGGCAACGGCGCTGTCCTCGGCGTCGCCGTCTGAAATCTCGTCCAGCACGCGCTGGTGGAACTCCTGCAGGACAGCCGACTCGTCCTCGGCGAGCACTACGTCGCTGGCCATCAGCGTCGCGAGTCCGAAGGCGCGCGGTGACGGCGAGTCGACGCGGGTCCGGACCACGTCCACGTCGCCGTCCTGCATCGCACGCAGGACGGACTCGATGCCGGCAACGTTGAGCTTGTCCTCCAGAATCTCGCGATAGGTCTCCTCGACAACGGCGAAGTCGCCGAGGTCCTCGGCGAACCCGAGCAACATCTCCGAGGAGACCTGCTGTTCGCTGGCTGACTTCTCGTAGCCCTTGTAGCGTTTGAGGATCATCAGCGAGCGCGTGGCGTTGATGCGGAAGTACCGCTGGAGGAGGTCGGTCCCGTTGAGGCTGGCCTGCAGGTCCTCGCGGGCCGTTTCGGGGTCGATATCACGGACAATCCGCGCGATGTCGACCTTGCGGTTCAGCGGCATCGAGAGCGTGAAGCCGTTGTCGGCGACGGCGACCTGCACGTTGGCGCTGGCCGCCCGGGCGATGTGGTACGCCAGTAGCCGCGAGAAGCCGTCGTTGAACCGCCGACCGTAGTTCGAGTGGACGTGGTAGTGGCGCTCGTACTCGTCGTGGTCCAGCGTCTCCTCGATGACGAGGCGGTCGGTCGTCGCCACGCTGTCCGGGCCGGCGTAGGCCACCTGCTCGCGGAACATCCGCGCGATGGCCCGGACGCTGTTCTCGTCGACGGGGAACTCTCGGAGCCAGTTCCGAACTTCCGACATCCCCCCATCGGCCAGCCGGTCCAGTAGCTGTCCCTGAAAGTCCAGAATTTCCCGGCCGAGGTCATAGGAGAGGGGGAGGCGTTCGGAGAACCACGACGGGACCGTCGGGCGGGCGGCGGTCCGGTCGACGTACACCTTCGACCCGCGGCGGTAGCGGTACTCGAAGTTGTCCCCGCCGAGTACGAACACGTCCCCTTTCTCCAGCGTGTCGAGATAGGATTCGTCGAGCTGGCCGACCCAGCTGTCGTCGCTGCGGGTCACGACATCACACGTGAAAGAGTCCGGAATCGTCCCAATGTTCGTCATGTAGATGACCCGTGCGAGCCGGCCGCGCTTGCCGATGAGCGGCTGACCCACATCGAAATCCTCGTAGTGGTGCTCCCCGTCAGGCGCGTCGTTCGTGTCACGCCAGATTTTCGCGTAGACGTTCTTGTCCTCCATCCCCGGGTAGTCGGCAGTCATATACCGCATCAGTTGCTCCCAGTCCTCGTCGCCGTAGTTCCGGTACGGGTAGGCCCGCCGAAGGACGCCGTTGAACGTTTCCTCAGGCCGAACGTCGTTGATAGCCATACCGTAGATTTGCTGGGTTGCCACGTCCTGTGCGTTCTCGGGGATGAACACGCGGTCGACGAAGCCCCGCTCGGCCTTTTCGAGCATCACCGCGCACTCGACCAGTTCGTCGCGGTCCAGCGCGATGACGCGACCCTCGACGGTCTCGCCGAGCTGGTGGCCGGCGCGGCCGATGCGCTGGAGCAACGCGGCGACGGATTTCGGCGACCCGACTTGCACCACGAGGTCGATGTGGGGCATGTCGATGCCCAGTTCCAGACTGGTCGAGGTCGTCACCACATCGAGCGTGCCGGCCTTCAGCGACTCCTCGATGTCGCGGCGCTTCTCCTTCGAGAGCGACCCGTGATGACAGCCGGAGTTTGACTCGTCGTAGTCGTCGAACTTCTCGCGGAGGTTATGCAGGACGCGCTCGGCCCCCGAGCGGGTGTTCGTGAACACGAGCGTGTTCGTATGGGACTGGACGTGCTCGTGGAGCTGTTTGTAGAACCGCTCGGTGACGATGTCCCGCGGCGTGTTGATGAGGTCGTCGGCCGGACAGGACAGCTCCATGTCGAAGTCGCGGGCGAAGCGCGTGTCCACGATCTCGTAGTCGCGGGGGTCGCCGCCGGGTTCCTCGCGGCCGACCAGAAACTCCGCGACGGTGTCCAGTGGCTCGACGGTCGCCGAACAGCCGATTCGTGTGGGCGATTCCTCGACCATCTCTTCCAGCCGTTCCAGCGACACGGAGAGGTGGGTCCCGCGCTTGTTCTCGGCGAGGCTGTGGATCTCGTCGACGATGACGTACTCGATGGTTTCGAGCTTTTTCTTGAATTTCGGGGAGTTCAGCAGAATCGCCAGCGTTTCCGGCGTCGTGTTGAGGATGTGGGGCGTCGTCTCAAGCATCGCCTGTCGCTCGCTGTCGCTAGTGTCGCCGTGCCGGATTGCGTGCCTGATTTCCACGTCCTCGCCGCGCTCGTCGAGTTTCGCCGTGATACCGTCCAGTGGCTGTCCGAGGTTCCGGTGGATGTCGTTGGCGAGCGATTTCAGCGGCGAGACGTACAGGCAGTAGACGGAGTTCTCCAGTTCGTCATCGCGGGCCTTGCCGAACAGTTCGTTGATGATGCCGGTAAAGGAGGCCAGCGTCTTACCGCTCCCCGTCGGCGCGCAGATGAGGGCGTTCTCGCCTTCGTGGATGAGCGGGATAGCTTCCTTCTGTGGCGGTGTGAAGAAGCCGCCGTTGCCGGGGACGAACTCGCCGAACTGCTCGACCCACCACTCCTGAACGACGGGTGCGAGACGGGAAAGCACCTCCTCGTCGTCGATGTCGACCGCTTCCGGGTCGAAACTCGGGTCGGTGGCTGCGAGACGCTCGCGTCCTCCCATTGTCGGCTCTTACCGACCAGTAGGACCGCCGCGGCAAGTGGGTTCCGCCATCCCGACGCGGAGCAGACCGACGCGACCGCCTCACGACCCCCGTTCTCACCGGCTGCGGTGGCGTCCGTGACTGGAACGGGAGACAAGCGAGCCGATCTTGTCCCAAGTGTCGCCCTGTCGTGGCCGGGGGCATCTCGTTCATCGAACCTCGGAGCGGGCGTAGAGACACAAATGGATCTATGTGGTTCCACGAGATTCATTACGCTGGGCGGCAGTGAACCGAACATATGTCGTTGCTGCCCTCCCGCGGTCCCGACACGAGCACCTCACAGGACGGGGAGCTACAGGTCGTCGGGGTCGACGAAGACGTCTCAGCCGTACTCGACGCCCTCTCTTCGGAAACGGCCAGAGAGATACTCAACACGGTGTACGAGGAACCGGGGACGCCCTCCGAACTGGCCGACCGACTCGATATGTCGATACAGAAGGTCTCGTATCATCTGGAGAAACTGGAAGACGAGGAGCTCATCGCCGTCGCTGGGGTCCAGTACTCCGAGAAAGGTCAAGAGATGAAGGTGTACGAGCCCCCAGAGGACCCGCTGGTGTTGTTCGTCGGGACTCAGGAGCGCAAGCGGTCGCTGCGCTCGCTCGTCCGCCGCGTCCTGCCCGTCGTCGGTATTCTGACCGCCGCCAGCGTCATGCTCCAACTCCTGCTCGGACAGTTCCCGATCCAATTCGGGAGTTCGGGAGCCGGTAGCGGCGCGGGAACCGCCGGTGACGGTGGACAGGGCAGCAGAGACGCAGAGAGCCTAGACGCAGCGAATCAAACAGCCGCGACGGCCGACCCCACGCCAACCCCGACAGCGTCGGACGACAGCGGGTTCCAGATAGCCGAGGTGACGGAGACGCCAGAGACCACGCCGGCCCCGGAAGCCACACCGGTCCCGGAGGCTACACCGGCCTCGAAAGCCGATACGCCGGCCGAAATGATGACCGAACAGGCGCGGCAACTGACGACCGACGCCGCGGCCAGCGGCGGTTTCGAGCTTGCGCCCGGCGTCGCCTTCTTCCTCGGTGGACTGCTGGTCCTGACCCTGTACGTCTCGGTTTGGGCGTACAGAAACTACCGCTGAGCCGGCTTCGCAGTCCGGCCGCGTCAGTCGGCGTCGACCTGTTCGGCGACCAGCACGCCCGCCTGTTCTGTGACCATCTCGACGGCTGTCAGCGCGTAGCCGGCGTCGGTGAAGGCGTCGGCAAGGACGCCGACTGTCGCTGGGTCGTCGACTTCTGGGCTGTAAAACGGTGCGTCAGGGTCGTCGTCGCCGAACAGCATCACGTCACCGAGGACGATGCGGCGCGGCCCGAGGGCGGCGATGGTGTCGATAGCCTCGCGCTTCTCGTCGTCGCCGAGGTGGTGCATCGCGAAGTTCGACGTAACGATATCCACCGCGCGGTCGACGTTCGGAGCGCGGAAGCGGCCGTCGCCGAAAGCAACGTTCTCGACGCCCTGCTCGTCGGCCTTCTCCCGGGCTTTGTCCAGCATCCCGTCACTGATGTCGCGGCCGACAACCTCCCGCGCGTCGGGCGCGAGCGCGAACGCAATCGCGCCGGTCCCCGTGCCGAGGTCGAGCACTACGTCGTCGGGTTCGGGGGCCGTGTGCTCGACAACGAAGTCGACGCAGGCGCGATACGCCGCCGAATCTTGGTCCTCGTCGTACGCGTCAGCGTGTTCGGAGAACCGCTCGGCGTGTTCGTCAAGTGATTTCTTCATACTCGCTTCTCGTCGCGCTCGCACAAGTGTCTCCCGCTCCGTTTCGCGGTTTTGTCGCAGGCGTGGTTCGGTTAAAACGGTTTTTGAGCCACGGGTGAATTTTTGCTATCCCCGTCCAAAGCATGAACTGCGCCGTCGACGGGTGACCTCCCCTGTGGGACGCCGCCCTGGTCCCGTCCCCGCCGACGGCCACCGCCCTCACTCCGCTGACGCTCCCTGGTGGTCTCCCCGCCAGTGTTCCCCCAGACGCCAACCCTTTGTCCGTGCGCTCGCTGTCGTCCGGTATGCGTCTCACGTTTCTCGGTACCGGCAGCGCCATGCCGACCGGCTCTCGAATGCAGTCCGGCTATCTGCTAGAGCGTGACGGAAGCCGGTTGCTCGTCGACTGTGGCAGCGGCGTGTTACATTCGCTGGCCCAGACAGAGACGGGTTATGAGGGGGTCGACACCGTGTTGCTGACCCACCATCATCTGGACCACGTTTCGGACCTCGATGTGCTGCTGAAGGCCCGCTGGCTGGCCGGCGAAACAGAACTCACAATCGCGGGCCCACCGGGAACGAGCGACCTGATTCAGAGCCTGCTCGAAACACACGACTATATGCAGGACCGTCTGGACCTGACGCTCAGGGACCTCGATGGCGGGCCGTTCGAGTTGGCTGGATTCAGCGGCGACACCTGCGAGACGCGCCACTCGATGCAGTGTTTCGCTTACCGGCTCTCCGTCGATGACGGTCCGGTGATCACGCTCGGTGCTGACTCTGAGGCGTTCACGGACCTCGTCGAATTCGCCGACGGGTCGGCCGTACTCGTCCACGACTGCTCGTTCCCGGACGACGTGGACGTTTCGAACCACCCGACGCCGAAGACACTCGGCGAGACGCTCCGGGATGCCGACGCCGAGGTCGGCCGCGTGTACCTCACGCACCTATACCCTCACACCGAGGGGCGACACGAGGAGATGCTCGACTCGATAGCCGACAGCTACGACGGTGACGTGCAGTTCGCTGAGGACGGCCTGACGATAACTGTCAGCTAGACGCGTTCGAGCGTGACGCGGAACTCGGCCCCGCCTGCGTCGCTCTCGGCCACGCTGACGCTACCGCCGTAGGATTCGGTTAGTGCGCGAACGAACCCGAGACCGAAGCCGGTCCCCGGACTCTCCTGTCCCTTGACTCCCATCTCGAAGATATCTTCACGCAGGTCCGGAGAGACACCGGCTCCGTCGTCGGCGAAACAGACGGTAACCTCGGCGGGGCTGACGTCGGCCGGCGACACCTGCATATTGACTTTGCCCTCGTTGTGGACCGCTGCGTTAGACATGATGTTCGTGAACACCGAGTCAAGCAGGTCGCCGCCGTACACCTGATACTCGAAGTCTGATGGCTCGAAGGCAATGGTCAGTGGCTCGTAGTTGGCTCTGACATCCCGAACTGTGTCCCCGAGGACCGTCGCAAGGTCCTGTGGCTCCGGGTTGTCCTGTGCTTCCAGCGTCGAGACGAGGTCGCCGACGCGCTGGATGAGGTCGGCAGCGCTCTCGGCCGCGCGCTGGATCTTGCCGGCGTACTCCTCGGTCTGGCCGTCGACCTGTCCTGCGACGACATCGGCGAACCCGGCGATGACCTGCAGATCGTTACCCAGATCGTGGCGGAGGAGTCGGTCGTACATCTCGATCATCTCCTTTCGCCGTTCTAGATCGCGGTGTGCCCGTTCTAGCCGTTCGCGGGATCGGATATTGGAGATGGCCGTTGCGGCGTGCGTTGCGAGAATTTCCATCGGTCTGACGTACTCGTCCCCGAACTCCGTGACGGTCTGGGACCGTGTGACTAGCACCGCAGTCACCTCATCGCCCATCCGGGCCGGGACAGCCAGCGCACCCGTCACGTCCGAGTCGGCCGTGACAGCGGCTTCAGCGCCCTGTTCGACGAGCGTCTCGCCGGCCTCCTGAGCCCGTCGAGCCAAGTCACTCGGTGGCTCTCCCTGCACGAGATTCGGGTTCGTGCTGTGGACGACGCGGAGATCGTCGTCGCGGACCTCGACGAACGTAGAGTAGGAGAACTCGAACAGCAGCGACATCGCTTCGAGTGTGAGCGAGACGACTTCATCGACGGACTCGCACCGATTGAGCGCCTGACCGTACTTGTTCAGGTCGGCGACCTGTCTGGCAAAGTCTTGTTGCTCTTCGAACGACATATCAGCCACTCCTCGCAGACATTGGAACTACATAGCAATAGAGAGCAAGCGAAAAAACGGTTTCGGGAGTTTCACCGAGAGCAGACACACATCGTGGACACGCGGCCTCAGTCTAATCGGTAGCGCAGCAGCGCCGCAACACCGCCGAGGTTCGAAAGCTGCTGTCCGGGCGCGAACTCCGCCGAAAAGACAGTCACATCGCCGCCCTTCTGCTCTGTTGTCTCGATGATCTGGTCGACGTCGATGTCCCAGTCGCCTTCGCCGGCCCGCTCCAGTCGGAGCCGCTCGTCGAGCACGAGCAGCGTTTCGATAGCACCGTAGTCGGCTGCCTTGGCGACTTCCTCTGGGCCGTAGGCGACTTCGGAGCCAGAGCCGATGCGCTCCATCAGCTCGTCGATGTAGTCCGCCTCCTCGGCGATGCGGGTCTGCTGTTGGACGTCTTCGACAGCGCCGCGTTTGAGCACTTCGTGGACGCCTCGGTCGCCGACAGCAGACGTGTCCACGACGGTAATCTGTTCGGCTATCTCGGGAATCTCGTCCTGAAAGTGGTCGAGCGCGTCCTGCTTGGTAAAGCCCGGGCCGGCGAGGATGTAGGCGTCTACGTCTTGGCGTTTGAGGACGGACGCCAGTTCGTCGAACAGTTCCTTCCGGGGGCGGGCGTACTCGCCCTTGCCGGTCGTCGAGGTGATGGTCGCCCGTTCCTCGGTGCCGTACTGGGCGACGGTGTGGACGTGGGCCTCGCCCTCTTCGACAGTGGCGATGGCCACGTCGGGGTTCTCCGTCGCTTCGACAGCCTCCTCCAGACGGTCGGCCTGATCGGGCTTGAGGTGTTTCTCGACGGTGAGTTCGGTGTGTTCCTCGACGTTGAGCGTGTGGTGAAAGCCCAGTTGGTCCTCCCGTGAGCAGTCGACGATTTCGCCGCCGACACGGAGGCGGTTGGCGAACTTCGCGAACTCCACGTCGGTGACCTCGATCTGAATCCACATCGGCTCGCGCTCGCCGCCTTTGTCCCGGAGATTGTCGTCGTTGCGCTGGATGCGCCGCGTCGTATCGCCGGAGACGAGGTCCCCCGGCTCGATGACGTACGAGAGATGCCAGAGGTCGTCCAGCGTCTCGGGGACCACCTCGATGCGTTCTGCCCCTTCGGCGGTGGTCTCCTGACTCTGTATTTGCATACTTGAGCGTCCGCTTCAGGGACACAAGTGTTCTGCCATTCTGCGCGCAGGTAGAACGAGAGAGGTTATCGGCTCGGTGCAACGGGTCGGTCAGGCAGCCGAGCCTGCGGTGGGCGTTTCAGACTCGGGTCCGACGGCCGGCACGTCTCTGACGGCTGTCCCGATGGCGTAGGTGCCCGCGACGTAGGCGTAAAACACCACGAACGGAGCCAAGATTGCCCCCACGACAGTAGCGTTGAGGACGCCCACGACGATGCCTGCGATCAGGCTGATGGCAAACCCGACCAGCCAGCCGGTGGCGTAGGTGCGACTGAACAGAAGCGGCCGGAGTTCGTTCGGTGCGAACGCTGCGCTGACACTGTCAGTGCGGACGTACGCGACGATAGCCGCCGGCACCGCGTACACCGCTGCCAGAGACAGAGCGAGTGTTCCGAGCGCGACCACCGCAAATACTAGGCCCGCGACCAGACCGCTGAAGATCGTGTCGCTGCCGGACCCGAATGTGAACACGGAGATGAACAGGACCGCCGCGACAATCGTCGACGGGAGCAGTGAGTACACCAGCACGATGGCGAGGGCCTTCAGACCGTCCATCCCCAGATCCTCCCACGCATCGAACGTCGGCGGCGTCGTGTCGCCGTCCATGACCCCCCGCAGTGCTCGGACGATGTAGCCGAACACGAAAACCGCCGGGATCACCAGTACACTCAGGAACAGCAACACGCCCCCGACTGCGATGGTTTTCACTGCGTTATCGCCTTCCCGCGGATAGTTTACTGCGTCTTGAAACATAATGGGCTCCGTGACATCGGCCAGTCTCCCGTGGCCGCTGCCACGTCAACCACAACTACATGTCACTTCAACAAGTAGTACGGCGGACAGGTATATATACCAGTCAGTTCGGTGTGCTATCGGTTTCTGGTGTGGGCAGTGGACAGCGAATCACTTCACAGCGGACTCCTCGTTCGCGTCCGCGGCCGCCTGTAGCCGCGCGAACGCCTCCCACGAGGGGTCTGCGCCGGGATGTGATTGCCGCGTGCCGTCGACGTACAGTCCCTCTCCGTCAGTCACCTCGCCGACGACGGCTGCCGGCGTCCCGCGGTCCCGGAGCGCGTCGACGACGGCGTCGGCATTAGTGGGAGCAACAGCCGCCAGCAGTGTCCCGCAACTGCTGACGTGCCACGGATCGATGTCCAGCGCGTCACAGAGCTCGTCGACACCCTCGGCGACCGGTACGGCCTCGCTGTCGACGTCGAACCGGGCGTTCGCGCCGTCAGCCATCTCGATGAACGCGCCGGTGATACCGCCTTCCGTGGCGTCGTGCATCGCCGTCACAGCGCCGGCGTTCGCCGCGGCCATCGCGTCCTCGACGAGAGCGGTGTCGGCCAGTCGCTCCTGTGCGGTGGCGGTTCGGTCGGGCGACAGGCCGATCTGCTCTGGGAAGAGATGGGCAAACAGGCCCGTGACTTCGGCCCCCGGACCGGTCCCGACGACCAGTTTGTCGCCCGGCCGTGCGCCGTCCGGCCGCACAATTTCATCGTGAGAACCGACGCCCAGCACCGTCGCACCACCGACCCAAGAGTAATCGACGCCCGAGTACCGAGCGGTGTGGCCGGTGACGACGCTCACGTCGGCTTCCTCGGCACGCCCGGCAAAGCCGTGCCACATCGCCGCCAGTTCGTCGTCGGTCATCTCGGGCGGGAGCGTGAACGTCACGGAGAGATGGGACGGGGGGACGCCCGAGACGGCCACGTCGGCAAGCACCACGTCCAGCGCGAACCGGCCAGCCCGCTCGAAGCCGAGGTCAGGCAGGACCGACAGCGGGTCGGTGGCCGTGACGAGGGCCTCCCCGCCAACGTCGATGACGCCGAAGTCGACACCGTGGGTCGGTCCGAGCGCCACGTCCTCGCGGTCCGCGCCGAGTTCCGGGTAGATGACGCTGTCGAACAGTTCGCGGTCGATTTTCCCGAGGTCACTCATCGCCTGAGTCACCTCCAACGGTGTGTTCTCGCCGTCCCGGCATCGTCACTCCTCGGTCATTCGGCTGCCGCCCGGCGGCAGGAACTCCTGTATCTGGTCCGGGCTGGCGACTTTGCGGACGAACGACTCGTCGGCGAAGCGCGAGCGGAACTCCCGATACAGGCGCTTGGCGATGTCGTTCTGCGCGTACTGGCCGGGCTCGACGGTGATACTCGTCGCGGCCTGCCCCTCGACGGCCGACGGCGGGCCGCCGATGACCCGCGTCTCGTCGTCGCAGGTGATGCCGACGGCGACGCCGACCGGCGTGGACTCGAAGTAGGCCCGGTCGCCGCGGATGGCGAACCCGCCCTTCTCTAAGTACTCGCCGCTTTCGGGCGTTTTCGACACCTGATCGGGGTCGACCATGTACACGTCGCCGGCGAACTTCCCGTCCTTCCAGACCGATGAGTAGGAAACCGCGAACTGCGCGGCCTGATCCAGCGACGATTGCGGGAACTCCACCTCCTTTGACGGCTCGCTGGGGCCAGTGGCCTTGAGCACCGTTACCGGGCCGCCGTGAGCCTGTGCGTGGAAGAACTTGTCACCGCCCTCCAGATACTTCTGGACGAGTTCCTCGTTGTCGTCGGCGTCGCGGCCACCGATGACGAGGAAGCCATCCGAGGTGTGGAACCAGCGGAACTGCTCGTACCAGCGCTCTGTCGACCGGGTGGGAACAGACTGCATCGAGAGCCAGTCGGTCGGTTCGTCGTCGCCGTCGGTATCGTCGGCTTCGTCCTCGCCGTCGTCGGCCTCCCACTCCTCGCGCCGTTCCTTGACCGCTTCGAGGTCTTCGCGGGTGTTCTCGATAGCCGCCAGCGCGCCCTCCTTCTTCTCTTCGATACGTTTGGCCTCCTTGTACAGCTCGTCAGCGTTCTTCTCGACGCCAGTGAACGCGTCGACGGTGACACGCGTCCCGTCGATGTCCAGCGTCACCGTCCCCTCGCTCCCATCGAGTGAGACGACCGCTTCGGCAGCTTCGATGCCGCGGTCGGCTCCCTCGTCGAACTTCGCCTCGATGTCGTCCCACGCCACGTCGTCCTCGCGGGCGGCCTGCACCGTCGAGAGTACGTCGTCGACGAGGTCGTAGTTGGCATACAGCAGTTCGGCCTTCTCTCGCTCGGCCTCGGCGTCGGCCTCGAAATCCTCGATAGCCTGCTCTTGCTGCTGGATTATGCGCTGTTGTTTCTCGATTTCGGCCTCGAAGTCCGGGCGCTGTGTCTCGCCACCCTCGACTTCCTCCTCCCGCTGGAAGTTGAAGAAGTAGTCATCCAGAGCAGAATTGAACTCCGTGAAGGACTCGCTGTAGAGCTCTTCGTATTCCGCCAGCGGAATCGGAGTTACGTCGACGCGCCGGCGGTCCGGGTCATCGTCGCTCTCCGCACCGCCATCGCCGTTGTCCTCATCAAGCGTCTCGTAGTACACCCGCGGGTCGACGTTCCCTTCACGAAGCCGAGTTCCAAGTTCGTCGATGAGTTCGTACAGCCGCTCGAAATCAGACTCGTCGAGGTCGTCGACGGCGACGTTGTAGTCGATGCCGGCGCGGGTACACAGCTCCTCGCCATACAAGCCGCCGAAGTTCAGTTGCGTCGCCAGCGTCCGGACGAGGTCGGCGTCGGACTCCTCGATTCGGGCGACAAAGCCGTCGTAATCGACGGTCATTGGGTTGAACCGCGCCGACGGGAACTCGTAGGGTGTCCCGGGCGCGACGGTTCGGGATTTGAGCCGCACCGTCTCCAGACAGTCGATGACCTCGCCGTGCTCGTCCAGCACCGCGACGTTGCCGTCGCCGAACAACTCCGCGACGATGGTGGTCGAGGCGTCCTCGCGGTCGAACTCCAGTTCGATGATGCGGTCGAACTCGAACTGTTCGACGCGGACGAGGTCAGCGCCCGACAGTCGGTTCCGGAGCATCATCGCGAAGTCCGGCGGGCGGCCCGGTGCGTCGGGGACGTGGCTCTGGTCGGCAACGTGGGCGCGCTTGACATCACCGACCTCAATGAGGAACTCGACGCGCCCGCGGTCGAAGTCCCGGAGCTTCAGTCTGACGAGGTCGTCCTCGGGGTAGAGGTACGCCTTGTCGAGCTTCGCGCCCTCGTAGCCGGCGAGTTCGCCCTCCAGAGCGGCGAGATCGACGCTCGTCAGTTCCCGCTTGTGGTCCATGTCGGTGGCTGTCGGCGGGCACCCAAAGGCGTTCCGTTACCCGCTGTCGGCGATTGCCTCGCCCGTCTCCAGTCCGTTGCGGAGCGCTGCGTGCAGTCGCCCCTCGCCGGCGACCCAGTCGCCGGCAAAGTACAGGTCATGCTCAGCCGCACACGACAGGAGGTCGTGGTCGACGTCGCCTTCGGGCTGGGAGTAGCGCCAGTGCTGGTGATCGGTCCAGTCCGGGTCGGACAGTCGGTCGTCGTCCAGCAGTCGCGCCGTCCGCGTTGCGATGTCTTCGATGAGCGTGTCGGGGTGCTCGTCGTAGTTCGCCACCGACCACGGTTCGTTCATTTGTACCAGCAGCAGCGACTCACCGTCAGGGACGTGGCCGTCCTTGCACTCCTCGCGGCCGATCCAGCCGATGTCGTGGTTCTTGTCGGCGTTGACCGCGGCGTACCACGGCACGTCGAGTTCGAAGGGGTAGTGCAACACTCCCGCGATGACTGTCCGATAGGGGACCGACGCGATTTCCTGTCGTAGCTCCCGGCAGTCGTCGTGGTCCCACCGCGACTGCCCCAATAGGTCAGCCGTCTGTGGGGCCGGCGGTGTCAGCAGCGCGGCGTCGAAGTGCCCCAAGTCCGTTCCGTCGCCGTCTTCGAGCCGCCAGCCGTCGCGCTGTCGCTCCAGACGCTCGACCCGGACGCCGTTCTCCACGTCGGCGTTTGTTTCGTCGAACAGGCGCTTTGCGAGCTGTGTGATGCCCGCCTCGTACGTCCATTTGTGTTCGTCAGCATCCCGACCGGCGTCGATTTCACCGGTCCTGTCGAACGCGTACACTGGCTCCTCGATGTCGACGAGCCCCTCGGACGGGAGCGTCTCCGTGACCAGTTCCGTCACGCGGCCGTCGTCGGCCTTGAGATAGTTCGCGCCGTACTCGTACGTGCAGTCGCCGTGCCGCCGGGTCGCGGCGCGCCCGCAGACGCCGCGGCTCTTCTCGAACACCGTTACATCGACTTCCGCGTCGTGGAGCGCGTACGTTGCCGCCGCACCGGCACCACCGGCACCGACGACTGCGAGGTCACGAGCCATACTTGCCAGTCGGACGGTATGAGTAAAAATCCACCACACAACCAGTTCGGACCGCCTTCCGAGAGTCCGACTCAGCGGCCACTGGCGTCAGAGGTACCCACACTGCCGACAGCGAACGCGAACGCAGCACTGCCGAAAACGACAACAATAGCAACCGAGAGTAGTCTGCCCTCGCTCAGACAGGGTGGTCCGTGATCTCTACACTTTCTGACGAACTCGGACGAGGCCAGCAATCAGCGCCAGCACAAGTGCGACCAGTTGGACGGTGAATCCGGGGCCGGACGCTGCGACCGTTTCCGCGGCTGGCTCCGCGCCGCCACCGCTTTTACCCGTTTTGTCAGTCCCGGATTCGGTTGCGCTCTGGGCTTGATTCGAGCCGACACGCAGGTCACCGGCACTGACGCCGTTGACCGCGACGACGCCGTCGGCAGCCTCGAACTCCATCGTCACCGTACTCTCTTCGCCGGCGTTGAGCCGGACAGTCCGAGCGGCTACCGGATCGCCGTCAACGGTGACCGTCAGCGTCTGCTCGACAGTCTCCTCGGTCGGATTCCCGACTGTCGCTCGCACCGACGTGTTGAAGCCGGCCCGGACCCAGTCGGCCGTCACGGACGCATCGGTAATGGTGAGTTCTGCGGGCGTCGAGGTCGTCATATTCGTGTTCGAGGAGCCAACTGTCGTCTGAGTAGACGCATTAGCGACCGGGGAAACGACAGCGATGGTTGAGAGGGTGGGCGATGTCGCCTGAATAGAGCCGTTCGTCGCAGTAGCGGTGCTGGATAGCTGACGCCATGATTCGTTGTGGTACTGGAACACCCGGACGGCGTCCATCGAGCCGTTGGCTGGAAGCGCTGATTCGTTGAGCCGCAGGGTGTATTTCGCCCGGCTGATGACCGACGCGTTTGCGCCGGAGGTGATGGTTACGTACCCGCGCACACCGTCTTCCTGAACCGCGGCCATGCCGTTCGGTGTGGCGTGCGGGCCGAGCATTGTCGCGTTGAACCCCTCGCTTTCGTTGGTGACGTTGAGCGAGAGTTTCGAGAGCGTGAATGCCGGTGCGGTCTCGGACGGACCGGAGCGGTTCAGCGACTGGGAGACCGTCGAGTTCGCAGCGTCGGCAGTCACCCGGACAGAGACCCCGTTGTCGAGCTGTGACTGTGATATAGCAGGGGCCTCTGCGCCGCCGCCGTCGTCGGTGTCGTCCGATTCGTCATCGAGACTGAACCCGCCGCCACCGCCGCCACCGCCACCACCGCCGTCGCTGCTGCTTTCAGCTTCAACGGCGAGCGTCTCGGTGGTGGCGTTGCCAATAGAAAGCGACCGGTTGCCCTCGTTGTCGAAGGAGATACTGAAGGTGACAGTTGCTGTCTCACCGCCAGCGATGGGCCCGATAGTTTTGGATTTGAGCGTCTGGTTGTTCTCTGTGAGCGCCGCAGTGTAGTTCCCGCTCTCCGTGCCAATGTTTGCGACAGTGCCTGTCACGTCGACGGACTCACCGGTTTCGGCGGACGAATTACTCAGCCGTGCGTCGCGAACCTCGAACGTCGCCGGCTGGGTCACTGAAACGTTTCCGCCGGAGTTACCGTTGACTGCCACGTCGTACACACCCCCACTCTCGAAGACGTAGATGAAGGTGACCTCGGTCTGTTGACCGCCCGGGAGTGTGACGTTCGTCGTGTCCACGATATCGTCGTTGGTCTGCAGGCGCACCGGAGAGGTCCCTGTCTCGTCGCCGTCGTTGACGACCGTGGCAGTCACTTCGGTAGGCTCACCTGTCCGAACACTCGTCCGGTTCAGTTCGACGGCAGCCGTGTCGAACGCAGCCGGCTCCCTGACTGTGACCGTCTGCGTCTCGTTACCGACCGTAAACTGGGACGTCCCGGACTCCTCGAACGTGTGCACGTACGTATCCGTCCCAGATTCATCCGGTGCAAGGTCGAACGAGACGGCGTCGACGGCTTTGTTCTCCGTTTCGATCCAGAACTCCTGCCCTGCGGTCACAGTCCCGTCGTTCCTAGCCGTCACCGTCAGCTCTGCTGCGCCGCCCCGGGTGACCGCTGTTCTGTTCCACCTTGCGTCGGTGATCTGGATATCAGGCTGGCCGACGGTCAGGGTGCCAGCGGTGACGCCACCGACCGTGACCTCGTGGTCGCCCTCGTCAACAGCCCCTTCGAGTCGATAGAGGAGTGTCTCGTTGACTGTCTCACCGGCCGGGACCGCTACCGACCGCCCTCCGACCCGCGTGCCGCCGACTTCGATAGGAAGCGTGATCGTCCCGTCCTGTCCGCCAGTGTTCTCCACCGTCACCCACAGTTCCGGCTCGCGGGTCCCGTAGCCACCCGTGTCCGTGTCAGTGTTGACCTGAGTGTCGAAGAGCCGGGCGTCCCGGATCTGGATCGATCCCTCGTCCGCAACTTCGACGGTCCCGACCGGCGCACCGTTTATCATCAGATCGTACGTGCCCTCGCTGTCGAAGGTCGGTGAGAACTCCAGTGTCTCCGTATCGCCGTTCTCGATTTCGACGGTTCGGGTGGCGATTTCGGAGCCATCAGCCTGCAGTATGACATCCTCTGTCGCCGTTCCGTCCCCGCTTCTGGGGTTTGCCATCCGAACCGTCAGTTCGACTGACTCACCCGTTACCGTTGATTCATCACTTAGCTGCGAGTAATCGACGGTGAACCGCGTCGACTCCTCAATGGTGATAGTCGGGTTCGAACTCCCTCCGGGTCGCAGTTCGTACTCCCCAGCAGGTAGTTCGTCGAGGGCCCCAGTGTCCAGCGTCCACGAACTTGTTTCCGTCTCGCCGGCACCGACCTCAATGACGAGTTCGTTGACCATCTGCGACGTCTCAGTATCCGTGTTCTCAAGTATCGGCGTGACGGTCAGGTCGCCGTTTTTTCCCCCGGTGTTTTCGAGCGTGTGAGTCACTTCGATGGATTCACCACGCGTGACGGTAGCCCGGTCGACTGTTGTCTCGGTGACCGTAATGTTTGCCGGTTCGACGACGGTCACCGTCCCAGCCGAGACACCGTCGACGGCGATGTCGTACTTGCCCGTGTCATCGAGCGCGACAGGAACGGTCTCCGACGTCTGCTGATTACCGTCGACTGTAACGTCAATCTGGCTCACTTGCTCGCCGTTCGCTGTGACGGCGACCTGTTCCGTACCATTACGGCTTCCAGTGTTTTCAGCCGTGAACTCTACTTGGAACTCAACGCCGGAGACGACCGAAAACGGCGCAGCGTACGTACCAGAGCTGTTGGTCTTTGTCGTCGAAGCGTCGGTCACCTCGATAGTCGCTGTCCCGTGATTGGACGCAGCCGCGATACCCGGCCCAAACGCCGGGGCCGTCGACACCGCAACCACGGCTAGTAGCGTCATCGCGGTTAGCCACAGGCCCGTAATCTTACCCATGGGTTGCCGGATGACAGTATGGTAATTAGTTAGCAGGAACGAATCGCAAAGTAAGGTGTTATTATCGCGTTTCCCGTCCGTTACCGCCGGTCTAGTCTAATAAGGGCGAAAGTGTGGCCTTACTGGTAAGGCCCTGTTCGGCCAACTCGGCCTGCGCGGTTGGTGTGTCGGTATACATATAGTACCTCAAATGAGTGTCATTGTTTCAATCTTCGGCCGTCATCCGTGGCGCGATAAAGAGAACCCCTGCTGAGCGGACACACAACAGCGCGGTTCTGGAGAAAGGACCTCTCGACAAAACTTCAGTCACGCACCTGCGGAGCTGAGCGGAAAATCAGGTCGGAAGCCTCTCAGAGGCGTTTGCTCACGTATGGACCGTCCTGCTTGTAGCCCAACTTCTCTCGGTAGTACTGTCGGACACCGATACCGGAAATAACAGCCAGCTTCGGGAAACCGGCATCTCTGGCCATCTCCTCTGCTTTTTCCAGCAATTTCTTCCCATAGCCCTTGTGCTGGTGGTCCTCGTCGGCCCCCTCCTGTCCGACACCGACGGCGTTGCCGTAAACGTGGAGTTCGCGCACGATTGCGGCGTCCTGTAGCTCCCGGCGCACCGGGTCGTTGGGGAACCGAAGCCGACAGAAGCCGACGAGTACGTCGTTGTCGAAGTCCTCGAAGGAGATGAAATGCTCCGTGCCGCCACAGGCTTCGTAGGTCATGACGTCGAGTTCGATATTCTCGGCGGCGTCGTCGCTGTGGCCAGCCTCCCGACAGCGGATACAGTCACACGACCAGCCGTGTTCTTCCATCCGCTTCCAAGCGAGTTGCCGGAGGTTCGACTTCCAGACCCCGCCTTCGATGAAATCGGCCGGGATGTCCCGTTGGACGCGCTGGAGGCGGGTGTAACGGGGAATCATATCCTTGATTTCGGCGACCAGTTCGGCGGCCTCATCGTTGTCTAGCGGGTCGAATTCGTCCTTGCGATACCAGTCGTAAGTGACAGTCCCCTCGACGATCAGCGTCGGGTAGATTTTGAGATAGTCGGGCCGCCAGTCGGTCTCGTCGAAAATGCGCCGGAAGTCCTCCAGACACATCTCCTTGGACATCCCGGGCTGGCCCGGCATCATGTGGAAGCCGACCTTGAATCCCGAGTCACGCAGTCGGCGGTTCGCGTCGATGGAGGCTTGGACGCCGTGTCCGCGGTGCATCTCGCGATTGATGCGCTCGAACGTCGTCTGGACGCCCACTTCGACTTTCGTGCCGCCGAGGTCGAGCATCCGGTCGATCTGTTCTGGGTCACACCAGTCGGGCTTGGTCTCGAACGTCGTCGCGACGTTACGCACGTCGGCGGTCTCGTTCTCCGCGATGACGTCCTCCAGATAGCGGAACTCGTAGTCGTCTTCGGCGAAGCTCACGTCCTCGGCAGGCGTCGGCTCTCCGTCCACGTCGAAGTCGTTCATCGCCTCCAAGGCTCGCTTGACGAACCACTCTTGGTAGTCGTGGCTTCGGGCGGTCATCGTCCCGCCCATCACGATGAGTTCGGCCTTGTCGACGGGATGGCCAATCTCTCGGAGTTGGTTGAGCCGGAGGGTGACCTGCCCGTAGGGGTCGTAGTCGTTCTGCTCACCGCGTGCAGCCGCGGGCTCGTGGCCAGTGTAGGACTGGGCGGACGAAAACTCGGAATCCGGGCCGCCGGGACAGTACAGACACTTCCCGTGGGGACACCGCTCGGGCGAGGTCATAATCGCAATCGGGGACACACCCGAGGCAGTCCGCACCGGCTTGCGCTGGAGAACCTCCTCCAGTACTTCGCGGTGCTCCTGTGGCGCGTAATCGAGCAGTTCGGAGTTTTTCGGCACTTTCGGCGCGGAGTACTCCCGACACACGTCGATCTTGGCCGATTCGACGTCGTCGCGCTCGACCTCGCCTGCGAGAATCCGGTCGACCAGCTCCGCACACACCTGCTGGAAGGTCTCTGTCTCGTCTGGGTCCGGCGTCTCCGTGCTCATCGGCGTTGTGCGAAATCGGCGTTTCGCCCGAATAAGCGTGTCGCTCGGGTATCGTCAGCGACGGGGGTGGCCGTGGGGTTCATTATGCTGTCACACCAACCGAAAGTATGGATAGCGAAACGGACGACACCGAGAGTCCCGACCGGCCGACCTTCCGCGGCTGCGTGTTCTGTTACAGCGCTGAGTGGGCGTATTACGGTGCGAAGAAGGCAGCCCGGTCCGTCTCAGCCACTGAGACGTAGCGTAACTGGAGTCGCGGTTGGGAGCTAGCGGGCAGCTGAAGACAGCCCTAGACCGTCAGACAGTGCCTCGATATGCTGACCCCGTTATTTCAACTGATACTGCCGGGCGAGTATTCTGTGTTTGAACGCAGCGTGTGAGTGCCCGTTGAGGCGGCGGTGCTGGGCTGAGATCACTATCGGCGGTCCGCTGGGTCGTGAACGCTCCGTCGTGCTGCGACCACCAACGAGCGGAATCGGCAGACAGTGTCCGTTCTGAGAGCGACGATAGGTTCCTTCGATGTGTTGAGCCCGTAGTGATACCGTACTTCAGGGACTGATAATCTGCGCGAAAGGGTTAATTTGTGGTACTCAAACCATGTGTACGTATGGCGCAATCAACGGGAGATGTCGGTCACACAACAAACAGCGACCCAAGCGTAGCTAAGCGGTTGAAAAGCTTCGTCTCGTATATCCCGAACGGCTCGACAATCCCGGACAAACAGTGGCGCAACCGACACCGGAGCGTAGTGCTCGTCACACTGCTCCATATCCCGTTCCTGTTCGGGCTGGGCATCTACACTGGGGCGACTCCGATAGCGGAAGCGCAAATCCCTGCGACCGCGCTACCTCGGGTACTGCTACTCTGTGGGGTTATATTCGCCCTGTCTGCAGGGAGCCTCATCACTCGGTTCAGGCGGCGTGTCAGGACAATCCTCTCAGTCACGGCGGTGTTCGTGTCGTCACTGGCGCTTGTTCAATTCTCCGGCGGCTATATCGAAGCCCATTTCCACTTCTTCGTCGGGATGGCGATAGTTGCCGTGTACGAGGACTGGGTCCCGTTCTTGTGGGGGCTGGGCTATGTCGTTCTCACCCACGGATACTTCGGGACCATTGACCCGAGTCGCGTCTACAATCACACAGCAGCGGTCAACAACCCATGGGCATGGGGGTTTATTCACGGTGGGTTCGTGCTGATGCTGTGCGTTGCCCTCGTCAACAACTGGGTGTCAACCGAGCGATCACGCGAGAAATCCCAAGCACGTTTTGAGGAAGCCGAGCAGCGTGCCTCAGAGATCGATGACCTCCAAGCCAAGCAAGAGGAGATAGAGCGGAAACGCGCCGAGGCGAAAGAGGCTCGTGAGAAGGCGGAGGAGAAAATGCAGGCAGTCGAGCGGCAAAACACTGAACTTCAGGACACGGCCGGCAGATTCAGTGAGGCCATGGCGGCCGCTGCCGACGGTGACCTGACGGTTCGTGTTGACCCTGACGTGGCCGACAACGAAGCGATGGCACAGATCGCCGAGTCGTTCAACAAGATGATGACGGAGACGGAGTCGGCGATAGAGGACATACAAACGTTCTCCCAAGAGGTTACGTCGACAAGCGATCAGGTCTCGGCCGGTGCTAACGAGGCGACGGGGGCCAGCGAAGACATGAGCGAATCGATTCAGGGCATCGCTAGCGGGGCGGCCGACCAGCGGGAAATGCTCGAAACGGTCTCGGGCGAGATGACCGACCTGTCGGCGACCGTCGAAGAGGTCGCCGCGTCCGCCGAAACCGTCGCTGAACGGTCCCGTGAGACGGCCGAAATCGCGGACGCCGGCGAAGAGACGGCAGAAGAAGCTATCGAGGGCTCTCGTGAGGTCCAAGCCGCTATCGACTCGACGGTCGAGAACGTGGAGCGACTGGACGAGAAGATGGCCGAAATCGGCGAGATCGTGGATCTCATCGGCGACATCGCCGAGCAGACAAATATGCTGGCCCTGAACGCCAACATCGAGGCAGCACGGGCTGGCAACGGGTCGGGCGGCGACGGGTTCGCCGTCGTCGCGGACGAGGTCAAACAGCTAGCCGAGGAGACACAGGCCTCGGCGACCGAGATCGAACAGCTCATCGCGGAGACTCAGGCCCAGACCGAAACCACGGTCACAGAGGCACGGGAGGCCAAACAGGATATGCAAGAGAGTACCGAAGCTGTCGAGGACGTCGTCGACACGTTCACGCAAGTGGCCGAGAACGCCGAGGCGACCGACAACGGCATTCAGGAGATCAGCGACACGACCGACGATCAGGCGGCCACAACAGAGGAGGTGGTGTCGATGGTCGAGGAAGCCGTGGACATCAGCGAGGCGACCGCTGCCGAGACCGAAACCGCGTCCGCGACCGCTCAGGAACAGGCCGCGTCTATGTCGCAGGTCAGCGCCAGCATCGAGTCGCTCGCCAAGCAGTCCGAGCGGCTCCAGACGCTGCTGTCGGAGTTCGACGTCGGTAGCCGGTAAGCTCACTCGTCCCAGTACTCTTTTTCGGCGTTGCTATCAAGATACGTCGACAGCGTCCGGTCCGCTTTCTCGCCGCCCGGCGGTGAGCCCGCGTACAGCCCGACCATCTCCCGGTCGGGATAGACGGTGATATCCGGCTCCTCCATCGTCGAGACCATCAGCAGCCTGAGTTCGGACTCGCCGGCTTCGATCTCGTGTGCGCTCTCCTCGCCGGCCGGCAGCGCGACATAATCGCCCGGTTCGAGGTCGTGCTCGTCGGCGTCAGGACCGAGCCGGAGCGTTCCCGTTCCTCCGCGGACGAATATCGCTTCCTCGTTGCCCTCGTGGTAGTGGCGCACCCAGAGCCGCTTGCCCGGCGGGACGGCGTAGAGGCTCGCGCCGAGTTTCTCGCCACCTGCGGCGGCACCGAGCTGCTTTCGCCTGAACGTCCGGTCGCCGTGGTCGTGGTCGGTCCAGTCGAGGTCGGCTTCGTTGACGGGGCCGTCGCTCATACCCGAGCAGATAGCCGGCGGGGAGAAAAAATTGCCTGCGTTACAGCTCTTCGGACAGCACGTCGAGCGTGGCGTCGAGGACGGCCGGTCGCTCGCCGGCCAGATAGCGGATGGTTCCCTCGCGGACGCTCCGTGTCGCGACGCCGCCTTCGGGGACTCGCTCGCTGACTTCGCTGACTAGCTCGTGTAGGTCCAGATCGCCATCGGCACGGACGTACATCGTGTCCGTCGAGATGCCGAGCACAGCGTCGCTCTCGCCACGGACGTCCCGGTGGAGTTCATCGAGCAGGAGCGACTCCGGCGGGAACTCGTACTGGTGGGTAAAGGCGTCCGTGTCGAGGACGGCGATGTCAACGTCACCGACGGTCCGGTGGTCGAGGTTGGCCCGGGCAGTGGACACCTCTTCGTCGACCTTCTCGCGGAACTGCTCGGCGATGTGGCCGGCCAGACCGCCCACGTCTTCCTCGTCGTCGCCGAACACGAGGTCGGTGATGAGTTCGCGCTTGTCCTCGTAGGACTGGTAGTGGGCCTCAAGCGCGACGGCTTCGCGGAGCTCCGACACGGCGGTCTCGTTGTAGCCGGCCTCGCTGGCGGCGGCCACGTACGGCTCGGGGATGTCCTCCCAGAAGCTCACGGCCGGGAGGTGCCCTAGGTCGTCGCGAACGTCTTCGTTGACGTGTGCAGCGACGTTGGCTGCAAGCGCCGTCGAGGTGGTCTCGGAAACGGTGTCTGCCGAGGGCGAAACCACGGCGTCGACCGTGTCGACGACCGCGCCGTCGACGTCGATGTCGTCGATGACGACGCTCGGCGCGCCGTAGACGTTCAGCAGGTCGAAGCCGTCGAGGCTCTCGCGCGTGCCGCCGGCGGCGACGAAGACGAACAGCGGGAGCTTCTCCTCGTGACGCTCCCGGTTGTCGAGCATCGTCGTCGTGTCCTTCGTCGCGTCGTCCATGTCGTAGACGCCGCCCTCGATCGGTCGCCGGTCGAAGTAGTGGTACTTGGCGTCGGCCCGGCGGTGCTGCTCGGTGACCAGCGGGAGGGCCGCCCGTTCGAGCGCGCTGCCGGCGAGGTAGCCGTCCGCGGTGTTGGCGTGGCGGACGATGACCGGTCGGTCCGTCAGCACTGCTTTGCGGATCTGGGTCGCCGCTTCGACGAGTTCGTCAGAGAGGGCCGCGACCGCTGTATCGTCGGCGAGCGGTTCGGCCGTGTCAGGTCGGGCCTCGTCGTCAAGCGCATCGGCGAGTCGCTGTTCGACTTCCTCGCGCTCCTCGGCTTCGAGAACGTGGAGTTCCTCGGTCTCGACCTGCAGTTCGCCGCGACGCTCGCGGACTTCGCCTTCTAGTCGGACGTAGTCGTCTTCCTCGACCTCGGGGTAGGCACGGACGCCTGCTTCGACGAAGGCCGCACAGTCGACGGTGCCGGTCTCGTCCTGCAGTTCGAACACTGTCGGCCCGGAGGTCTGCCGGATGCCGACGACTTCGCCTTCCAGTCGGACATCCGCACCGACGTGGTCGTCGAGGTCGCCGATAGCTGCGGCGACCGGTTCAGCAGTGGTCGCCTCGTCCGTCTGGCTTCCGTCGCTCTCTGTAGCGGTTTCGTCTTCAGACTCGGTGACAGCAGCGGTGTTCGACCCGCCGCCGTTGCCGCCGACGGCCGCGGTGCCTTCGACGCGGTCGTCATCGCTGGCCCGACTGACTGCGCCGGCGTTCGTGGCGCTGCTGTCGTCAGCTTCGGTGCCTTCGTCCGCGCTCGATTCGTCGTCGTTCTGTCCCGCGGACTCGTCAGTTGAGGGCTGGGATGCCGTCTCGTCCGAGTCGTCGGACTGTGGCTCATCCTCGTCGTCCTCGTCGTCCTCGTTCTCAAGCAGGACCGAGTGGCCGATTTCCGGGTCGTCGACGAGGACGCCGCGGAACTCGCGCTCGGACTGGCGGATCGACCAGCCGAGGTCGACGTTGCCGTTGTCCCGTACGTTTTTGACCTGAACGTAGACAGTGTCGCCCGAGTCCCAGTCGAGGGAATCGAGCCGCTGGTCCAGTTCGCTCCGGTGGAGCAGCCCCGTTACGCTGTCGCCGATGTCGACGAAGACGCCGAACTCGGCGAAGCCGTCGACACTGCCGCGGTAGTAGCGGTCGACCGATAGCTGGTCGGCACGCGAGCCACGGAACTCGAACAGGGCGTCCTCCTCGTGGAGGTCACAGATGCGTCCTTCGACAGATTTGCCGCAGATGATACACGAACCCATTACACGGTGCAAGCATGTCGGGCCTAAAACGGTTGTCGAATTCCGGACGAACTGAACCGGTCCGCTATTCGAACATCTCGCTCTCTTCCTCAAGCAGTTCGAGCCCTGAAGCGACGGCTTTCGCCTGTTCCGGGAACAGAGCGACCTCGATTTCGCTCCCCTGCTCGTCTTCGAAGGCAATCTTCACGCGCTTGTCGCCGTACTCGCGAACGTCGACGCCCTCCACGTCGTACATCTTGATGGTCGCGTCCTTGTTCGACGGCCCGACGCTCTTGAACGCTCCGTCCTTGAGTTCCAGCATGAACTGGTCGATGTCGATACTGAGCATCGCGTGGAAACGCGCACTGGCGGACCCTAAAACCCGTAGTCGGCGACCAGCACCGAGAGGGCCTGAAAGCCACGGAAGCCGTAGCCGAAGATGATCGCCGCGGGAACAGCCCCGACGACTGCGGCGACCGGGAGCCTGACATTGTGGACGACAGCAGTACCAATCAAGTACAGGCCCGCGCCCCAAGCGGTGACGAGCACCCGGACTTCTGCGCTGGGCAGACCCGCCAGCAGACAGGGGGCCATCGCGTAGCACATCACCTGCACCGTCTCACTGACGCCGCCACGGTCCGACGCGACGGGAAGCAACAGCAGCGTCTGCAACGCTGCCGTCAGATGTACTGTCGCCGGCGTGACGAACACGAGGATAGCAAACAACGCCAGTACCGCGACGCCGGGCGAGAAGCCACCGATAGCGGGGTAATCGAACGGCCCCGTTGACAGGAGTCCCCGTTCGGCGAGGTGGACGACGGCGTAGCGGCTCACCTCCTCGAAGAGGACTACCGTCGCCGCGAACACCAGTCCCGGAGCCTGATCACCCGGCGCGACGCCGGTGCGGAAGAACCGACGCGGACGACTGAGTATTTCCACCCACGCGCGCACTAGCGCCGTTGGCCCGCGGTCCCGGCCACCGGTCGGATTCTCGACCCACTGAGTCACACCGAAAATTTGGGCGCGCGGCGGTTTGACCGTTTCCTTCTCTCGTTCAGCAGCCCCTACTGCTGGGACACGCGCGGCGCTCCTCGTGGTTAATCGTCTGCCCCGACGTTCTCCGTACTCTCGAAACACGCCGGGTCCGGCTCGATGTTCGCGTACTGGACCGCTTCCTCGCCAAGTGTCGTCACGCGTTTCTCAATGTCGGCGTCGACTATCTGACCGTCAGCGACGTGATTGCGCGCGTTCGGAAGTGCGGCCTGATGGGGGATGACCCAGCAGTTCAGCGCCCGACAGACCGAGCGGAGGTGTTCGAGCGCAGTGATCGGAAAGCTCCCGCCGGCGACCGCCAGCAACCCCACGGTCTTGTGTTCGAACTCGTCGAAGCTGCAGTAGTCGAGTGCGTTCTTCAACACGCCGGAATAGGACCCGTGATACACCGGAGTCCCGAGTAGAATGGAATCAGCCGCGTGGACGCTGTCTGTAAACTCGACGGCGTCGCCTGCCTCGCGGTGGTCGGCGTCGAACATCGGGAGGTCGAACTCTTGGAGGTCTAGCAGTTCCGTTGTTGCCCCCATATCCTCGGCGGCGGCGAGCGCGCGCTCGATTCCAGTCCGTGTGTAGCTCTGCTCTCTGAGGCTTCCGACGACACCGACGACGTGTGGTTCGGTCATGCCGGCTCTATGGAGTGGGGTCGGTATATTGGTGGGGGAGACGAGACGCTTCAGTGGTCTCGGTTCCGTTGCCAGTTTGTCACGACCATGGAGGGCGCTCTGGCCGACGCTCAGTTGTCGTGGTACACGTAGAGGAGGTTCGGATACGGGATGTATGCGACCCGTTCCAGTCCGCCGCTGCCGACCTCCTTTTTCAGGTGGACGCCGTTTGATCCTTCGACCACGTCGTGGATGTTCTTGATTTCGGTGCCGTCACTCAGCTCAGCTGTCATATGAGACATTGTGAATCATACACGCTCTGGTCGTAAAGCACCCCGGGCTGCCTATGGTCGACGACAGCAATAGCTGAACGTATGCCGGAGTATGCATTTTCCACTGGCACTAGCGGCTGAAAAAGGTCCGCGCTCAGGAGCCGAGCTGGATTTTCTCGGACGACGCTTCCTCGCGGGAGCGGTGACCGAGGTCGGCTTTCAGCGCCTCAATAGCCTCCTCCGGATCGGTTTCGGAGTTAAAGACTCGGTCGAACCCGAGCGCCTTGAACGTCTCGCGCGTCTCCTCGAAGGAGTCCTGTCCGACGGCGAGGTTGCCGCCGATGTACGTCGTCACGTCCAGTCCTGCCTCGTTGATCTGCTGCTGGAACCCTTGGCAGTCCTGCTCGGCGTGGCCGTACAGCGACGAAACGAGTATCGCCTCGGCGTCGTGTTCATCCGCGGCGTCGATGAACTCCGACTGGGACGACTGGACACCGAGGTTGACTACGCTGAACCCCGCCGCTTCGAACGCTCGTTCCAGAATGGTAATCCCAACGACGTGCGCGTCGGAGCCGATGACACCGAGGATGACTGTCCTCATACAAGACCACCAATGGGTGTCAACTACATAAACCTAATGATAAACCATGATAGATTATGGGAAGCGTTCACACACACACAGCAGGGAGAGGATATTAGCCGTGATAGCACAAACGAACCGATAGACACAGCATCTATGGTACGGGACACGCCTCAGCGTTCGACCGAGCCACTGGGACGACGCCGTCTGTCACGCCGGTCCACCCAGTGTGGCACCCGCCCGGAACAATCTATCTGTCCAGCGTTGGGATACGCATGACGACCATCCGCCGAGCCTTCGATGCGGACGCCGACGGCATCCGTCGGGTCGCACGAGCGGCGTGGCATCACGCCTACGACTCGCTGGATTCCGACGTCATCGACGAGACGATAGCCGACTGGTACGCCGACCCGCTGGGTAGCGCGCTCCACGGGTGGGCCGGCGGCGTCCCCGCCAACGACCTCGACGACATCGAGGCGACGCTACTGGTCGCCGAACAGGACGGCGAAATCATCGGCTTCACCCAAGGAATCACCATGCACACGATGGGGACGATGCTGCGGCTGTACGTCCATCCAGATCATCATGGAGAAGGGATCGGGACAGCGCTGTACGACCGACTCGAAGGCGTCTTTCTAGAACACGGCGTCGAGCAGTTCAGGGCGCTTGACCTCGCCTCGAACGACCGGAGCCGGGAGTTCTTCGAGAACCTCGGCTTCGAGCGAGCAAAGACTCGTACACTCACCATCGGCGGCGACCCCTACGACGAGGCGGTTTACGCCCGCACGCTATCGACCGACAACGAATAGCACGCACTGACTGCCGGATGACCCAGCCCGACCGCTCACAGGCATCACTGCCGCGGTCCGGAGCTTGCACTGGCAACCCACCGGAGACAGCAACGCGGCCCGTCTCAGATACCCCGAACCGTTTCAATGAGCCCGACAGATTCCAGTGCCATCCAACAGACGAACACCACGTACAGGCCAAGCAGCGTGTACGCTTCGCGGTCTGAGAGTTCGAGTTCCGTCCGGATGAACACGAGGAACACAAGCGTCGCGAACCCCAGAAATCCCATCGTTGGAATCGCCACCAAGAAGTCGATTGTCGCCCGGCCTGCCAGAAGAACACCGACGGGAATCGCCACCAGAAGGTTGAACGTGTTGCTTCCCAGCACGTTCGTCAGGCTCGTGACGCTGTCGTCGTTTTTCGCCGCCCGGACGCTGACGAAGGCATCAGGGAGACTCGTGCCGGCGGCGATGACGGTCAACCCCCAGAGGAACGTCGGCGTGTCGAAGATGACACCGAGAGAGAGCGCGCCCTGTACCATCGCCTCGACGCCGACGGTGATGATGACGAGTCCGACTCCGAGAAGCCCCCACTCTCGGCCCGGACGGACGCTATGAGTTTCGTCCGCGACGTGCTCGCTGGCGTCCTGCTGGTGTAAGAAGACATAGATACCGTAGGTCACGAGCGGAACGGCTGCGAGCGTGGGGGTCAGTACAGCCGCCTGATTGGTTCCGCCCGGGACGTACGTCGCCCCGAGCGCGAACACAATGAACAGGATGAGGACACTGATGACGTAGAACTGGGCGTCTTTGTGGACGATGTCGCGCGTCGACCTGAGTTCCTCGCTCGACAGCGCCGCGAGGGCCGGAATCACGAGCAGATTAAATATCGCGCTCCCGACGATGGCACCGACGCCCAGCGAGAACTCGTCGTGGACGAGGGTGCTGATGACGACCGAACTTATTTCCGGAAAGCTCGATCCGACGGCGACGACGATTGCGCCGTGGACCGCCACTGGCAGCCCGTAGTACCTGCTCAACTGCTCTGCGGCCCGTTCGAAGTACGCGCTTCCCTTCCAGATGACACCGGTTGCGACGACGATGAGGACGACCGAACCCAGCAAGCCAGCCATTGTGGACGTATTGACCACAGGGGTTCAAGGGTGTATGCCACTGGCGGTCAGCGCCGGAGGCGCGCGACGGTATCACCGTCGCTGTCCTCGACAGCGACTAATCCGTCGTCCGCGAGGTCCGACAGCAGTCCGCGAAGCCACTCCCGGCCGTACTCCCCGTCCGGCGCGTAGTCGACGCGCACACGCGGGCCGAGTTCGTCCAGCCGCAGTTCGTCGTACTCCTTGAGCGCGGAGATGACCCGGCCCCGCATCTGTCGACGGCTTCCCTCGAACTCGGGCTGGGTCGGGACGTCCGGTGCGGTGAAATCGCCCGTCTCGTAGGCTGAACACCACTCGCGCCACGGACACTGTGCGCCGTCACAATCCGGCGTCTTTTCGCAGGCGACACCGCCCAGTTCCATGATGGCGTTGTTCCAGACCCGCGACTGACCCGCTGGCATGAGCGTGTTCGCGGCCGCTGCAAACTCTGAATCGTCGTCTGGCACACCGAATGCGCGGTACAGGACGCGCTTGACGTTCGTATCGACGACGGCGTTCCCGTTGTTGAACGCGAAGGAGGCGACGGCGTTGGCGGTGTAGGGACCGACGCCCATCAGGTCGCTGAGGCCGTCCGGGTCGCGGGGCCATTCGCCGTCATAGTCCTCGATAATCTGGCCTGCGGCCTCGTGCAGGTACTTCGCGCGGTTGTTGTATCCCAGTGAGTGACTGGTCCAGAAGCCCACCACAGCAGAACGGTCGGCCTCCGCCAGCGCCGCCGCAGTCGGCCAGCGGTTCAGGAAATCCTCCCAAGCGTCGATGACTCGGTCGAGTTGGGTCTGCTGGCTCATTATCTCGGAGACGAGGATTTCGTAGGGATCGGTCGTCTCCCGCCACGGGTACGAGCGGTGGTCCGCCTCGTACCACTCCACGAGCGCGTCCCGGACAGCCGACGGGTCCGTGGGCACGCCTCCCGAGCGGTCCGTCGCTGTCGGCTGGTCAGTCATACCTCCGTTTAGCCCTGTCCTGATTTGTGCGTGGCGGTCGTTGCCGCTCGTCCGAAAACCGCGTCTGGAAAGCATCGCGACCATCTCACAATAGGTACAGCCGACAGTATCAGTCGTCGGCTTCGGACCGTCCCCACTCGAATTCGGTCCCGTACCAGTCCGGTTCGTCCTCGCTGAACACGTCGGCGAACACGAACATCGCGCCGTCGGGGTAGGTCGTATCGATGTACAGCCGCCAGCCGTGGGCCTCCGCGATTGTCTTGACGATAGAGAGGCCGAGCCCGGTCCCCTCCTCGCTCGTCGTGTGACCGTACTCGAAAATATTGTCGACCGCGTCGGTCGGAATCCCCGGCCCGTCATCGGCGACATAGAACCCATGTTCCGTCAGTCCGACCGTGACAGTCACTTCCGGGCCGACGTGGTCGATTGCGTTGCGAAACAGGTTCTCGAGAGCTCGCAGGAGCCGCGTCCGGTCGGCGTCGATGGTTCGACTGCCCGCGACTTCGATGCTGGCGTTTTTGTTGTCGATGTTGTCCCACGCCTCGGTGACGACGCCCTCCAGCGGAACCGGGGCCGTCTCCTCGACACTTGCGCCCTTTCTTGTGAGCGTCAACACGTCGTCGATTATCGACTCGATACGGTCGTGTGCGCCTTCGAGTTTCTCGATATGGGACTGGAGGTCGGCCGAATCCGTCTCCGGGTCTGACAGCCGCGTCGCAAGCAGTTCGACGTGGCCCCGAGCCACGGTAAGCGGGTTTCGGAGATCGTGGCTCAGTGTCGATGCGAACTCGTCTAGCCGCTCGTTTTGGCGTTCGAGTTCGTGACTCGACCGCTCAGCCTTCTTCCGGGCCGTCTGTGCCTGTCGGATCTGGCTCCGGAGCGTGTCCCGCATGTTTCCGAAAGCGTCGTACAGCCGCCCGATCTCATCCTGTCGAGTCGTCGATACGTCAACACCGAGATCGCCCTGTTCCATCGCCTGCGTCCGGTTACGGAGCTGTCTCAGGGGCCGAATCGTATGCCGTCCGAAGAGGTATCCCGCGACGCCCAGAGAGACGACTGCCGTCCCGACGACAGCGAGGTATCCCCAGCGGACGAGCCGGCTCGTTCCGTACAGTGACTCTCGCGTTGCGCTCGTCATGACCACCCACGACGTGCCGTTGACGGGCGTGTACGTTGCGACATGGTCCTCCGTTTCGATAGTCGTCGTTCGGCCCGCTGTCGCGTCCCGGAGGCCGTCCTGACTAATTCGCGCGGAACCGCCCGAACCGCCGATAACCGGCTCTCCGTCTCCGGTGAGCAAGTGCGTCTCGAACCCATCGCGCTCGCCGTGAACCTGCTCGGCTGGGACTCTCGAAACGAGAACCAGCGCCCCATCGCCATCAGACACGGGGGCTACGAACGCCATCGAGTGGCCGTCACCGTCCGCGTATGCTGTCGACCGCACGACTCTCCCAGCATCGGTGGTGTCGTTCATCGTCGCCATCACGGGCGCCTCCCACGCAGGTTCGACCGCCCACGGAGATCGGCCTTCTGTGTTCGTCCCAGTACTAGCGACGACTATCTGAGAGTCGGCGATGGTGGAGATGTAGTGGAGCGAACGAATCTGTGACGACTCTGCCGTGGCTATCGTGGTGAGGTACTGTCTGATGTCTGCGGGCGTCCCAGTGTCATATACCCCTGCGGCCGTGATAGCGACGGCTTCCGTCTCGGTGGTTGTCCGCCACTGCTCGATACTCTCGGCGCGATACGTGGCCGACGTTTCGAGGTCCGCCGCCGCGCCGCTGACGACCCGTTCTTGGATCTGCAGGTAGCTGCCGAAGCCGACGGCTGTGAGTACGACAACGATTACCGCCAGCGCGACAGCGAACTTCGCCGCGTAGTTACGCACGGACGCGTCCGGGAGGATTGCGTGAAGCTGCTCTATCAGCCCATCGGGCTGACTGGACGCTGCTGTCTCATCCCCACCACCTGTCATTATCTAATCTGATCCTTCGGTAATCGACCGCTACCCATCGTTATGTTCAGCCCATGATATAATTTATCATATGTTATAATCGTAGGCATCTGTGTTTCGAGAGAGCGGCCCCAGACGAGTCGTAAGGGGTTTCCTCGCGCTCATCGTCTCCTTTCGTATGAGCCTCGACGACCTACAGGACGATATTGAAGCGGCGTACGGCGACTTCGACGACGAATTCGAGCTATCGATCGACCGCGAGACGCGCAACGAACTCGCGATGTTGTCTGTTGCACTCGACCCGGACGACCCGGAAGAACTCGTCAGGCGCGCGGTTCACATGCTGTTTCAGTCGACCGTCGACCGAGGGACGCTGGATTTCAATCTCCGGTCGAGCTACGATTGCACGTACGATGAGTACCTCTCGGGGATGACCTTCGACCAGATGACCGGGAACGACTTCCCCCAGCAACAGGAGAAGGACGACCGGCGCTACCAGTTTTAAATCAAGAGAGCCAGCGCCAGCACCGATGCGACACACAGGACGACTGAACAGTGGAGTTCCCGTTTGAGCACCAGCAGCAGTGACGAGAAGGCGACAACCGAAACACCTTCCAATTACTGATTAAGAGACGCGAGACTGCGGGCGAAACAACGACCTCAGCACAAGCGTCGCGACGCTGTTACAGGTCGACGTACTGGTCTTCCCACTCGCGGCGGGCGTCGATCTCGCGTCGGCCACGACGTGTGAGCGTATAGAAGTTGGTCCGGCGGTCGCGCTGCCCTTTCTCGACCAGTCCCTTGTCAACTAGGGTGTCGAGGTTCGGGTACAGGCGACCGTGATGGATCTCCTTCTCGTAGTACGCTTCGAGTTCCTCCTTGATAGCTAAGCCGTGGGGTTCCTCCCTGCCAGCGATCACGTAGAGAAGGTCACGCTGGAATCCTGTCAAGTCGTGCATCGATTCACCTATGTAATGATTTAGTATCTATACTGTTAAATATATCGGCCCAGAGAATTTGACGTGGTTTCGGTAGTTCTGGGTGTCGAATTTTCTGTATGTAGACCCTCAGCAATCCATTTATCTATATGGTAACTACAGTCAGAATGTAATCATTCCTCGGAAACTGATGGCAACAGTAGCATTTGTCAGCGGAGAATACAGATGGCATAGTACAGCGCCCTGTTCGAAAACGATGATCTACCAGCACGCCCAGCGCGGAGGGACAGAAGGCCACGTTCGCGCCGCCGTCGCAAGCGGAGTTTAAGATGAGAGGCGAGCGCGGGGGCCTGAAGGACGACGACGGCGATCAGCATCGAAGTCGAACGGGAGTGCCCCGAGAACGCGACAGGCACAGAACAGTCTATCGAGTAAGTCGTATCGTCCAGCAGTCGCTTTTCCGATGTACAGATTCCACTCGTGTTAGGTCGTTTGCAGCGAAGTAAGTGGAAAGCGGTCGCGAAAAACGCGACCGCTTGCCGCCCTGAATTGGTCCCCGCTGACGCTTCGGCCCTCCAAGCGAAGCGTCACTTGGTCGAATGGGGCAGAATAACTTAAAAGTACCGGCCCCGTCCAGCAGATGTTAGTTATCGAATTAAAATCGAATGTAAGCTATAACTAATCTAGATGTGTTCCTCCTCAAGCACCCACCCAAGGGCTCGCTTGTAGTGGGTGAACATCATTCGGACCCGCTCGTGGTCCATCTCCTCGTCGGCTAACTGTTCAGCAAGGAACTCGTACTGCTCGCGAATCTCGTCTTCCGAGCGCATGCGTGGGCGTAGACAGCCCTCACGGAACAATCTTGAGGGCTGCCCTCTCAGCATCACGTATGAAAGTCCGCGGGGAGCGCGAGTGTCAGGACTGTGGCACGCGATGGCGGTACTACGAGACGGGGAGCATTGCCTGTCCGGACTGTGGCAGCATCCACAGTGTCGGCATCGACGAGCACACCGAACATACCGATACACCGGCTACGCTCGATCTGACGCCGGTCCGGAATCGCATCGACGCGGATTCGACACGGGAAATCGCTGACGCGGTTGCGGAGCGGTGCCGGGAGTACACGCGAAAGCGGGGGTTCATCGACGCGGGCGAACTTCGCTCGCTCGACCCGACGTTCGTCGCCGCAGTCGAACTCCAACATGTCGGCACACACCTCTCCCGAGAGTTGCGCAGCGGCGACTCGGCGGAGCGGTACTTCTACGAACTGCTCGGCGGGGCGGACGACGGCGACCGTCCAGCTGTCGAAGACGTCCCGTCGGCGCTTCGAGTGCCGTACGGTCTGGCGATGGCGGCCGCCGTCGACAGCTATCAGCGGGACGTACGGACATATCTGGATGCCAATCCGGAGCCCACCGCGAGACAGCTTTCCGGACGGATACGCGACCATCGAAAGCGGATCGAGGCGCTGGACGGCAACGTCGACCCCGCCGACGCGAACCGCCTCGCCCATGCAGCACGGGACTTGGGTTCGTACATCACCGGCGACGAGAGCGCCTTCGTCAGAGCAGAGAACTGGCTCGCCGGTATCGAGGACGACACCGTCTGATACTGTGTACCTATTGCAATATCTTCGCCTCTCTAGAGTGGCGGAATTCTTCACAAACGGATAGCCGACAGTATGTGCAGTCAGCGGAGTCGCCGGAGCAGCCGCTCGTCCAGACAGTTTTCTGGGACTGAATCCCGCCACGCGACGGTCTCTATCGACTCGCCGTCGAGTCCGGGGTCCGACGCGAGCGCCGTCGAATCAGCCGTGCCGCGGTAGGTCCCGAAGAAGAACGTCGCCTCACGCCCGCCGTCGGTCACGACAACTTCGGTGACCGCGGCGAGGTCGTCAACAGTGATGTCGATACCGGTCTCCTCGCGGACCTCGCGGCGCACGGCCTCCTGACGCGTCTCACCGGCTTCGACGCCACCGCCCGGGAGCTTCCAGATCTCGTCTTCATGGACGAACAGCAGCCGCTCTGCCGGGTCGGTGACGAGCGCGCCCACGGCCCAGTGGAGGCCGCGGTCGGCACGGGTGCGGACCCCGTCGACGCCCGCTGTGTCGGTCTCCCGGGTCACCCGCCGAGTGAGTACGTCACGGTCTTCGAAGGCCGCGAGCGTCGGCATTCAGGGGAGGTCGACGTCGATGTCGTGTTGCAGGCCCGTCGCTTTCACCGTGTTGTACAGGAGCATTGCGCGGGTCATCGGGCCGACGCCGCCGGGGACCGGCGTGATTGCGCCCGCGACTTCCTTCGCGCTCTCGTACTCGACGTCGCCGACGAGTTCGTACTCTTTCTCCGTGTCGGCCTCGACACGGTTGATGCCCACGTCGATGACTGTTGCGCCCTCGCCGATCATTTCGCCGTCTATCATCTCGGGCACGCCGGCTGCGGCGACGAGAATGTCCGCGTTCCGCGTTCGCTCGGCGAGGTTCTCGGTGCGCGAGTGACACACCGTCGTCGTCGCATTGCCGCCCGGTGCCTTCTGAATGAACAGGTTCGCCATCGGCTTGCCGACGATGTCTGACCGGCCGACGACGACGGCGTCCTTGCCCTCGGTGTCGACGCCGGCGCTCTCAATGAGCTTCTGAACCCCGTGGGGCGTGCAGGGCTTGTAGCGGGCGTCACCGGCCACGAGACGACCGACGTTCTCCGGGTGGAAGCCGTCGACGTCTTTCATCGGGTCGATAGCCCGCAGGACCTCGCGGTCCTCGACGTGGTCGGGGACGGGCATCTGGACGAGGATGCCGTTGACGTTCTCGTCGGCGTTGAGCTCGTCGATGGTGTCGTACAGCTCGGCGGCGTCCGCGTCGGGGTCGATGTCGATGTCGATGGCCTCGATACCGACCTCTTCGCAGTCGTCCTGCTTCATCGAGACGTACGTCTCACTGGCCGGGTCCTCAGACATCAGCACTGTCGCCAGCGATGGGCGCTCACCAGCGTCGGCGAGCCGGTCGATGGACGCGACTAGATCGTCCCGAATCGACTGGGCGACGGCGTTGCCGTCGATAATCTCTGTCATTACGTACACCGGCGGCGCGGGGCAGTATGAACGTCCCGGATTCCGGCCAGCCGCGGCGGTCGCCGCTCCCCCGCTCAGGGACAGGCCGACTCCGCGACCGTCTTGCGCTCCGACCCCTGCGCGACCGGCCGCGTCTCGCCGCCCGGGACAGCCACCGTCATCGCCTGCCCGCCGTAGCCGTGGGTCTGGTCGTGGCCACGGACAACGACACAGGACACGTCGTCGGGAACCGCAATCGTCTCTGACCGGGTGAACGGGGCCGTCGAATGGGCGTGTCCGAGGTCCCGACGGCCGAGCCGGTCACCGCCCAGCGTCTCGGCTTGCCACCAGTCCGCGTAGCCGTCCTCGCCGTCGTCGTCGTGATACAGCGTCACGTCGAAGCGGTAGTCGCCGCCGCCTTTGTCGTCGATTTTCACGTCGACGACGTTGGCTTCTCGGAGGGCCAGTTCCTCGGCATCGGTCGTCTGGCCGTCAGCCGCTCGCTCGGCTGTCACGGTCGCGGCCTCCATCTTTGATGCCGTGGCTGCCGCTGTCGACTCGCCCCCGCTGCCATCGCTTTGCCCGGTTTCCTCTCCTGACTCGACGGCGAACTGTGTACAACCGGTGAGCGTCGACAGTGCAGCACCCAGCGCAGAGAGCGTCCAGCGTCGGGTTGTGCGGGACATACCGGACGCGTCGATTGGAGATGATAAAAAGGGAGACGTGACGGTGCGTTGACGGCAGAACCCGTTCTCCGAGAGTCGGTGCAGCGCTATTCGTACAGCGTGTACTCGTCGGTCATCTCGTCTACGCGGTCGCTGACTTCCGCCACGACATCGTCGTCGTGGGGGGCGTCGACGACCTTGTAGATGAGGTCTGCAACCTCGCGGCAGGCGTCCTCGTCGAAGCCACGCGTAGTGAGCGCGGGCGTGCCGGCGCGGATGCCCGATGGGTTGAACGCCGACCGGGTCTCGCCGGGGACGGTGTTGGCGTTGAGGACGATACCAGCGTCCTCCAGCGCTTCTTCGACTTCCTTGCCGGTGGTGTCGGGATGGGACGGTCGGAGGTCGATGAGCACGAGATGGTTGTCCGTCCCGTCGGAGACCAGATCGAGGCCGTGCTCTTTGAGTCGGTCACCGAGCGCGATGGCGTTGTCGACGGTCTGTTGAGCGTACTGCTCGAATTCGGGGGCCAGCGCCTCGCCGAAGCCGACGGCCTTGCCGGCGACGTTGTGCATCAGCGGGCCACCCTGAGAGCCGGGGAAGACGGCAGCGTCGATGTCGTCGGCGTACTCCTCGTCGCACATGATGATGCCACCGCGGCCGGCGCGGATGGTCTTGTGCGTCGACCCAGTGACGAAGTCAGCGACGCCGACCGGCGATTCGTGGACGCCGGCGGCGACGAGACCGGTGATATGAGCGATGTCCGCGAGGTGGTAGGCGTCGACCGCATCGGCAGCCTCTTGAATCCGCTCGAAGTCGACTTCTCGGGGATAGGCGGAGTAGCCCGAAACGATGATGTCCGGCTCGAACTCCTCTGCGTGGTCGTGGAGGCCCTCGTAGTCGATGTAGCCGGTCTCCTCGTCGACTTTGTACTGTTCGACCTCGTACACTTGGCCGGCGAAGTTCGCCGGGTGGCCGTGGCTGAGGTGGCCGCCGTGGGTCAGGTCCAGCGAGAGAATCTTGTCGCCGGGTTCGAGGACGCTGAGATAGACGCCCATGTTGGCCTGCGAACCGGAGTGTGGCTGGACGTTGACGTGGTCCGCGCCCCACAGTTCCTTCGCGCGGTCGATAGCGAGTTCCTCGACGTCGTCGGCGTACTCGCAGCCGCCGTAGTAGCGTTCGCCGGGATAGCCCTCGGCGTACTTGTTCGTCAGTTCGGAGCTCTGTGCCTCCATCACAGCCTCGCTGACGTGGTTCTCGCTGGCGATCATTGCCAGCGTGTCGTTTTGCCGGCCTCGTTCGCCCTCCAGAGCGTCTGCGACTGCCGGGTCCGCTTCCCGTACGGTTTCGTAGCTCATGTATCCGAGTCAGGACCGATACGACAATAATCTACCCTTTGGCCTACGCATGTGTGACGGTGTCGCGCCTCATCCGGTCCACAGGGACGGTGGGTGTGACGACGTGCTGACACCCGTACGTATATATCGGATGACGTTCCACATATCAACACATGGTCACCTGGGGGGTGGCAGGCGAGCGGGTGGGCCGGGATAGCAGTGAAACGCTGGACTGGGATGGAGAAACGGTCGACCCGACCGCGCTGGTGCGCCAGTTACACAATCGAGAAGTCACGGACGGCGAACAGTTACCACACCGTGTCGACGACTGTTACCGCGGGACTGTCACCGAGTTAGCGCTGCCGGCGGTGGATGCTACGGTAACCCGAGTCGACGCAGACGCTACTGCACGGACTGTCGATTCACCGACGACGATTCAAAACGGAACGCATCTGCTGACGATGCAGGCTCGTGCTGCGGATAGTGATCGGGAATCGCCGCTCGGTGTCACCGACGATATTCGGATTCACGTCCGCTTCGACGGCCCGGCGTCGCTCCACTCAGCCGGTGTTACCTCCGTGCTTGGTTTCCAAGAGCCGACGAGCATTACCGTCGGGTTCATCTGGAAAACGAACGCGGAGCGGCCGCATCTGCAGGTCCCCGCGACGCCTGCAGGACTCGCAACGGCGATCACGCATCTGAGCGGTGCTCACCACACGATGCAGCCGTCCCGGTCGCACCCGGAACTCCGGAGTCATCCGCCGATAGTCACGACCGGCGAGACAACCCGTATTCCCGAAACGGTTCGGCAGAACCGTCCCGAAACCGGCATTACGCTCCGTGTGCCAAAGTGCGAGGCGGAACTGCTCGTCAGCGCACCGCTGGCGTACTATCTCGGAGCGGAAGTCGTGGTCGAGTCACGGGATGCCGCACTGTTGACGGCCGAAGGCACGTCGGTACACCTCTCTTTCGACGCGTGGCCGTCGCTACAGGCCGGCGTCGCCGCACTGCTCCGGAAGGTGTTCTACCTCGACTGCCAGATCAGACGCGTCGACCCCGCCGAGAGCGGCCCTCGTATCACCTCCGCCCTCTCGCTTGACCCGGACACAGTTCGGTCGCTGTCGCCGGCTGAACGGCTCGAACGGTACGTCGATGTCTCCGACGAGGCAGTAAACTCGATTCTGCCGGAGTGGCCCCTCTCGACGTACGTCTCGCCGGAACCGGAGCGGGTCCGCTGCCTGCCCTTCCTGCTCGACCGGCTCAGTCTCATCTACCTGCCAGACAGTTCCCGGCTCGATCAGGATGAGCTCCTCGACAGAACTCTGGCGGATTCGTATCTGAGCCGCGGATCAGCAAAGCGCCCGCCAGTCATCGAGCCGAACTTGCGCGAAGGCCAGCTACACTCTTGGCTCGCGCCGGGGAACCCGATAGACGCCTGCAAAACGCCGCCGGAAGCGTACGCGAACCGATACCGGAGTCAGAACCGGGACACCGACAATCAGCGGGTCGCGGTCGTCCTCAACGACGAGGAGATGGCCGACGAACACACCGAAGTCACGGAAATATACCGAGCAGCGGACCTCCCGATGGACGTACAGGTCAGCGAACTGCTGTCGGTCAGCGAACTGGCCGACGTGTTCCGCCAGCCGACTGATTTCGTCCACTTCATCGGCCACTGTGACGAGGAGGGGCTGCGCTGTCCCGACGGTAATCTGGCGCTGTCGACGCTGTCAGAAGCCCGAACGCAGACGTTCTTCCTGAACGCCTGTGGCTCCTACGATGAAGGGCTTGACTTGGTCAAACAGGGTGCGGTCGCCGGCGCGGTGACACTCACCGACGTGTTGGACAACCACGCTGCCTTGGTCGGGACTGCCTTCGCGCGCTTGCTCAGTAACGGATTCAGTATTCAGCGAGCGCTGGAACTCGCCCGGCGGCGGATAATGATGTGCAAGGACTACGCGGTTGTCGGCGACGGGACCTACTCAATCGTTCCCAATCCAGCACACCCAGCGGTCGTCTGGCTCTCCAAAGGGGAAACCGAGTTCGACGTACAGTGTACGGTTGTCTCTCCGGAACGCCCCGGCGAGAGCTACCGACTGCCGTTCGACGACAGTGCGGCGCTGAACGGCGAACAGACGAGCCACTCACTCGGCGCTTCTGAGTTGGCTGACGCGCTTGGACAGATATCACTGCCAGTCATCTACGACGGGGAGTTTCACTGGTCCGACGACCTTGCCGCGAGCCTCCGGACAGAGTTCTGACAGAGCGGCAGGCTCTGAGGGACGCCGGGACGGCCGCCGATTGTTTCAGAGTCCGGTAATCGAGTAGTCGCGACGAGGCGACATTCTCTGTGCAGCTTGCATACCAAGTACAGATTTGATACTGTGCCGAAGTTGGAGACTTCCTCGGAGTGGAGAACTGTCACACAGCCGCCGATTCGTCTATATGCGCGTGCTCCCGACGAGCAGAACAGGTGGTTCAGTCCGTGAGGCAAACGCCTTCTGCTTAGGACAACTGACCAATATTTTATCGCTGTTCGCCGGTGGGTGTTGTCGGATTGTTGGCGAAATCAACACAGTTTGGCCGATAAAATTAAATATAATAATACACTAGTTACTGGTAACGGACAATGACCGAAAATCTCCTGCAAGACGACGTCGGTTCTATGTTGACCACGGTGTTTGGGGCAACTGACGAGCCGGTGTACGTCGTGAACCCGTCGCGGCGGAGCATCTCTGAGCTTGTGTCGACACTGGACGCAGATTCGGACGCACCCGAAGTTCGGCTACTGGCCGACGAGCGCGCACTGAAAGACGTCATGGACGACTTCCTCGTTGCAAGCACCGCGGCCGACCTCATCGATGAGGGGCGGCTCACCATGCGGCTGCTCGACGACGTGCCGAACCACTCTGTCGCGGTGACCGTCGATACGGTGTACGCACTCGTCACAATCAGCGACACGGTCGGCGGTCTCGGGACCGATGACGCGGCATTCGTCGACAACGCCTACGACTACTACGACACAGCTTGGGCAGACGCCGACGAGTACTCACTCCGGACGCCGCCACTCAACCGCGTCCAGAGCACGCTGGAATCCGACATCGGCCCGGAAACCGCGTCGGACTTCAACGATGTCCTCAACTCGCTGTCGACGGCCCGCGGCGACGGCGATGGGCTCGACGAGGTCACCATCAGCCTACTCGTGGCCGCACGGAACGGCGAACTGCTGTACGACATCAGCAAATGGGGCGAAGATGTCGGGCTGGCGAGCAAGGCGACGTTCTCCCGGACCAAGACCAAGCTCGAAGACATGAACCTCATCGACACCGAGAAGGTCCCCATTGACGTGGGCCGGCCGCGACTCCGCCTGATGCTTGGCGACGACCGGCTCAAAGACGCCGACCCGGACGAACTGGCGTCCGTGGCCCAGTCCATCCTCGCCGCGTAGGTTTTTCCCGCTCCACCGCGAGGGGTTCGGCATGCAGACTGTCGAAGTCGTCGGGCGTGGACCGGCCGTCGATGCACTTACCGCGTTTCTCGCTGCTATCGACGTTTCAGTAGCACAGCCGTCAACACCCACAGACGCCAGTGGCGACCTCGCCGTCGTCGTCGACACCGTCGGTTCGGAGACGTTTACGGCGTGGAACGACCGGGCGAAAGACGATGCCATTCCGTGGGTCGCCGTCGAACTGGGCGGCGTCGGCGGCGTCCCGGTGACTGACGCCGCGATCAGTGGGTTCGGTCCGGAGACGGGTTGTTTCGACTGTCTGCGGACTCGGGTCGAGGCAACGGTCGATGACACCGAGGCAGTGACAGAAGCCCCGACAGCAGCGACGCAACGATTCGCGGGAGCACTGGCCGGTCGACTGATAACCGAGTTTCTTGACGGCGATTCCGCCCTCTTCGGGACTGTCACGGAGCTCCCACATACCCAGCGGCGGTTCCTCCCGGTCCCGGGCTGTGACTGCCACGGGACTCCGAGCCGTACCCTTGACGACGGCCGACAGACGGCTCCAGACAGCGAGGCGCTGTCGCGAGCAGAGCTGGGGCTTGACGACCGGGTCGGCATCGCCACAGAAGTCGGTGAGGTCGAATCGTTCCCGGCTCCGTACTACCTCTCGACGCTCGCCGACACCGCCGGTTTCAGCGACGTATCGGCCGCTGCCAAGGCCGCAGGTGTCGCTATCGACTGGGATACGGCGTTCATGAAGGCACTGGGTGAGAACTACGAGCGGTACGCGGCCGGGGTCTACCGCGAAGGGAATCTGCAGCACGGAACAGTCGCTGCTGTTCCAAATGCCGTTACGCCCGATGCGTTCGTCAGGGACGAGACAGAATGGGACGAATCGACAGCGCTCCTCTGGGTCCCGGCCGAGGACCTGCTGACCGACAAACGATGCTCGCTCCCCGCCGAAACTGTCCACTATCCGCCGCCCTCAAACGCTGTCAGACCAGCAACGACGACTGGTCTCGGACTCGGAAACACCGTCACCGAGGCACTACTGACCGGACTCTACGAGGTCATCGAGCGCGACGCCGCGATGCTGTCGTGGTACTCGACGTTCGAGCCGCTCAGAGTTGCCGTCGATGATCACGAGCGGTACGACACGCTCCGGCGGCGTGCAACGTCTGAAGGGCTCGACGTGACGGCGCTGTTACTGACACAGGATGTAGACGTGCCGGTCATCACCGTCGCGCTGGAACGGGACGAGTGGCCACGCTTTGCGCTCGGCACCGATGCTGATCTGGATCCGGGTGCAGCCGCCGTCGGCGCATTGGAGGAGGCAGTCCAGAACTGGATGGAACTCGACAATATGGGTCCAGAGGCCGCCATGGACGCACAGGGTGCGATCGGACGATACGCCGAATCGCCCGGCGAGGCAAACGACCTGACGGCGACGGAGACAGCGGTCCCGCTGGACTCGCTCGGCCCCGATGCGGACCTCTCCGGCGAGGCGGAGCTAAAGGCGCTGTGTGACCGGACAGCTGACGCTGGGCTCACGCCGTACGGAACGCGGCTGACAACGTGCGACCTCGAACAGCTCGGATTCGAGGCGGTGCGGGTCGTCTGTCCGTCGGCACAGCCGCTGTTCTTCGGTGACGCGTTCTTCGGCGAGCGCGCCGAAGAAGTCCCGGCCGACTTGGGCTTCGAGCCACGACTCGAGCGGGATCATCATCCGTTCCCGTAGGCGCAGACGGAAGCGACTGGACCCTTAGATACCGAACGTCGCCCGCAGCATATCCCGCGTGCCCGGCCCGAGCCCGACCGCAGTGACGGCGATGAGCAACAGGAGCGCGTACCGCGGGCTGTCGTCGATGAACTCCTGATTGAACAGCGAGACGACCAGCGAGGCGACGGCAAGCTTGACGATTAGGAACGGCCACGACGTGCCGATAGCGGCCGAGAGACCGGCCGGCTGGAGCGCTTCGGTGGCCTCGATGATGAACTCGTTGGCCGGGTGTTTCGGGTAGTACGTCAGCGGGACCGACAGCGCGTCGAGCCAGTCGGCCAAGACGACGTTTGCAACGCCGTCGATGGCGTGGCCCCAGATGACCAGCAGGCCGATGTAGCCAGTTCCGTCGTTCAGTGCCGGTCGATACGACTCGAACAAGCGGTACAGGCCGTACGATATCGCCGATGCCAGTCCGACGGTCGTGATGAGGACTGACGGATACAACGTCGCGTACTCGCGTGTGAGCGCGACAAACGTGAGATAGAGCAACGTCACGGCGACGAAGGCCCCGCCGATAGCGCCGGTTGTCCGGTAGTAACTGTCGACGACGCCACGCTGTTCGAGATCCACGCAGACGACGAGGACGAGCAGCGTCAGCAAGAACACCGTGCCGTAAATGACGGGGCTGATGATGAGCGAACTCAGCGGGTACTCGACGATGGGGGAGACGCCGGCGTCAACTGCGCGGTCCGTCGCGTCCTCGACGGTCCGCAACGCGCCGCCGAGCAGCATGAACGGGACGAACGCGAAGTAGAGCTTCGGGTCTTCGGCGATGTCCAGACGCTCGAGGAGAAAGTAGACGCCGACGAGCATGTACACCAGAATCAGCATGTAGCCGATCTCGGAGACGATAGTGTACCCCGGCTCAGCGATGAGCCGTCCCTCCTGAATGGCTGCTTTACAGCCATCGTATAGCGGCTGTGGCCCGGATGCAGTCATCTCTGCACAGCTGGCCGACTTGGCGTCCGCGTACACTGGGCCCCAGAAGTACCGCCAGAGGAACCGGTCCCAGACAGCCTGTGGAGCGGCCGCAACAGCTCCGATGGCGACGAGGAGGACGGCAACAAAAGAGCCCACCCAGAGCCGGCCGGGCCCGAAGTCATCGACGGCTCGCTCGAACGTGTTCATGGGCGAGTGACCGGCGGCAGGCGGTTTTAGCGTTCCGGTCGCGTGTGCGCTGAGCGGCATCCCGCAACCCAGATGATAACGAGCCGCGTGGCGACGGTGTGGTCAGTCCCCCGCGAGCGCCTCGTTTCCGGCCGCTATGAAGGCCTCGTGTGCCTCGCCGTTGGAGGCGACGACGGAATCGCTGTCGTGGGTCCAAGGATCGCCATCGAGGTCAGTGACTGTGCCGCCGGCCTCTCGGATCATATGGACGCCAGCGAGCGTATCCCAAGGGGCCATCGAACGTGTGCATACGAGTCCTTCGAGCGCCCCGTCGGCAACGTGTGCCAGCGTTGCTTGGAACGAACCCAGACGGCGGATATCGCCAAACCGGTCGCCGACAGCGCTGCACAGCCGACCGAACTCGTCCCTGTCGGTCCGATCCCACCAGCCTACCGGCGCTACAGCGAACGTTTCCGGGTCGGTTCGCTCACTCACCGACAGTTCAGTCCCGTCCCGCGTTACGCTCTCGGGGCCGACGGCGTAGAGGTCGCCATACGAAGGGAGATAGGTCACCGATGCGACCGGTTCACCGTCGACAACTGCGCTGACGACCGTTCCCCACAGACGCATCCCACGGACGTAGTTCGCCGTCCCGTCGATTGGGTCGATTACCCACACAGAACCGCTGTCTGTGATGCTATCGACCGCTTCAGGGTCGTGGTCGGCCTCCGGTCCGGCCCGCGTCGAGAGGTCTTCCTCACAGAGGAATCGGTCGCCCGGAAACTCTTCCAGAATGGTTGCGACGACTTGCCGCTGGGCGTCGCGGTCAGTTTCCGTGACGAGGTCGTTCTTATTGGCCTTCGACTCGACACTAAGCTCGCCCCGGAACTGCTCCCGGGCCACGACACCGCCAGCGCGGGCCGCTCGTTCGGCAACCGCCGCCCGGTGGCTTGCATCAGTCATACCTGAGGCTGGACCGGCCTCGTTCAAACCATCTCGCCTTCCAGCAAAACAGGACTGGCGTCCGGCGACGGATTACTCCTCTTCGACAGCCTCGTCAACAGCGTCGAGAATGGCTTGGGCGATGTCCCGCGCCTCATTGGGCGTGTACAGGACCTGATTCCCCAGTGACTGTTCAATACGGACGTAGCCGTCATCGTCCTCAATGGAGAAAAACGCCGTATTCTCCAGCGGTGGCACGTGCAGGCTGGCCCCCTCGGACTGGTCTGTCGCCATGTTATTGTTTAGCACATAGTGCGGCTTAAATCTACGGCTCTGGACAATAGCGCCCGCCCAGTTACAAATATTAATAATCAGACCCCAACGGCTTATACTCATGCCGGATACATACGCATATGGCATCGATACGTGGGGCGCTTCGGTTCAGCAAGGACATCTCGATTATCATGCTTTTGGGAGTCGTCTACGTCCTTGGGTTAAGCGTTGCAACGCTGATCAGTGCATCAGAGGAGCGACTGCCGCGGATACACGCTGTTGGTGGCGAGGTGCGGAGCCGACTCCGCCGCCCAATGTAAGGCGGTCAGCAACCCCGAACCCCAGCCACCAACCGGCCATATTGACTCGGGTGGTTTCACTCGGAATATGTTCACCCGAAGTGGTGCATTTTTCCCGGCTACAGACAAGATCCGGGACGGCCGACCCGTCCCTCCCGCAGTAGTTTCTCGGTGTGGCTCGCCCCACAGACGCGGCGACTCAATGATCGCCCCGTGTTATAATGCTGATTAAAATATCAGTAAGTGAAACCCGTGGCAGATATAATCTGCTAGTCTGATAGATATCTGCTTCACAACGTACATTAGTGCGTGAATAATGTTGATTACTGATAGATGGCACTCCATACGACGGTTCTAGGTCGAAGAAATTGTGTACGATCAGGGGAGAATAGGAGTTCTCTGCCCAACCATTAGTATTAATCATGGGTTATCCTACCCGACAGCTTTATTATACGCTGCTTTGACATGACATTCTGTGTGGGAGCCATGCGGTACCTATCAGAAATTGGCCATTGAAATCAAATAAAATGGGGCCTACTAGCCGTATTCATCGAAAGCTTCCCAGGGGGAGTGGAGAGTGCATGCGACTAGACGCACCAGCTACAGCCGAGGTACGGGAATGACGATACAAGCAAATCAGGTAAATCAAACGGGTCAACAGGGGATCGCGTCCAAGACTGCAGACGAGTTTCTCGTCACGCCAGAGAGCGAAGTCATGCCGGTTTTGAGCGTCGTGATGCCCACCCTCAACGAAGAGAAAGGAATCGTAGAGTGTATTGATCGGATCAAGACGGCGATCTCGGAACTGCGCGTCCCGACTGAGATCATCGTAAGCGATAGCTCGACTGACGCGACACCGGAGCTCGCTCGCGAGCGGGGCGCGACAGTCGTGACTCCTGACGAACCGGGCTACGGGTACGCGTATCGCTACGCGTTCGACAAGGCGCGAGGAGAGTACATTGCGATGGGTGATGCGGACACGACATACGATTTCGAGATGATTCCGCAGCTTCTCGAACCGGTCCAGAACGGCGACGCGGACATCTGTATGGGGAGCCGACTGGAGGGTGAAATCCGGGACGGGTCGATGCCGCCGCTCCACAAATACGTCGGAAACCCGCTACTGACGCGGTTCCTGAACACGTTCTATGGTGCCGGTGTAAGCGATGCCCACAGCGGTTTCCGTGTGTTTACCACGGATGCGCTCGAAACGCTAGAGTTAGAGACGACCGGGATGGAGTTCGCCAGCGAGATGATTATGGAGGCCGGTGCAAACGACCTCACAATCGAGGAGGTCCCGATTATCTACCACGAGCGGGAGGGCGAGGAAACGCTCGACAGTTTCAGTGACGGCTGGCGACACGTCCGATTTATGCTCGTGAATGCGCCGGACTACCTGTTTTCGTATCCGGCGCTGTTGCTAGTCTCGGTCGGAGCAGTGTTGATGTCGCTGTCAATCGGTCGGCTGTCGGTCGGTGGCGTCAATTTCGGTATACAGACGATGGTCGGCGGGTCGTTACTGGCAATCGTCGGGTATCAGGTCTGGACGCTTGCGCTGTTCAGTTCCATCGCCGCGAACCCGATAAACCAGCCCGATGGTGTCCTTGTCGGCATGATACGGGAGCGGTTCCAACTGGAACACGGCGCGTCGATTGGTATCCTCGCGGCTGCTGTCGGTATCCTGTACCTCGGGGGCGTCTTCGGACAGTGGCTGCTCGCCGGGGAAGCGGCGTTACCGTCAGCCACGACAACCCTTCTGGCCTCGACAGTCGTGGTGCTCGGGCTACAGACGGTGTTCGGGTCGTTCTTCATGAGCATGCTAGCCGACAGCAGCTAACCGTTGACCGTCGCTTTCGCGGGCTAGTCAGTCCTGCGTACACCTGCTAGAGCACGTTCCGTTCGCAACGCATTCAATGTCGGGTTGCGTTCGGTTCTCGGCGACGAACTGCCACTCGTTTCGGCCTACGCTGTCGGTACCGTTCGAATACGTGAGCTGTCTGTACAGTCCGTTGTAGTTCATCACGCTATCGTATTCTGTCTGGGAGTAGCGCTCCTCGTCTATGCCATCCTGATGAGCGTCGAGCCCCATCGCGTGCCCGAACTCATGCATGAACAGCGAAGCGGTAACTCTCGTCGAGTCGAACCGCTCCATCGCCGCGATCTCGGGTCGGCCCGCGCCGACGAAGTAGTCGTCCCCATTGTATGCGACGTCGTCGGTGACCAAGACGTAGTAATAGCCGTCAGAACGATACTCCGAATGGTTGGCCCGGAAATCATAGATGTCGTTCCCGGAGCCAGCGTGGTGTTTCGAGTGGACCGTCCCGTTAGCCGAGAGGTTAGTATCGTCCGTGACGAGATGGATATCGATCCCGGTGGAGCCGTCGGGGTTCGAAACGGGTGCATCGTCGAAGGTTTCGATAATTGATGTCTGGACCGAGTCACTGAGCGTCGTTGACTGCGTGGAATCAACTTCGACGTAGATGTCTGTTCGGAGTGGGTCAGCCTCTGGAATGGCCTGTTCACAGCGGACTTCCATGCCGTCCGGGTAGCCGTCCCCGTCCGTATCCACGTCGGTTGGGTCAGTATCGTAGACGGACCGCTCTAGCGAATCTGACAACCCGTCGCCGTCGGTGTCAGTGCCGTTCGCGTTGACGTGTGCCTGCTGTGCGCTCGGACTATCGGCTCCACCGCCGCTAGCGGTGTTCACCTGCGGTGACGTGCCGGCAACTGGAAACACGACACCGGCGAGAAGCAGCGTGACGAGTACGATGGCACCGACGCGAAACAGCGGCAGGCGACGAAACCAGTTGCTCGCGAGGCGGCGAGCGCCGACTGAGATGTCTGGGACCATAGTCGTAGTATTAATATTGATTTTAGTTTCTGCATCCAGACAGGTTTTCGAAAGTAGGAACCTGATGTGCCTCTCCAGCAGTTATACCTCAGACTTTCCGAGCAGCAGTTAAGTAAATAATCCACCAGATATCAATATCGATTTTGATTTTTAGAGCGGGCGCATATCACAAGGACCCGGCTACGTCTGTCGGTATCTTCAATGGGCTCGGTTCAGTAACAGAATCTAATGCGTGTCACCCGGCGGTTCTGGCTCACGCTCACTGCTATCGCTAGTCTCGTTGTGGGTGGTGGGCTGCTCGATGCACCGCTGTTAGTCGTCGGGGCCGTCGGGCTCGCAGGCTGGCTGCTCGCAATGCAGTTTGCGTTCGTCCGTGGCGTTTCACGACTCAAGAACAAACTCACTATCAGCCAGTCGCTCAATCGGTCCCGGGTACGGACCGACGCCGAAACGAAGTATACGCTTCAGGCATCAGTTGACGCCACCGGTGGTCACCTGCCGCTGTCAATCAAGGCAACGGTACCGCTCGCAGCACGGATAGAGGGGGGTCGCTCCCCAGCAATTACTCTCGATGGGTCGATGCAGTCATCATCGGTGACGATTCCACTCACTTGGGAGACCGTGGGCAACCACACTATGCCCGGGGCCACAGTCACGGTCAGTGACAGCACCGGGCTGTTTACCCAGTCGTTCGCGACGGCGGCCGGCCCTGAGATATCTGTCGAGTCGCCGTCGGTCGGTCCGATTCACGTTGGCCAGAGCGGGAAACAGTTGCTACGCGGTGTCGGCGAACACGATGCCCGCGGGAGGACGGGCGGCCTGTCAGCCGAGGAAATCCGGAAGTACGTCCCGGGTGACGCACTGAAATACGTCGACTGGAAGGCGACTGCTAGGCTAGACGAAGCGCACGTCCGCAACTACGAAGCCGAGAGTAACCGTAGCGTGGTGCTCGTCCTCGATCACCGTCAGACACTGGGCGATGGTGCACCTAGCGAAACCAAGCTAGATCACCTCAAAGCGGTCGCCGCGGCGTTCCAGCAGCGTGCCGAAACGACCCGCGACCCGTTAGGCTACATCACTATCGACGACGCGGGCGTGACGGAATCGAGAATCCCGGTGGCAAGAACCGAGGCCTACAGGTCGTGCAAACACCGGATCAGCGACCTCGACATCCAAACTGAAACGCCGGCAACAGCCACCGCGACATCGGCTCACACCGGAACGATGACAGGGACGGTGAACCCGACGGCAGACGCACAATCACCGATGGAAACGACGCTACTCGCGTATCAAGACGCCGCCGGATCAAAGCGACACCTTCCCAACCAACCGCTGTACAACGGGTTTCAGGCGGCACCACAGGAGATACGTGGTGCGGACCTGCTGGTCATCTGTACCGACGACAGCAACCCGATCGAACTTCGGAACACAGTTGGACTGGCGAGACGCAACGCGACGGAGGTCATCGTGTTTATCACTCCGTCGGTGGCCTTCGATATGGACCTCCTCACGGATCTCGATACCGCATACGAACGGTATCGGACCTTCGACCAGTTCCGGCGTGAACTGAACGAAATCGACTCGGTGACGGCCTACGAGGTTGGGTCGCCGGACCAGATCTCAGCTATTCTGTCCGGCAGCCCAGCGAACACAGACCAGCGGGAGTACGCATGAATATGGCACTGGAGACGAGGGCACGCTCACTCCGGTCACTGCCCACCGTACTGGGCCTGCTGGGCATCGCCGTAGCGGCAGGCGGGCTGGTCCTAGGTGGACCGGCATGGCTTGGTCTCGTCGGTGTTGTCCTCGGCGGTCTCTATCTGTCCGGAACACCCGTTCTTGCGGTCGTGCTCGGACAGCTAGCGCTCGTCACAGTCGAAACACCGTCACTGCTGCCGCTCGTCCTTGTCGAAGGTGGCCTGTTTCTTGCATTGCTTTCGGTAACTATCGAGACACCCGACGGTCGGGTCGCCGGCAGCCTCGTCGCGCTTGTCGTTCCACTGCTTGGCGGCCTCGTCTGGCTGTCGCTCTGGCGCTGGACCTTGGACCCCTTCAGGGTCGGGTCCGCCCTCGTCATCGGGATTGCCGTCGTCGGCTATCTGCTCCATCGCTATCTGCTGCTAGAACTTGACATCGTGACTGAAGACACAGCTTCGGATCGTGATTTCCTATGAGCCAACCCGAGCCCTCGCGACCGGACGCATCGGCCGACGAACCTACCCAGCAGACGGATATTGTACGGGACCGCCAGACACTTGAGGCGGAGCTAGAAGTGGTGCGGGAGGAGAACCGCCGGCTGCGCGAGTCCTACGCCCACGCAAAGCGAGCAACGTTCAGACGGACCGCAACGGGCTTTTTTGCGGTCGGTGGATTATCCCTCATAGCGTCGTTCGTCTTTCCGACCCTACAAACCATCTTCATCGCGTTCGGTGGGACCGGTGTGTTCGCCGGCATCGTCACGTTTTATCTCACTCCCGAGCGGTTCGTCTCGGCGTCGGTCAGTGACACAGTGTTCGACACGCTGGCCGATGTCGAACAGCACCTCATCAGAGAACTGGAACTACAGACCGAGGCGGTGTATGTCCCAACGACAGCCCGTCCGGAGACGAATGCGTGCCTATTCGTCCCCCAGCACGTCGAGTACGCGGTTCCCGACCCGGAGCAGTTGGGAGACCTGTTCGTTACGAGCGGTACCGAGGCGGAACAGGGTATATCGCTCTGCCCAACTGGTGACCGTCTGTACGCTGAGTTTGCGGAAACGATGTCTGGCAAGTTCGGTAGCGATCCCGATGCGATAGCGACACAGCTGGCTGCAGCCCTGTCCGAGCAGTTCGAGCTTGTCGATGACACAACAATCGAAACCGATGGCGAGAACCGAACCGCTTCCATTGCCATCGACAATCCTGCGTTCGGGGATATCCACCAACTAGACCACCCCATTGTATCCCTGCTCGCAGTGGGGTTTGCCACGGGCCTTGGTCGCCCAGTTACCGTCGACACCCGCGATGACGAGCGATTCAGCGCTGTTGTGACAGTTTCTTGGGACGAGCTCGAACAACCATCGGCACCGTCGAACGGTGCGACAGCCCAAGAACAAGAGACGACACCAGCCCCGGAAAGCGGCTGACGGCGGTCGGGTCGTTACTCGAACTCGCGTTTCGTCCCGCCGTCGCCAACCGCTGTCTCAACGCCCATACTGTGGTCGGTGTCAGACCCGGGCGGCGTAATCGACTGGAGGATTTCTTCGATAACCGCTTCGGGGCTGATCTGGCTTAGTTCGGCATCACTGTTCATGATCAGTCGATGCCGTAACACCGGAAGCGCCATCTCTTTTACATCGTCCGGAATGACATACTCCCGACCGTTCAGACGAGCGACTGCTTTGGCCGTATTCTGCAGAGCGATTGTCGCCCGCGGAGAGGCGCCGTGAATGACGTTTCGATGGTCCCGCGTTGCGCCGACGATCGCGAGAATGTACTCCTTGATGCTGTCTTCGATGTGTGTTTCAGGGACCACTGTCCGGGCATCCAGAAGTTCGCTCCGGGAGATGACCTGCGAGATAGAGTCCGCGTCGAGCGTCGGGTTTGCATCGAACCGGTCGAGGATTGTGCGCTCCTCCTCGGAGTTAGGAAGGTCAGTGACGAGTTTCATCTGGAACCGGTCGCGTTGGGCCTCCGGGAGTTTGAACGTCCCTTCCATCTCAAGGGGATTCATTGTCGCAACGACGGTAAACGGCGTCGGGAGTTCGAGCGTCGATCCCTCAATGGAGACCTGTCCCTCCTGCATCGCTTCGAGCAGCGCGCTCTGGGTTTTCGGCGGGGCGCGGTTGATCTCGTCTGCGATGACTAGGTTGGTAAACACTGGTCCTTTCTGCAGTTCGAACTCGCCGTTTCGCTGGTGATACACCGTCGTTCCAGTGATATCTGCAGGGAGGAGATCAGGCGTCATCTGGACCCTAGAGTGCTGGAGATCCGTCGCGTTGGCGACAAGCGTGGCAATCGTAGTTTTCGCGACACCGGGGACACCCTCCAGAAGCACATGGCCGCGTGTAAGCATAGCGACAGTAATATGCCGAAGAACCTGCTCGTTACCGATAAGAACAGTCTCCGTCTCCTCCTTGAGACGGTCGTACAGCACCGACGGATCAGTCATTGCGTTGACGTTCGGGCCGCTGTTTAATAATGGCTTCCGTTACTCGCTCTACCTGTGTAGCCTCCCAATCTGGATGACGGGCTCTGAGGTACTTCTCAACGCCGTCCCGGGAGAGATGCGGCTCCGGCTCGCGGCCCCCGTATTCTCGGAGCCGATCACGGAGATACTCGTCGAGATGACGGTCGTACGCGAATAGCAGCCCAACCAGCACGACGCCACAGAACAGCAACAACACGTCAGACTGCTGCACGGCCAGAACGGCAGCAGCCACTGGCGGGACGCTACTGACATGTGAGTAATCCAGCAAGGCGGTGTCGTGATTGGCGACGAGGTTCCGGACGAACTGTCGGTTGTCACCGCGTTCGAGCATCGCGTTCACGAAAATACTCGGATCACTGACGGCGATGACCCGCCCGTCGCCGACCGGTTCACTCGTGACGACGGGTCGGGACGCTAACTGTTCCTCGCCGTCGAGTTCGCCGTTACCGTTGGTGTCGAGGTAGGCGTATTCGGAGGTGCTAACGAGCGTCGTCGCGTCGCCAGCCCTGACAGTCGTCCCGTAGTTGAGGACGACAGTATCGACCCCGGTCGTCTCCGGATAGTCGCCGGCAGGCGTCGCTTCCGGGAACGACGAGTTTCGGTAGTAATTTCGGTTGTCGTACACCGGACGGCCGTCGAAGCGTGCGTCTGCCTCGACGGCAGCGAGCAGGTCATTTCCGTGCGGACGGTAATCCTCGGCGACGACGAGTGTCCCACCGCCTCGAACGAACTCCGCAATCCGTGTCCGCTCGCTCGACGAGTACGACGCCGCCGGCGAGAGGACGACCGCAACAGTACCGTCCGCGCTACTCGTCGGATACTGACTCACGTTCGTTCCAACAGTTACATTTGCGCCGGCGTCAGCTGCGACGTTTCGGAGCTCGCCGGTTCCGTCCCACTGGGAGTTATACGCGCCGAACGCCGCTGAGGACGTGCTCGCGGCGTAGACGAGCGCGATGAACGTGAGGGCTGTGTAGGTGGCAAGTAGTAGCTGTGGGAGAGTGAGCGACGGCAGCCGGGAGTCCTCAGAGAGCGGTAGCAGCGCCATCAGACCAGCCCCGGCGGTAGAATCGCAAGGATCCGTTTGATGACTACGTAGGCAAAGCCCACCAGACCAAGTCCGATGAGCCACCAGAGCCGCCGTCGCCAGCGCGGCGACACGGCCTGCGGTGCGACCAGTTCGACGGTGACGAGAAACCCGATCAGCGAGACGACGAAAAACAGCTCTAAGGTCAGCGCATCCAGCAGGGTCAACACGAGGATGGTACCAAGCACCCACATGAGATGCCCGTAAATGAACTGCTGGCGCTGTCGGGTCGCCATACAACGGCTTCTTGTCGGCAGACAGTCAAAGTTCCGACCGACGGTCGCCGGGTTATCTGCCCTAGCACTTCGGTTCAGTCGTCGCTAGGCTGTCTCTCGTCGACCAACTCGTCGTCGGGCCTTCGAGTCCGGTCGCCACTTGGAAGCAGTGAGACCGGTGACGCCGTCAGATACGGCACCGTTGCGACGAGGGCACCGAACAGGGCGAGCGAGACGCCGCCGACAAATATCGCTGCGAGGATGGTCGGCGGCGTCCGCGCGGAGAGGCGGAAGCCAAAGAAGACGAGCCAGCCGGCCCGCTCCAGCAACTCTAACGCGACGATTGACAACCCGAGTGCGAGCCCCGTCGCCGGGATAGCGATACGGGCGATGTCGGCCAGAATCGTCCGCAGGACTCGCCACTGGGTCGCACCGGTCGAGCGGTGGATGCCGATGGCCTGCCGACGCGCGTGGACGCCCTGCGCGAACGTCGCCGTTGTGCTGCCGACAGTACTCAGCGCTGAGAGGACGACAAGGACGCCGAGAATCAGCTGAACGTTCCCGAACACGCCCTCGACAGAGCGTTCGATGGGCGTTCCAGACGCGTACGACCCGCTACTTGCCACTGCGGATGCGAGTCGCCGGTCCCCCGTCACTTTGTACTCCGCCGTAGCGAGGGTGGTCCCGTTCGCTGTCACCCGATAGGTGTACGTTCCGGGCTGACCCCGTCCGCTGTCCGGGGAAAACCGTGTCTGCGTGACGTTTCCGGGCGGCATATACACTGTCCGGTTCCGGGAGACACCGGGACCGATGACACCGACAGTGCGTGTAATCGGTTCCTGCCATGGGTTTGCGAGTCCGATTCTGAGCGTTGGCGTCGTTAACACAGACCCCGAAGATGGTGATATCGATAACTCTCCATACAGTTCCCGTTGAGTTCCACGAACGATCTGAATCTCGTGTGTTGCTGTCTGGTCTCCAGACCGGGCCGTTATCGTGTAGTTCCCGGACTCGCGTGGCAGGGGAACGACGGCGACGCCGCTCGATCCAGTGCTGAGCGCCGGGCCGTCCACTGTGACAGTAGCGTTCGAAACAGGGTCCCCAGTTTTCGTGACGACAGGGACCGAGAGCCCGGACCCGGGCGGGGCCTGTGACGGCAGTTGGCTCGGGATTTCGATGGCGTTCGGCGAAACGACAGTCACTGAATGGGTGTACTCCCCAGCGGAGGCGTTTGCGGTCCCCAGTTCGGACGCCCTGAACGAGACAGTCCCGGTCCGCTCCTGTCCCGGCGGGACAGCCACTGTCGTCGTTCGCTGCGCCCCTCGATACTGGACTGTGACCTCCCGATCTACCCGCCCGTTACCGACGTTTCGCACGTC